>JAWOHP010000130.1:0-52130 GCA_046485065.1 Desulfobacterales bacterium | reverse complement strand
ATTTATTGACTTGGAAACTGAAAAAATATAACAGAGATGAACATTCAGGTGCTTGTATTCGGAGCATAAGAGGGAACCCCGTTAAAATCGGGGACGGGCCCGCCGCTGTAATCGGGGACGAAAACCGCATTAAACCACTGGCCGTTTCAATGTCCGGGAAGGTGCGGCAATTAGGATGATCCGTGAGTCAGAAAACCTGCCTGAATTTGGAGATCTTTGCATAACAGATAATCTGTTGGCATGTTGGGTTTGGGCACGCATGTAATCCTCATGAATCAGACCCTACCCTTCGTCGACGGCGATATATCCGCATCCATTAGGTCTGAAAAGTCCCAATGGTTAGACGGTCACGAAGCCGTTTATAGTATCCGCCTGTACAGTCTTTTATAGTCTGTCAGGGGGCGTCCTCGAAGGCTCATAATATATTTCATGCGGTATGAATGCATGCCCAAACCCAACATGCCAATATTCAGTTATGTAAATCTCTCGTGTTGATGCCCTTCGAGGACGGGGGTATTTATTTATGATCAGAGGATAAAAAAGGGAAATCCCCGGATCGATTCATTTCGGTTCGGGTTTTTTTATGCCCGGACCCGGATTAACTTTTTTAATTTGGGAAAGGAGAAAGTGTTATGTTTAAAAGTTTGAAGTTTATTGCTATTTTTATTCCTCTGATCTTTGCAGGAGTTTGCCGTGCGGAAACGGCGACAAAGGAAGAAAAAGGAATGGCCACGCTTCCTGAAGTTGTGGTTACCGCCACCCGAACCGCAAGTGAAATCGAAAGAGTTCCGGCCGGAATAACCGTTATTACCCTCGATGATATAAAAAATTCGAATGCCGGATCAATACCTGATCTGTTGAGTTCAGGAGAAGGCATTATTGTCAGAAATCTTCAGGGTAACGGAAAGAACGCACAGATCGATCTGAGAGGCTTTGGCGAAACAGGACCGTACAACACTCTGGTTTTAGTAGACGGCCGAAGGGTTAATGGTATCGATTTAAGCGGTGTTGACTGGACACAGATTCCTATCGATCAGGTTGAACGGATTGAAATAGTGAGAGGAACCGGAACCGTGCTTTATGGGGATAATGCCGCGGGAGGTGTGATAAATATAATTACAAAAACACCATCTGAGGGATTTACGGCAAAAAGCAGTGTCGGTTTCGGAAGCTATGGCCGCAGCAGACTCGAAGCATCGGCAGGCGGAGGTTATGATAAAATAGCAGCATCATTTAATGCCAGCTATGATGAAACAGACGGATACAGGGATAACAACGGATATAAGGCAAAAGATATCGGGGGAAAAATTGTTTTTGATGCAAGCGACAAATTAAGCTTTACGGTTAGCGGTTCTTCTCATAAGGATGATTTCGGGCTGCCCGGCCCTCTTACCGAAGTTCAGATGAAAGCAGACCGCAGATCGACCGTAAATCCTCTTGATGAAGGCAGCAGCACGGATACGTATGTTAAAGCAGGATTTGATCTGATGACGGGCAATTACGGTAATCTTGCCGCCGACATATCTTACAGGAACCGTTCCAATGACGCTGTCTTTCCGGATGCGACAAGTCCACTTGCTACTGATACGAAACTTAAAACATGGGGTTTTGCCCCGAAGTATGTTTTAAACTCAGAAGTGCTCAACCGGAAAAATACTCTGGTTACAGGAGTTGATCTTTACTGGTCTGAACAGGATATAGATTCTTACGGGGGTTTTTTTATACCTGTATCGACTCAAAGCAGTTATTCAGACATAGCTAGGGATTCCATCGGATTATATTTCAATGATGAATTTGCCCTGAAGGAAAATTTAATAATTTCTCTTGGGGCGCGTCATGAAAAAGTCCGCTACAGTCTTGCTCAGGTTGATATGACGGGTTTTCTTTCTCCTCTTGATGAAAATATGTCCGATTCAGAGAATGCTTATAATGCAGGATTGACATTCATATACTCCGATAAATCCTCGGTTTTTGTCAGGGCAAATCGCAGTTTCAGATTCCCGCTTACCGATGAACTGGTCTACATAGACTGGGGTAAATTCTCTTACAGGGCAAACGCCAGCCTGAAACCCCAGACAGGCAAACATTATGAAGCCGGGATAAGGCATTTCTTTGGGAAAAAAATTTCAGGAAGCATAACTCTGTTCCGGGCTGAGATTGAGAATGAGCTTTTCTACGATCCCTCAACATTCGGAAACGAGAATCATCCTGAAACTCTTCATGATGGTATTGAAATTGGATACAAGGCGAAACTGTTTGACAGACTGACTCTTTTCGGAAATTTTACATATGATGATGCTGAATTTGAAAAAGCTCCGTACAAGGGAAATGAAATTCCAGCGGTGCCTCGCTTTAAGGGAAATATCGGGTTCAGAGTCGACGACCTGGCGACGCCGGGACTTACTCTGACGGCTGACTATAACTACATAGGATCGAGTCATGTAATCAGCGATCAGGCAAATAACTTTGATAAGCTCGATTCGTATTATACGATTGACGCAAAGCTTGCATACAAATACAAGATGCTCAAAGCCTATATAGGTGTCAACAATCTGACCGACAGGAAATACTCGGAATACGCAGTTATGGATACTTTCCTGACGAAGCGGAATTTCTACCCAGCGCCCGAAAGGAACTTTTTTGCCGGAATTCAGTTCGAATTCTAGCTTTATTTTCTCTTTTTAGTCATTCCCGCGGAAGCAGGGATCCAGTCTTTTCACCTAATTCTGGACTCCCGTTTTCGCTGGAGTGACTGGATTCTAAAACGTACAAGAGGTTATCATGATTGATTTATTTTTAAAGGGCGGGCCTGTCATGTATCCGCTCCTGGTCTGTTCAGTCATAGCGATGGCTGTTGTCATTGAGCGGGTAATATTCTGGATCCAGTCGGACCGATTGAGGAATCAGGCGCTCGTTGATGAAGTTCTTGAACTGTGCAGAGTCGGAAACTGGGATATGGTGCGGATTAAAGTGGCCGGCTCAAAAGATTATCTTATCCGTATACTGGTGGGCGGAATACTGCACAGGGAGTTCTCAATGACAAAAGCAATGGAGTCTGCCGCATCGGATGAAATAAGGAATATGCGCCGTTATATGGGTGTTCTGGACACTATTATTACCGTTGCTCCTCTTCTGGGTTTCCTGGGCACAGTTACCGGCATTATACTCTCATTTGAATCGCTGGGGAAAAATGTTATCGAGCATCCTGAAACGGTCGCGATGGGAATCGCGCAGGCTCTTATAACAACTGCCGCCGGACTTATCATCGCAATTCTCACGGTTTTTCCATATAATTATTTCAACTCAAGGATCGAAGATGCCGCCCTCTCGATAGAAAAATACGCGACCAGCCTTGAAATCGTCTATAAAAAGCTGGTTCAGGGAACCAACGATAAAGACAACGATAAAGAGGTTTACGAATGAAACTGAACGTATCAAAAGCCCGTAAAGCCAGAATTGAGATGGTGCCGCTGATAGACACTGTTTTTCTGATCCTCGTATTTTTTATATATGCAATACTCTCAATGTCAGTTCACCTTGGATTGCCCGTTTTCCTTCCAGCCTCTTCGGCGTCAGACATCGAAAAAAATCTTATACTCTCGGTTACAGTAAAATCGGACGGGACCGTTTATATAGACAGAGAGCCGGTTTCTTTCGACGATCTTGTGGCAGACTTGAAAGATAAAGCAGGGAGCAAAAAACAGACAGGTGTGATGCTTTTTGCCGACAACAGCCTTTCGTATCAGAAACTCTTTAATGTTCTGGATCAGATAAGAAAGGCCGGGATAAATCATATTTCACTCCAGTCAGAGGCTGATAGAAGACGTTGACACGTTTACTGCTTTCAATAGTTCTGGCACTGGCCATTCACGGGT
This sequence comes from Desulfobacterales bacterium, assembly GCA_046485065.1. Classification (GTDB taxonomy): domain Bacteria; phylum Desulfobacterota; class Desulfobacteria; order Desulfobacterales; family RPRI01; genus RPRI01. The sequence goes on along the minus strand of JAWOHP010000130.1, from coordinate 48,255 downwards.
TGATCTTCTGTTTCGATGGAGAATGGCTGAAAAAGGAACAACATCGTCAGGCCAGACCCTCTCCGGTTGCAATTTCTTTAACACATCTTCCACCGGTAAATACCGCCACAAATCCCAAACCACAAAAAAAGATTGAGAAATATGGATTAAATATCCGGGAGAATCAATCAGTCAAAAAAGAAAGAGTTTCTGAGCTTCAGGTCAGCAAGCCTGAGCAACCGGCAATCTCGACCCGGCCAGATGTTTTCGCATCATCCGTCGTTACGGAAGATTCTTTGCCGTCTCCTATTGGTAAGGGAAATACCGAAGGAGATTCGAAAAAAAAATCCGAAGGATCTGAACCGTCAAATGATCAGATGGCAGGAGAGATGCAGTCGGTTCTCCACGTTGTAAAGGAGGCTGTTCCTCTCTATAAAGCGAACCACCCCCCTGTCTATCCGTTGCAGGCAAAAAAAAGAGGCTTTGAAGGAATAGTTATTCTTGAGGTTCTTGTCACAAAAGAAGGAAATGCAGGAAAGGTAAGTGTCTTTAAATCGAGTCACTATTCTCTCCTGGATGAAGCCGCCGTGTCATCTGTAAAAAAATGGCGCTTTGAGCCCGGAAAGAAAGGTGATAAAATTGTGGATATGCCGGTAAAGATTCCGATCCGTTTTAAACTTGAAGGAGATTGATATTTATTGCTATAAAAATCTTGTTTTGATAATAATAATCCTGTCCATTGAAAAAAACCGTAAATTTTGAACCGTCAACTCAACTTCTTATCAGGGGACATAACAAATGGATATAAAAACTCACAAAAAGATCGACCGGAACCTGTGCGGTACTCCTCTTGAAGTAAGAGAAGGATTCAGCCGCGTAGAGCTCCTGTTGACCGATAATATGGCTGCCGATGAGTCCGGGCTGATTCACGGCGGATTTGTTTTTGGTCTTGCCGACTATGCCGCCATGATTGCCGTAAACCATCCCAATGTAGTTCTCGGTTCCGCAGATGTAAAATTTTTAAAACCCCTGAAAATAGGCGAGACGGTTCTTGCCGAGGCAAGAACCGAAAATATTGCGGGCAGGAAGCATACATTCCGAGTAACGGTGGAAAACAATAAAGCAAAAGTTTTCGAGGGAGTTTTTACCTGCTTTGTTTTGGATAAACATGTGTTGTCTGAATAATACGGATGCAATAACAATAATCTCTTTGTTTAAGTGAAGTAGTGATCATACAAATTTGTAATCATTTGCGGAGGTGAAAATGAAATACCCTGATCTGGAACTCAACCCGTTTTTCATGTGGTCAAACAGGCCGAGAATAATGTTTGGTCCCGGCATAAGATCCGAGATAGGCTTCGAAATGAATGCTCTCGGTGGAAAGAAAGTAGTGATTATTACCGATAAGGGGATTGTAAATGCCGGTGTCGCGGGGATGGTGGCGAACGAGATTGAGAAATCGGAGCTTGAACTTGTTGGAATTTTCGACAGCATTGTTCAGGATGCAAGAATAGATATAATCAATCAGGGAGCGGCATTCTACAGGGAGAAAGGGGCAGATTGCATGGTGGTCGTGGGTGGCGGAAGCGTGATGGATTCAGCGAAAGGAATAAATATCCTGATAGGAGAGGGTACCGATGACTTTCAGCCTCTTGCTGACAGGGCCGCTCTGTGGGATGATGCCAAACCTCTTCCTCCACATATTGTTTTTCCGACAACGGCTGGAACTGCAAGCGAAGTGACGCAAGCCATAGTAGCTCTTGACGTGAAGGCAAAAATCAAACTCCAGATAACGCACCCGTATAATGCAGATATAGCGATGCTTGACCCGGAACTGACGGTCAAACTTCCTCCAAAAATTACGGCTTTCACAGGTATGGATGCTCTCACCCATGCAATCGAAGGCGTTACTTCAACTTCGGTTTCTCCAATAGGCGACGCTCTCGGTCTTCACGCAATAAGGCTTATATTCAAATATCTCCCCATTGCAGTCAATGAGCCCGAAAATATTGATGCAAGAGGGCATATGCTGATAGCCAGCACTCTGGCAGGTATGTGCTTTGGCAATACAATGACCGGCGCGGTTCATGCCACAGCCCATGCGCTTGGAGCACATTATGGAATTCCTCACGGGCTGGCAAACGGTATAATGCTTCCCATCGTTATGGATTTTAATGTTGAGGAAGCGGCAGACAGGTATATGATGGTTGCGGATGCAATGGGGATAAGTGTTGATGGAATGGAACCTATCGAGGCTGCCAGGGCTGCCGTGCAGGGGGTAAAGGATTTAAAGAAAGAAATCGGTCTTAACGAGAGGCTTAAGGATCTGGGAGTTCCGGATGACAGGGAAAAACTCATGCCAACGGTAGAACTTGCAGGAGCCGACTCACAGATAAGCTACAATCCGCGTTTTGCAGAAGAAGAGGACATACTCAATCTTTATCTTAAGGCATTATAAAAGGAAGGAGAAAACTATGGAATACTGGAAAGATGAAAGCGAACCGATTAAGGCGTTTGTTATGCTGTTTGAACGGGCTATGGCCGATGAAGAACTTACCGGTGGTATGAAAAAAGTGAATCAGCTCATTCTGTTTGATTATACGGAAAACGGTCCGAACTGCTCTTTCTGGGTCGATTGCAGGAAAGGAGATCTGAAGGTCGGGCCGGGAAAGCCTGCAGAGGAACCGGATATGACAATGAGCCTTTCGGCCGATGACGCCCACCGGTCATGGTCGAATAAACTTAATCCCGTAATGGCCATAACCCGCAGAAAGATAAGGGTAAAAGGTTCAGCAACAGGGCTTTTGAAGCTTGCCCCTAAACTTAAGAAAGTCGCGGTAATTTATGAGGGTGTCCTAAAAGATCTAGGGTGGGAAGACAAGATATTGGCGTGACGTTAATCACCAAATCAGGGCTTTGAGACATTTATAATAATAACTCCGCCCGTTTTTTTAAATATTTGGTCTCTGGTCTCTGGTTTGTAGTTTCTGGTTTTTTCTTTTAACCGGGAACCAGGAACTTAAAACCATAAACCTAAATCGTTTTGGAGGCGATACAGATGAACGGAAATACCGGAAAAGTAATCAATGTTGATCTTGGCGCCGGAAGTATTGAAATTGAAAAACTTCCCGAAGAATATTACACAGGATATATCGGTGGAAGCGGGCTTGCTGCCAAGCTCTTCTGGGAAAGAGGGAACTTTTCCGCTGATCCCCTGTCGCCTGAGGCAATGCTTATTTTCATGAATGGCCCCTTTGCGGGGCTCAAGCTTTCCGGTGCAAGCAGAAACTCTGTCGCGGGACGTTCTCCACTTACCGGAAACTGGGGCGATTCTTCCTGCGGAGGTTATTTCGCGCCTGAATTAAGGTATGCAGGCTATGATGGTATAATTATTAAAGGCAGGGCCGAAAAACCTTCCATGCTGCTGATCGAAGATGAAAAGATTCAAATCCTGCCTGCCGCGGAGTTTTGGGGAAAGGGAACGGAAGAGGTAAACAGAGCTCTCAAGGATAAATATGGAAAGAATTACCGGACGCTTGTAATAGGGACTGCCGGGGAGAACCTTGTTAAATACTCGATAATTCTTAATGAAGGACATCATGCTTTCGGGAGGGCCGGATTCGGAACTGTAATGGGGTCAAAAAACCTCAAGGCCATTATTGTGAAGGCTTCCGGCAAAAATATGAGACTCGCAGATCCTGAAAAATATGAAGAATTACGGGCGGAGCTTAATCCCAAGATAAAGGAAGCTCTCGCGTCCGACGTGATGCGTGAAAACGGGACTGCCGCAAACCTTGAGGGAGGAGTAGTAAGCGGGGATGTTCCCATAAGAAATTATACTTCAAATTACTGGGAAGAGATGGGGCAGGAATTAAATGGAGGCGTGCTGACAGAAAAATATCTCACGAAGCGCAGAGCCTGCGCATACTGTTCTATCTCGTGCAAGCGTGTAGTTGAGATAAAGGAAGGACCTTTTGCGATTCCGGAAGGTCCTGGCCCAGAGTATGAAACGATAGCTGCTCTTGGATCTCTTATCGGTTCAATGGATCTTGCAGCCGTGTGTAAGGCGGGCCGGGTATGCAATGATCTCGGGATAGATACAATATCGGCCGGCGGAACGATTGCCTGGGCTATGGAAGCTTATGAAAGGGGCGATCTTACTCAAGAGGATACAGGAGGTATAAAGCTTCTCTGGGGCGACATGGAGACGGTAATAGAGAAAATTCTGCCGGATATTGCAACAAGAAAAGGAAAGCTTGGAATGCTTCTTTCCGAAGGAAGTCTCGCGGCAGCCGTTAAAACAGGTAAAGATTCAGTAAATTATACTGTCCAAAGCAAAGGTCTTGAAGTTCCGATGCATGATCCGAGAGGAGGCGGACACGGCCTGGCTCTTGCTTACGCTGTAAGCCCAAGGGGCGCATGCCACGTGGCTGCACCAATGCTTTTCATGGAGATGGGAGCATGTTTTTACCCTGAAATAGGATTTGAATATGAACTTGAGCCGAAGACGGATAAGAATAAGGCGGAGACGGCCGTTATTGCCGTCGCTCTGGGCGCATTGGAAAACAGCGCCTGCTTCTGTCAGTTTGCTGACCGTGAAGTGAGCATACCTGAATGGGTTGCTCTGTTCAACACTGTAGCGGGTTATAACTGGGATGTGGCCAGTATGATGAATGCAGGTACCAGGGTTTTTTTCCTAAAACGTCTTATAAATTATCTTTTCGGACGCACGGCAAATGACGATGCCCTGACTCCCAGAATCCTTGAACCCGCCCGCGACGGAGAGCCTGAAGGTGTCGTGATAAATTTTGATGGAATGAAAAGCAGATTTTACGAGCTTATGGAGATGGATCCGGTCAAAGGTATCCCGGTCAAAAAAAAGCTGGAAGAATATGGAATGAGCGCAGAGGCGGAAAGGGTCTGGCAGGAGACTTGATATGAAGATATCTATGGTTCCCGTTGGTATAGTGAAAAAATATATGAGGGAGCTGGAGCTTGATGTAAGCGCGGATATTACTTCAGGGAAACTGATAGAAAGACTTAACCTCCCCGACAAGATCAAAACAGTCTGTTTTATAAACGGAAAACGAATAGATCCTGACGGAAGATTCACCGAAGGGGATGTTGTAAAGATAGTTTCGACATTTACCGGAGGCTGAATAGTTTCCAATTCAGAAATGGCCCTTTTGTGCGATCTTAAGTGTCAATCTGCGGGTTTGCTTATGCGAAATACAATGTGTATGTCTTAAGCGCAATCCCTTGGTTTCCTTTAGCTTGCCCAAAATTGCCGATTTCCGAACTGGAAACTCAAAGGTTCATATGCCCGGTTTAAAAGTTTATACGAGCAACCGCCTTGAAATTCTTGCGGAGAAACTAGCACGAATCGTAAAATCACCTGTTTCCGGTTTGACTCTTTCCCCCCTTTCCCAGGAGATTGTCATTGTTCAGAGCAGGGGAATGGAACGCTGGCTTTTCATGGAGCTTGCGAGGCAAAACGGGGTTTGCGCAAACTGTTGTTTCCCTTTTCCAAACGCATTTCTTGATGATATACTGAATTACTTCTTTCCGGATATCCCCAAAGTATCTGTTTTTGAACCCGGCGTCCTGACGTTCTCTCTCCTTAAGATCCTTCCCGACCATCTCAATAAGCCCGGCTTTGAGAGTTTAAAAAGATATCTCGCGGATGACACAAACAAGCTTAAGCTTTTTCAGCTTTCTGAAAAACTGGCCGATATATTTGATCAGTATATTGTTTTCAGGCCTGACATGATTTTCAAATGGGAAGAGCGCCGGGAAATTAAAGAACAACCTCACATTTGGCAGGCTCAACTCTGGCGTGAACTTGCGCGGGGAAATGAAAAACGGCACAGAGCCTATCTGCAAAAGACGCTTGTGCAAAAAATAAGGGAACATTCATCCTGCCCGGAAGGTTTTTACGGGCGGATATCAGTTTTCGGTATATCGGCTCTTCCGCCTTTTCATATGCAGGTTATCGAAGAATTATCCGGCCTTTTTGAGGTAAACATGTTTCTTTTAAATCCTTGCAGGGAATACTGGACGGATATTCTGAATGACAGGGAATCGACAAGAATAAAGTCAAAATACGCTGGAACAATTATTGATGAAGAAGACCTTCATCTCGAAAAGGGAAACCGCCTGCTGACATCCATGGGAGAACTCGGCAGGACATTTCTCGGGTATGTAATTTCAGCGGAACATGAACTGATTGAAGAATATGAAGAACAAAAAGGCATCGATCTTCTCTCATGCCTGCAATCGGATATTTTGTGTCTGAAAGACAGGAATGTATCCGATAACCCTGATACGTTTCAACCCGGCAGACCGGATACCTCCATTCAGTTTCATTCATGCCACAGCCCAATGCGGGAGGTTGAAGTACTCTATGATAATCTTCTTGCAATACTTGAAGATAATCCTGAACTGCTTCCTAATGATATTCTTGTAATGACGCCCGATATTGAAATTTATGCCCCTTTTATTCATGCGGTTTTTGACGTCCGCGGAGATAATGAGCCGCGTATTCCATTTTCAGTTTCAGACAGAAGCATAAGGAGAGAGAGTGGAATCATAGACGGGTTTTTATCCATTCTTGATTTGAAGGAGAGCAGGTTTAAAGTATCAGAGGTTGTTTCTGTTTTGGAATATCCGGGTATAAAGGAAAAATTCGGACTGAATGAATCCGACTTTGAAAAAATAAGAGGCTGGTTAAGGGATACCCGCATCAGATGGGGTTATGACGGTACTGATAAAACCATGCTGGGCCTTCCCGGATTTAATGAAAATACATGGAAGGCCGGAATCGAAAGACTTCTTTTAGGATATGCGATGCCTATAAAAGATGGAGAAATATTTTCAGGAATTCTTCCATTTCAGGGGATCGAAGGCACTGATGCCAGGATTCTCGGAAACTTCCTTGAATTTATGGAAAAAATTTTTAATTGCGCGGAATCGCTTTCAGGAAAGAAGAGAATAAATGGCTGGCATTCCGTTTTAACAGGGGTTCTCGACACCTTTTTTGCCGGGCATGATGATATTCAGGAGGAGATACAGTTTATACGACGCGTTCTTGGCGGAATGTCGGCAAAGGCCGAGCTGTCTGGTTATGGCGAAGAGATAGAAATAGATGCGGTTAAATATTATGTGAAAAAGGTTTTGGAACATGAAAGCTCTTATTCGGGATTTATGTCCGGAGGCGTCACTTTCTGTTCAATGCTCCCAATGAGGAGCATCCCTTTAAAAACTATCTGCCTTCTCGGCATGAATTATGACGCTTTTCCGAGAAACTCATATTCATACGGCTTTGATCTTGTGGCAAGTGACCCCAGGCCGGGCGACAGGTCAAGAAAAAAGGATGACAAGTATCTTTTTCTTGAAGCCCTTATATCTGCAAGAAAAATATTTTATATAAGCTATGTCGGACAGAGCATCCAGGATAACACGCCAATACCTCCCTCCGTCCTTGTGAGCGAACTGCTTGATTATGTCAGGGAAGGGTTCGGGTTCGACAGCGGACAGATGATTACTTCGCATAAGCTTCAGGCTTTTTCTCCCGCATATTTTATGGATAAAGGGAAGCTTTTCAGCTATTCGGCGGAAAATATGCTTGCTGCATACAGCCTGTACGAAAGCCGCCAAAAAAATGAGGCTGGCATCCCATTGATATCAAAAGGTCTTTGTGGGCCTTCTGATGAATTTAAAATATTGAATATAGAGTCGCTTTGCGGTTTTTTCATGAATCCCGCAAAATATGTTCTCCAGAAACGTCTTGGTATATACCTTGAAGAAAAAGAATCTGTTTTATCCGACAAGGAGAATTTTGATTTAACCGGCCTTGATAATTATCTCGTTAACCAGGACCTTGTTGCAGATATACAGGCTGGAATCCCCCCGGACTACATTTTAAAGGCATATAAGGCTAAAGGAAGGCTTCCACATGGAAATATAGGGGAAATTCTTCTTAAAGAATCTCTTGTCGGTGCGGAAACATTTGTCGGAAGAATAGAAGAATATAAAAGAGACAGCCAGTCGTACGCACTGGATATAGATATGACGTTTCATGATTTTTCATTAACCGGCAGGCTATCAAATGTTTATGAGAAAGGAATGCTCAGCTTCAGGTATACGGCAATGAAGCCAAAGGATATATTAAGGACGTGGATATATCATCTTGTATTATGTTCTCATAGTGGCAGTAATTTGCCTTCAAACACAGTCCTTGTCTGCATGGATAAAACCGTTGTATTTGATTCTGTCGAAAAGAGCAGGGAGTATCTTATTGTGCTTCTCAATCTCTATTGGGAAGGCCTTTCAAGACCGTTATATTTTTTCCCCGATTCATCGGAAGAATATGTTAAGCAGGCACATATTAACAAAAGAGACATAAAATATTCCATGCAGGCTGCCCGGAACAAATGGCTTGGAAGTAAATATTCAAGGGCAGAATCCGAAGATCCTTATTACAATGCGTGTTTCCGTAACAGTAATATAAACGAAATATTCAACGATTCATTTGTTAAAATTTCAGAATCGGTTTTCCTCCCCTTGCTGAACCATTTATCTGAATCTTAAAAAGTCATATATTATATTTCATCTTTTCAAACAGCTTTGGGGGCTCGCCCCGGAATCAGGTAATTTGAAAGTCCGGGGAATCGAAAAAAACTTTCAGCGATATTATATCAAGCTGTAGTCGGCAATCAGAATAAGTCAGGAAAAGTTACTGATTTCTAATAGTAAAACAGCATCTAAAGGTCCAGAATAATATTGACTGCTTAATTGACTTTAGGATATTTAAAAGTATCATCAAGATGAACGTGTAAACGAATCGTTCTAATTATATCCCTTACCGACTTTAATTTTTTTTGTGAGGAAATAGGAGAGACCTCATGGCGGCACAACATGTCATCAGCCCGGAACTGAAGCAAAAATATGATGTGTTACGAGAGATTATTCAGCAATGCCTGTCTCTGACCGATAAATGTTCTGACACTGCGTCATCGCAGATCTTAAGAGATCGCCTGGCCCTTTTGCAATCAGCAGCGCTTTTCGTCGTCGTTGGCGAGATTAAGGCGGGTAAAAGCAGTTTTATCAACGCGCTTCTTGGAGAGGATGTGTGTGAGGTCGCGCCGGACCCCTGCACGGCAGGAATTCAGGAATTGGTCTATGGCGAAGAGCTGATCAAAACAATCCTGGGAGATTGCTGGGAGAGAGTTCGTCTGCCTAAAGATGTTCTGAAGGATATTACGATTGTGGATACACCGGGAACCAACTCGATCATTCGTAATCATCAGACGATCACGGAAAACTATATTCCGAAGAGCGACCTTGTTATTTTTGTGTTCCCGGCTAAAAACCCTCATACCGGAACGGCTTGGGAGCTTCTTTCTTTTATTCAAAAGGATTGGCACCGCAAAACCGTTTTTGTTCTGCAGCAGGCCGATTTGGCAAGCCGGCAGGAATTGACCGTCAATCAGCAAAGGGTGAAGCAGTATGCACACGAAAGAAACGTTCAAAATCCTGTTGTGTTCACGGTATCCGCTAAAAGGGAATCAGAAGGCGCGCCTGACAGCGGTTTTGCGGAGTTCAGGCAATTTATACGCAGCGCTGTTGAAAGCGGTGATGTCTGGCGAATGAAAGTCGATGGGTCAAGAGATATCGTAAAGAAAATCATCGGAGATCTTATATCAAAATTACGCAACGAACAGTCCTCAATTGACGAGGACAAAGTGTTTTACCGGGAATTGATGGGGAAAGTGGAGGCGCGTCGCCAGAAGGCAAATTCGCTTCGGCGGTTGGTTGTCGACAGCCTCGGCGTGTCTTACGACCGCCTCACTCTCAAGCTGGAGGGTAATTTTAAAGAAGGGTTAGGTATAGGAATAATTCTGCGCAGGGCCATTCCCTTTCTGCGTGATAAAGATTTGAAAACATGGATTAAGGAAATACAGGAGCAATTCGAGAAAACGGCGAAAGAAGAAATTGATGCTGAATCATCGAGGGTTTCAAAAGATCTGGCTGACGAAATGAAAGCAATGCTTGATGATTTGTCGATGTTGATTGCGCATCGGCAGGAGCGTCACCAGAAGACGGGACGCCTAATTGCCTCGGACCGCACCGACATTCTCGAACGTTTAAAAAGTCAACTCCGCGACCTACGTATTGCGGACATTGTTGGCGAAAAAGGCATTCAGGGGTCTGATCTGGGAAAGCTCACGCTGACCGGCGGTGGTATTGCAGCTCTTGGCGCTGTTATTGCGTTGGCAACGCACATCATAGCCTTTGATATAACCGGCGGTATTCTTGCCGCGTTTGGAACAGGCCTGGTTGCCGTGACATTGCTCTGGAAACGATCTGATATTATTAGTGACTTCTCACTTAAATTGACAAAATCACGGGATGAATTCCGTAGCCGGCTGGATCAGGAAATCAAGCAAATTTTCGAGCGTCTTTTTCTGGAAATTCAGCACGACCTGAAGGAACCGCTATCGCGCCTTGATGACGAGACAGCACGAATTAAAACTCTGATTGAGGAAGCTAATCGTATTTATCAATCAACAGACCTGCTGAACTGATACCTATTATTCTTTTCCTGTGCCTGTGCGCCCAATGTGTTAGCCATATCAGCCAGACCTATTATGTCGGGAACACCATCTTGATCCTTATTGATAGATTCACGAGTTTCTTAGGTTTTGCCCCCGATATTTTCCTCAAAGACTTCCGGTATACCGATCTCAAAATAGTGCCTGAAAAGTTGTTAATAAGTGTTAATTAATATTAACCATTGTTAATATAATAGTTAACACTACTTAGCATGAATTCATAAATAATCAGGTGATTACTGGTATAGACTTCATTATTATTTTGGCATTATAATTGCTTTAATAAAAATTATAAATATAATTTGAGAAGGTTCGCTGTACATTTTTTTTATAGATCACAAAAATGATGTTACAGGAGAGGCAATTGCAAAAGTTCTAAAAAGAGAAGGATTTGTCATTCCCACGAAAGTGCGAATCCAGTCTTTTCAATATGCTGCAATAATTTCTGGATTCCCGTTTGCACGGGAATGACGACTTTTGAAATAGGCTAAAAATATAAGAGTTTTATTTGTCATTTCATGAAAGAGAGGAGGAACAGATGATATTGTCAAAAAAAGGTGTGATTCTATGCATCGGATTCATGTTCGTTCTGGCTGTTCTTTTTCCTGCCGCATCTTTTGCAGGTGATGATGTTCAGGAATTGAAACAGCAGTTGAAAGACTTGAATGAAAAGCTGAAATTCCTTCAGGAAAAAATTGATCAGGTGGAGAAAAAAGAAGCTGGAAAAGAAAAAGAGATTAAGGAAATTGATCAGAGGCTCAACAAGGCGGAGTTGCACACAGCAACTGACAAGCTGTCTCTTGGCATCGAACTGAAGACCCGCGCTGATTCCATTCATTACAAGGATCTTCTGATCGCTCCGGGACAGATCACGAACGGATTTTTTGCCGCCCCGCCGCAGGGGTTCAACGGCGCTACTCTTAAGCAGATTCAGCAGGGTATGGCGGGTATGGCTGCTGCGGGAATGGTCCCTCCGCCTAATAAATATGATGCGGATAATGATATGATTGATACAAGCAAATTCCGGCTTGAAATGAAATCCAAAATCAACGAAAACCTCACTTTCGGAGGACGGCTTGCGGCATATAAAGTTTTCGGAGACAGCACCGGCGTCAAATTCAATCAGGGAAGTCTGGGAGATGTAACCTTTGACGGCAATACATCCAGTCTACCTCATGGAGATACCATTCGGCTGGAGCGCGCTTATTTTGTGTACAGCGATTCCGTCAGTTCCGTGCCGATCAGTTTTTCTCTTGGAAGACGCCCATCAACCGAAGGCCCGCCTCTTGAATATAGGAATTACAGCATGGAAGGAGGTTCTCCTTTGGGAACAATTATAAACTGGCAGTTTGATGGTGCATCACTGAATTTCGGACTGGAAGATGTTACCGGAATTCCCGGTGCTGCATTCAAACTCTGTTACGGCGTGGGTTTTGAAGGGGACTGGGGCAACAGTTCATCCCTGAGCAACAGCCAGCCGGACGTGAACGATGTTCACATGTTCGGATTTATCTCGACCCTGTATGATAATGATGCTACCAGTCTTGTTCTGAATTATGCCCACGCATGGGACATCACCGACGGATTCACCGGGCTAACAGTTATGCCGTTCATTATTGCCAAGCAGGACAGAAATGGCGACGGAACACCGGAATATTATTTTGAACCCAACTCCGGCGGGTATATCAGCAGGATGGAGCCTTCCACTAACATAGGAGACTGGGATGCTGCGTCTTTGCTTCTGAGGACGAATTTTTCGGAGCTTTTTGCCAATATAGATGCCTTTGTATCTTTTTCGTGGACACAGACACGCCCGTCCCAAATCTCCCAAAACCCTTTCTATGAAATGATGGGACAGGGACTTTTGAGTTCCAACGGAGCCCTTGAAGATCATAACGGATATGGCATTTACGCGGGCGTAATATTCCCGATGCCTTATAAGGCAAAAATGGGTCTTGAATACAACTGGGGATCGAAATACTGGTTCAACTTCACAGGCGCGGAAGATTCACTTGTGGGCAGCAAACTGGCAGCCAGGGGCCAGGTATTCGAAGGGTATTATATTCAACCTATTTATTCGAACAATTTTTTCATAACACTGGGCGGTCAGTATTACGATTACGAGTATACCGGCAGCGGCAATCCTATGGGCAAGCCCGTAAAGATCTCCGATGCAACTGCATTTGATTCTTTCAATGTTATAATTGACAATGTTTGGGTTGGGTATCTGTCAGCTACAATTAGATTCTAAGGATAAAAGCGTTTATCTCGTTTCAATGCTTCGAGCTTCACAGGAGTGACATAATTAACTTTTTATAAGTTTTAAAACATATTCCAAATCCACGAAACTGGATAACAGGGGCGGGTTTGAACCCGCCCCTGTAGTTTATCTTTTTTAAAAAGGAGAAAATCATGTTCAAGAAGATCATTATGGCAATCGTGGCAATAGTTTTCGTTTTTGGTTCTGTCGGTATCAGCATCGCGGCAGAAGAGGTTGGCAACAGCCGTAAAGGTAAATATACTTACAGAAAAGTTTATCAATCATGCAATGAACGCGGTGAAGTTAGTTCCGCGAAGCCTATTCTGAATCCGGACGCAAAAACTCAGGCTCAGTGGAAGAAGGTGTTTGAAACGAAGGATTTTGCGGAATTCAAATGCAAAAAAGAATGGGAAGCACTGACAGCTAAGGAATTGCTGGATGTTTTTACCTATCTCCATGATTTTGCTGCAGATTCGCCGACACCGGCAAAGTGCAAATAGAAAGACAAAACAGGCATTATTTACATCAATCCTTAATGACTTGAACCGAAACAGCGAGTGCATTCCCCGTCCGCTCTGCGGCGGGGAGCTTCAATCACGATATTTTTAAAAAAGTCTAAATTCCACATCTCCTAAATCACTATTGCCAGTTTCCATAATATTATGATATCGACGAATTGTTTTATATTCATGGAACAGCAAAAAGAGACTGAAAAATAAAAGGAGAGATGAAGTGAATTCAAATACTGTGCTCTACTTAAGCAGGGAAGATGTGGAAACTCTGAATATTCCCATGTCGGATATTATCGATGCGTTGAATAACATGTTTCGTGAAAAGGGGGAAGGGCGGGTTGAAATGCCTCCCAAACCCGGAATCCATACGAGGGCAAATGCTTTCATCCACGCAATGCCAGCTTATATACCCGGCATGAATGCGGCAGGTGTTAAATGGATCTCCGGATATCCTGAAAATCAGAAGAAAAAACTTCCCTACATCAGCGGGCTGCTTATTTTGAATGACCCCGATACCGGTCTGCCTATCTCGGTAATGGATGCAACATGGATCACCGCACGTCGAACCGGTGCCGCAACCGCAATAGCTGCAAAATATCTGGCACGAAAGGAAAGTTCCTCCGTTGGTATTCTTGCCTGCGGCGTTCAGGGCAGAAATAATCTTGAAGCGCTTTCGTGTCTTTTTATGATTGCCAAAGTCAAGGCGTTCGATATTTATCCGGAAATAGCGCAGCGATTCGCGAAAGAGATGAGAGAGGTTGTTCACGCCGAAATAGAAGTCGTTAAGAACCCGAAGGAAGCTGTGGTTGGTCTCGATCTGGTAGTTACAAGCGGCCCGATACTGGAGAACCCATCTCCGATTATCGAGGCGGATTGGCTTGCCGAAGGAGCCTTCGCTTCTCCAGTTGATTTCGATTCATACTGGAAAGGCGAAGCGTTGAGACAGGCAGACAAGCTTGCTACGGATGATAAAGACCAGATGGAATATTATCGGACAGTAGGCTATTTCAAAAATACTCCCAAGCCATATGCTGATCTGGGTGAGATAGTTTCAGGCAAAAAACCCGGAAGAGAGAGAGCCGAAGAGCGCACGATGAGCATCAATCTCGGTATCGCGCTGGACGACATGGCAACGGCGATTCTGATATACAAGAAGGCCGTGGAACAGGGAATAGGGACCGAACTTCCCCTGTAACATATAGGTCTCTGGTTTATAGTTTCTGGTTAAAAAAGAAAAACTATATACAACAAACCAGAGACCAGAAGCCAAATTTTATGATAATCGGGCAAAAGGGCAAGTTATGCAAAGGCCTCAAGGAGATTAAATCGTGTTTGAGATCCAGAACTACGCAAGTTTTGTTGCTGCCATTATAGTTTTCCAGCTGATCCCGGGAGCGGGCACGCTCGTTATTCTTAATGCCACTGCGCGTAACGGCATCGGCGCCGGGCTCGGTTCTGTCTTGGGTACTCTGGCTGGTGACTTCATATACATGGTAGCGGCAGTTGCGGGTCTGGCGGCGGTCATGAATGCAAATCCTGTTATGTTCAAGTGGCTTCAATGGTTCGGAGCGGCATACATTTGCTGGATGGGTTTTCAACTGATTCGTAACTCTGCCGGCAAAGACGGTAATGCCGAGGAGTCGGTAAGAAGCGCTTCGGTCTATTTCCGTCAGGCATTCACCGTAAGTCTCACCAATCCCAAGGTGGTTCTCTTCTTCGTGGCGTTTTTTCCGCTTTTTCTGAGGGCAGATGCATCGCCTGTAACGCTGGGCGTCATGATGGCGCACGTTACCGTAATCAGCTTAATTTATCAGGCGGGACTTGTATTTATCGGTAACATGGTAGCGCGCAAGCTCTCGGCTTTGCCATATGCTCGTAAACTGGCGACGCGCCTCGCCGGTGTGACTCTGATCGGTTTCGGCGTCAAGCTTGCCCTCGGCAATAGATAAGCGGAAAACTCGTTGAAAGTCTCAAATCCGTTCACATATGACTTCCAACTTCTTTTCATCAACATTGACGAGTTCGTTGGAAGTTTTAATTCAGACAGCTTTGTAAAAAGCTCATTATGCAAGGCGCGCGAGTCTTGAGGAATGAAGCGTACATAGAAGTACGCTGAAATGACGAAAGATGAAGTGCAACACAGCAGAATGACTTTTTACAAAGCCGTCATGCTTCGCCCATATAGACCTTCCGCACCATCTCATTAGACTGCAGATTGGCTGCCGTGTCAGCGATGGCAATTTCTCCTGTCTGCAAAACATATCCCCGGCTGGCTACCTGCAGGGCGATCCTTGCGTTTTGTTCAACCAGAAGAATGGTCATCCCGGAAGCATGCATTTGCTTCACATTTTCAAAAATGTTGTCGACAAGAACCGGGGCAAGGCCCATCGAGGGTTCATCCAGAAAAAGGACCTTGGGATTGGACATCATGGCCCGGCCCATGGCCAGCATCTGCTGTTCACCCCCGCTGAGAGTTCCGCCCAGCTGTTTGCGCCTTTCTTTCAAACGCGGAAAAATATCAAACACCTTTGCCATGTTGGTTCTGTTTAACTGTTCATTCTTGACGGTAAAGGCTCCCATTTCCAGATTTTCCTGAACAGTAAGGCGGCCGAATATGCGCCGGCCTTCCGGGACATGGATCATCCCTCTTGCCACTATCTGATGAGCTGGGTACCTTGTCAGTTCATCTCCTTCGAGCTGTACCGACCCGCTTCGGGGTTTCAAAATGCCGCTCAAGGTTTTCAAAGTAGTGCTTTTTCCTGCGCCGTTAGCTCCGATCAATGTTACGATCTCTCCTTTATCTACATTGAGAGAGAGATCTTTGAGCGCATGTATTTTCCCGTAATAAACATTGATATTTCTGACTTCCAGCAACGCCATAATAATAGACACTCCTTTATCAAGGCATATTAATGAGCTTGAGCAGCGCTCCCTTGTCCTAAGTAAGCTTCAATTACTTTTGGATTCCGCTTGATTTCATCCGGCGTGCCTTCGGCCAGTTTTTTACCGTAATCCAACACAGTGATTATCTCCGAAATTCCCATTACGACTCTCATCTGATGCTCGATCAACATGATCGTGATTCCCAGTTCATCCCGCAGGCTTTGAATGAAATCGCACATGGCCTGTGTCTCCCCGGAGTTCATGCCGGCCGTTGGTTCATCAAGGCACAATAATTTAGGTTTTGTAGCCAGTGCCCGCGCTATTTCCAGGCGTCTTTGATCGCCGTAAGGAAGGTGCTTTGAAAGCATGTTCGCTTTCGTTTCCAAATTGACGAACTTGAGCAGGCGATTGGCTTCAGCCTCCGCCTCTTTTTCTTCCTTTCTGACGAAGGGGGTATTCAATATTATTCCAAGGTAACTCGATTTCAAGTGGACGTGCATTCCCACAAGCACGTTTTCGATCGCGGTCAGGTCTGGAAAAAGACGGATATTCTGATAGGTTCGGGCGATTCCCAGGCGAACGATGCGGTCAGGCATAAGACCGACTAAAGAATGATTTTCAAGTAATATTTCACCGGCCTCGGGTTTATAAAAACCGGTGATACAGTTGAAAAACGTCGTCTTTCCAGCGCCGTTCGGACCGATAACGCTGTGAATGGTCTTTTCTTCGATCTCTATATCTAGATCATCCACTGCTACTAGACCGCCAAAGCGTTTGGTCGTTTTACGTGATATCAGTATGGGTGCCGTAGTAACTTCTCCTTCTTAAACGCCATGGGCGTTTCAAAGCTAACCAGCTGCTTCGTTTGTTTTTCCTTCGTGTAACTCTCGTTTATGCGCCTCCTCAGGCCATAGTCCTTCAGGCCGGATCAACATCATGGCAACAAGGGCAATGCCGTAAACCAGAAATCGATATTCAGCGAATTCTCTTAAAAGCTCAGGGAGGCCGATGAGAGCGGCAGCGCCGACAATTACTCCAGGAATACTTCCAATTCCCCCGAAGATAATCAGACAAACAATATTGATGGAAACCATGATATTAAAGCTGTGAGGATAAATTGAGCCTATCTTGCTGCCGAATATAACACCGCTTAATGCGGCGAATCCAGCGCCCGTGCCAAAAGCCAGCAACTTATTCGATACCAGGTTGATCCCCATGGCCTGGGCGACATCTTCATCCTCGCGCATGGCTTTCCAGGCTCTCCCGATTCGCGAATCTTTCAGCCGCCAGGAAACAAAAATCACCAGCAGGCATCCGGCAACAATGAGATAATAGATTTCCTGCGGTCCCTTGAAAACGAAACCAAACACCTCCGGTTTGGCAATTTGACCAATACCCTGAGATCCGCCAAGAAAGGGACGTAAAGCATCTGAAAGAACCAGAAGACGAATGATTTCACCAAATCCCATGGTGGCAATTGCCAGATAATCACCACGCATCTTGAGAACGGGTACGCCGAGAAGCACCCCGGCTAAAATGCCAAAAAAAATAGCAAAGGGGATTGCCGCCCAGAGAGACCAATTTAAATTCATTATTTCGGGTGATGTGATCAATGCAGTAACATAGGCTCCTATTGCAAAGAAAGCCACATAGCCCAGATCCAGAAGACCCGCGTACCCGACGACAATATTCAGGCCAAGTCCCAGTAGCACATAAAGACCGACAATGGTCATGACTTCACTCATGAAAAGTCCCAAACGCCACGGTGCAACCAGAATAATGGCTAAAAGAATAATGATGCCGATAGTTCTCCAGGTTGATTGCTGTTTCTTCGGCAAACCCTGCCAACCTTGCTTGATCCCGGCTCCTTTCATTGACCATGATATGATTACCAAGGCAATGAAAATGAAAATTGAAAGGGCTCCTTTCATGGTGAGGCCATCACTTGTTAAGAGCCATTCGTTGATCGCGTTCGGAAAATTATTGGTCAGAATTGGCCGGATAAGGTCCTGGAGTACTCCGGCAAAAGCGGAACCAGCTAATGACCATAAAATGACCGTGCGGACAATCTTCGGCAGAAGATAAAATAAACCCGTGATCAGGCCGGTGACCATTCCTACAATCAAAAGCAGGCGTAACCCATTATTGCCCTCGACTCCGAAGGTAAGCAGATTATTCAACAGCAAATCGGAAGCATTGATGAACATCATTCTTAAATTGATATTTCTGCCTAAAATGATCAGCAACGCTAACAAAAACATGGTTGTCAATCCTGCGAATATACTGTTTGAAATGACCCACAGGGGCTTTGCCGGAGTAGTTCGTTTGGCTGCCGTGTAACATATAAACAGCCCAGCGGCCAGATAGAGGGCATGCCCCATTGAGATTATATCCACAATGACCTCGCGTTGCGTAAAAACTTCTATCATGCCTATTAAAGCCGTCAGAATCAGGACAATGCCGCCTATAATTCCAACCTTTATTCCATATTGCCAAATGGCACGAATTTCTTCCATTTTTTCTCTTTCGATTACAGGTGACTAAGCCTTTTTAACCGCCAAACGCTCTCCAAGAAGACCTGTCGGCCGGAAAATCAATACCAGTACAAGCACTAAAAAGGCGATAGCATCTTTAAGTTGATAGGGTGCCACAATATTGTAGCCATCAAGGAACAAAGCGGGCCCGAGTGATTCAAGTAAGCCGAGCAGGAGGCCTCCCAGCATAGCACCGGGAATATTGCCGATACCGCCCAAAACGGCCGCGGTAAAAGCCTTGATTCCCGGAATAAAGCCCATCATGAAGAAAACCTGTTTAAAAACCAGGGCATAAAGAACCCCGGCCGCTCCGGCAGCTGCTCCACCAATAATAAAAGTGACCGAGATAGTCTTATCTATATCCACACCCATTAAAGAAGCGGCTTCCTTGTCTTCAGAAACAGAACGTACCGCTTTACCAATGCGGGTGCGTTGTATGAACATATAAAGGGCTATCATAACAAGAGCCGCCGCAAAAATGACGAAAAGCTGAATTTTGCCTATTTCCAAACCTTTAAATAATGCCCATTTGCCTGAAAAGATCTCCCAAACCGGGTAGGCCTGGAAACCGGTCCCGTACAAACCCCGGAAAAGATACATCAGGGTGAATGAGGCGCCTATGGCTGTAATGAGAGGGATCAGGCGCGGAGCGTTCCTTAAAGGGCGATAGGCGATTCTTTCCAGAAGAAAGGCGATTAAAGTTGACATCGTCATGGAAACAATAAAAACAATAATCAGACAAATAACAGGATGGCTTTCAAGCAGGCTGCTTCTGTAAAAATAAGCGGCAACATAATAGGCCGTAAAGGGACCGCTCATGAAGACTTCGCTATGGGCAAAATTGATCATGCGCAGAACACCGTAAACCAGAGTGTAGCCCATGGCTACCAAAGCGTATATACTCCCCTGTGCCAGACCGTAAATAACGAAATCAAACCACTGAACAGGAGTATATCTGCCCGCGCGGAGAGTCAGGATTGAGCCCAGAATTATAAAAACCAGCAGGGCAAACCCGATAAACCACATCACAATATCAGTTGCTGTAATACTTTCTTTCCAACGTTGAAACTTTGTCGGCATGAAACTCCTTTTACATAAGAAACCCGGTTTTGTATTGAACAAAACCGGGTTAACCTTCAGAAAATCTTTAGTATGGTTTCCAGAAAGATTTTTTTGGCATTACTAAAGTTTTAACATTTTCCACGCTTGTCTTATAGACGGCAATGCGCGGGTCGGCACAGTCGCCGTATTCATTGCAGTTGATAGTGCCAGTGATGCCCTTCATATTCTTCGTAGCATAGAGGGCGTCCCTTAAAGCTTTGCGGCCGATATAAAGGGTTCCGTCCTTTTCCTTCTTGGCAACTTTTTCAATGGCTTTGAAGATCAGGTTAGCAGCGTCATAGGCATGGGCGTGGAAAGGAGCCAAGGTTTTCTCGCCATATTTCTTGATGTGTTTCTGGAGAAAATCCTCATAAACCTTGCCAAAAGCCTCGAAATCCGGGCTGGAATGGTACATGCCAACGGCGGATTCACCGGCGGCCTTGTAGAAATCAACCGAAAAAGCGCCGTCAGCAGACATCAAGGCAACTTTCTCATAACCGGAAACTTCTTTAACCTGGCGGGTAATATGGCCGGCAGCAGCAACGAAGATAGGGTAATAGATAAATTCAGGTTTGGCCGTAATGATCTTTGTCAGTACCGGTTTCATATCAGTGTCGGTCGGGGCAACGGCTTCCTGAGCAACAATGGTGCCGCCGTTTTTCTTAAAGGTCTCTGCGAAAACATTGGCCAGTTGTTCGGCATATACGCTGCCGTCATGAATAGTGGCGGCTCTTTTTACTTTCAGGCTTTTAAAGGCAAAATCAGCTGCTACTGCACCCTGAACTTTGTCGTTATGGGCTGTTCGAAGATAACCGTCATAGGATGGGCCGCGTTTGGGGTCGGTCAGGTAAGGGGCGGTGTTGGAAGGAGAAACGGTGGTAATACCGGCATTCCAGAGAATCGGTGCACCGGGCTTGGCTTCGCTGGAGCAGTTGGAACCTACAGCGGCCACAATAGTCGGATCAGAAGCCAGCTTGGTAGCTGCCGCCTGCCCGCCTTCAGCATTACAACCGCTGTCCTGGCCGTCCAGTTTTATTTTGTGGCCAAGCAGGTTGTTTTTGATATCGTCGATTGCGATTTCAATACCCCTCTTGGTGTCAATACCAAGAGTTGAATCCGGGCCGGCAGTAACAAACCAGTAAGCAATATGGATGGGTTCACCCGGTTTAATGGTTACCACTCCTATGGGATCTGCAGGAGGGGCAGCAAAAACGACTGAAGCAGACATAACCATGAATAATGCAACAAGCAAAAACAATGAACGTTTCATACAAAAACCTCCTTCTTTATGATTGTTTACTTAAACACCATGCCTGCCTTTTTTACGGGCAGATCACATTTTCCTCTAAAAAAAAGTCGAAAGTCTCAAATCCGTTCGCATATAACTTCCAGCTGGTTAATCAAAATTGACGAGTTCGTTGTAAGATTACTTAACGAACTCTGTTTCAGATGCCAGAAATTATGATCAACTGCGATTTGACCCACAACGTAAACTCGATTTATTACAAAACGGCTGCATTAAAACTGAATACGGAATATATAGACAATGCCTGAATAAGCGTCAAGAAAAAAAGCTTGTTTACTATAAAATAGCTATATTTCAGGCAAAATATCCAGCCTTATTTGCTTCTATCATCAGCAATCAGCCACCCGTGCGTAACTGATACTTTAAACTTTTTAAGTATGATGTTTTCTGTTATGTTATCTAAAGGTTTTGAACGGAATCTGCTAAGCAGAAATCATAAACTCCGCCCTTGGCGATCAGGAACTTTAAAAACGTGAAAGAATTTGATCTTATTAATGCCCCGCTTCATGGCACAAATCTGATTGAGGCCGGGGCTGGAACCGGTAAAACCTATACCATAGAGAGTCTTTTTGTAAGGCTGATTATAGAAAACAATCTGACCGTAGACCAGATTCTTGTTGTTACTTTCACAAAAGCAGCAACTGAAGAATTAAAAGATAGGATCAGAAACAAGCTGGTAAAGGCAAAAGAGGCCTTTATGAAGGGCAAAAGCAGCGACAGTCTTATTGACTCCCTGTGTAGAAAATATGACGATCATGAACTTGCTGCGGAGCTTATAAACAAAGCCCTCATAGATTTTAATGAAGCTTCAATATTTACTATTCATGGTTTCTGCGCAAGGATCCTTTCGGAAAACTCTTTTGAAACAGGCAGTCTTTTCGATACCGAACTTGTAACCGATCAGACCGACCTTATACAGGACATCGCAGAGGATTTCTGGAGAATTCATTTATACAATGCCGAACCTGAATTTATAAGATATTCGGTAAAAAAGCTCAAAGGGCCTGGGTTTTTTTCAAAACTCCTGTCAAGGCAGGTATCGACATGCAAAAGCATAATTCCTCTAATTGAGAAACCCATATTCGAAAATCTTCTTTACGATTACCGAAATCTTATTAAAAGAATCAGAAGCGAATGGCATGTTTCAAGGAATGAGATTTCAGATCTTCTGAATGATCCGGCTTTAAACGGGAAAATTTACGGATCAGTTGTGCCCGATGAGTCAGGTTGTTCCGGAAGAGAACGGAAGATACTTTCTCTACTTTCTTTGATGGACGGGCTTCTGGATGAGAGATCTTCCGGTTTTCCCTTGTTTGAAAAATTTGAGTATTTTACTGCGGAAAAAATAAAAAAGTCTGTAAAAGCAAAGCAAAAAGCTCCACGGCATCAATTCTTTGATATCTGTGATGAACTTGCAGAAAAAAACAATGAGATTGAATCCGTGTTTGACAGATATATCCTGCATCTTAAAAGGGAGTTTTTGCGGTATGCGGGAAGTGAACTTGCAAAGTGCAAAAAGAGCAGGAATATCCAATATTATGAAGATCTTTTGACAAGGGTAAGGGATGCCCTTGTTAACAGCCGCGGCAACCCTGATCTTGCAATCGAGATAAGGCGGAAATACAAGGCCGCTCTTATTGACGAGTTTCAGGATACCGATCCTGTTCAGTATGAAATTTTTTTGAATCTCTTTGGGTTCAAGGAGAACGTTCTTTTTATAATAGGAGATCCAAAGCAGGCAATATACAGCTTTCGCGGTGCGGATATATTTTCGTACATAAATGCCGCCTCTAAGGCAGGTTCAAAGAGCACTCTTACAGAAAACTGGAGATCTGTGCCCGGTTTGATCGATGCTGTAAATACTCTTTTTTCAGATTTAAAAAAACCATTCATATTTGATGATATTGCATTTTATAAAGGCGTTTCGAGATACGCAGAGGAATACAGAGACAAAGATGTTTTCTCACACGCCCCTTTTACCCTGTGGCATCTTTTTTCTGACGAATACACTGAAAACAATAAATCAATTAAAAAGGACGTTGCAGAGAAGGTTATTTCGGAATCTATCGCATCTGAAATCCTGCATCTTCTGGAAAGAGATAATGGCGCAGAAGAAAATATCAGGGCAGGAGAGATTGCGATACTGGTGAGGACAAATAATCAGGCGCAGAAAGTAAAAACCTCTCTTTCGAAGAGGAGAATTCCTTCAGTTATATACAGCATAGATAATATCTTCGATTCTCATGAGGCCATGGAACTGGAAAGGTTCCTCGAAGCCGTTTCTGATCCCTCCGATATGAAAAATATCAGGTCGGCTCTGGTAACTGACATCTTAGGAACTTCCGGTGAAGAGCTCGATATTGCAGACCTGGATCCGCTTACTTGGGATGAACAACAAGCCGTTTTCACTGAATGCCATTATTTATGGAATAAGCATGGCTTTATTAACATGTTTCGCCATTTCATAACCCGGAAAAGAGTAAAAGAACGGCTTGTTCTTTTTTCTGACGGCGAGAGACGCATAACAAATCTGCTCCATCTTTCAGAAATTCTTCATAAAGTATCGGTTGAAAAGAAACCCGGCATGACAGGTCTTGTAAGATGGTTCTCCGAACAGAGGGGGGCTTCAAAGATAAGGCTCGAAGATCATCTTCTTCGCCTTGAAAGTGATGACGATGCCGTTAAAATAGTCACAATACATAAAAGCAAGGGGCTCGAATTTCCAGTTGTATTTTGTCCTTTCAACTGGGGAGGATCTGAGGTTAATGATAAGGAAATAATTTTCCATGATGAAAGCAGAGAAAGAAATCTGGTTCTTGATCTTGGCTGTAATGAAAAAAGTCTTTCTGCTGCCCGGAAAGAACTTCTGTCCGAAAACATAAGGCTCCTGTACGTGGCATTAACGAGGTCAAAAAAAAGGTGTTATCTTGTCTGGGGAAGGATAAATTCAGCTGAGACATCAGCCATGGCCTATCTATTCCATTATGCCCGCAATGCCGGACATGACGCTGATGAAGATATCGTAACGGCACTGAAAGGTTATTTTACCGGTAGAAAGGACTCCGAGCTGCTTGATGATTTGAAAATGCTTGAAAAAAGGGCGGGGGGGGCGATTGATGTTTCTGTTCTTCCTCCCCCGGTTGACGGTAAATACGATTTTTATGAAGGGGATATAGAACAGCTCTTCTGCAGAAATTTTACAGGAAAAATAGATGATACTTTTAAAATATCAAGTTATTCATCCCTTGCGGCAGGACGTTCCGCAAGTCATGATATAAGGGATATAGATGCCGGAAGCAGAGCCGCATTTAAAGATTCACCCGAACCGCATCAGCAATCAGGAATGCCGGATATATTTTTATTTCCTAGAGGCGCAAGAGCCGGAATATTTTTTCATGACCTGTTTGAACAAATGGATTTTTCTTATTCGGAATCAGGCGCAAGAGAAGAACTTGTTGCCGGCAAATTGAGGGAGTATGGTTTTGGAGCAATCTGGAAAGGCACTGTCTGCGATATGATAAACAAGGTCCTCGATGCTCCTCTTTATGCAAAAGAGACAGTCATGAAATTGTCTGATATTGACAAGGCAAACAGGGTTAATGAAATGGAGTTTTATTTTCCCCTGAAAATGATTGCCCCAGTCGCAATTAAAAAGGTTTTTCAGGATTATGGACGAGTTTTGGTAAGCGATGATTATCCGGTCTGGCTTGAGAATCTTACCTTTTCACCATCAAAAGGTTTCATGAAAGGGTATATGGACATGGTCTTTTGTCATGAAGGCCGTTTTTTTCTTGTTGATTGGAAATCCAATTACCTTGGAAACGCGGAAAGTCATTATGGAAAATCAGGCATTAATGAGGTAATGGAGAAGGAATCGTACATACTCCAATACCATTTGTATGTTCTTGCCCTTCACCAGTATCTGCGCTTGAAAGCCGCCGGTTATAATTATGAAGATTATTTTGGCGGCGTATTTTATATATTTATAAGGGGCGTAGATGAATCGAAAACGGGGGGAACCGGAATATTTTATGATTTGCCGGAAATTTCTCTGATAAACAAACTGGGAGAAGCTCTTATACCAGGGCATAAGGAATAAAAAAAATGAAAAAACTGAAAATATCAAAAGATCAAGTTCGGGAGGCTGCCTCCTTCATTAAAAAACAAATTGATTGCTCTCCTGCAATAGGGATTCTCACGGGAACAGGTCTTGGTAACAGTCTGCAATCAGTTAAAATTTCATTTTCATGTAATTACGAGGAGATCCCGAATTTTCCGATCTCAACAGTTGAAAGCCATACCGGAAGGCTTCTTATGGGAAGTATCGAAAAACATAATATTATGGCTATGCAGGGACGGTTTCATCTTTATGAAGGATATACACCTGCGGAGGTCACTTTTCCCATAAGAGTAATGCAGGAGCTTGGTGTAACAATACTGATTTTAACGAATGCCGCGGGTGGACTTAATCAGGCATTTTCCCCGGGGGATATCATGGTCATCGCCGACCACATAAACCTGACCGGGCATAACCCTCTTAAAGGCCCTAACAATGAAAACTGGGGCGTCAGATTTCCGGATATGACCGCTCCATATGATTATAAACTCGCCGTATCAGCCGCTGTTGCCGGAAAAGAAGAAGGAATCAGCGTTCAAAAGGGGGTTTATGCTGGACTGATGGGGCCTTCTCTTGAAACTCCCGCCGAGGTCAGGTTTTTAAAAACAATCGGAGCCGATGCGGTAGGGTTTTCAACTGTTCAGGAAGTAATTGCCGGCGTTCACGCGGGAATGAAGATTCTCGGTCTTTCGGTCATAACCAATATCCATAATCCTGACAATCCCTCGCCTTCAGCAATTGACGAGATAATTGATACGGCAGTAAAAGCAACCTTCAAAATCGAAGCTATCATCAGAAATGTCATAAATAAAACTGATGGACTAGTATAAGTCTATCAACAGGCCGAGGGCTGATAAGCCCCGGCCTGGGGTGAGGATGGAACCGCTTGAATTTATTTCAAGCGGCGGGAGAGGGGAAGCCCTTTCCCGCCAAGTTAAAAGTTGTTTTATGATTTTTTATGAAAGGATAAAAGTTGAATAACTTTTCTGCTGATCTCCTTATAACAAACGGGACAGTTATCACCATGGATGGTCAGGATTCCGTGATCGAAAACGGCGCCGTGGCGGTAAAAGGAGAAAACATTGTAGCGGTCGGCAAAGAGATCAGGCTTCCAGACAGGAAAGCCTCAAAGATAATAGACGCAAGGGGCGGAATAATAATGCCGGGGCTTGTAAATGCGCATACACACGCTTCAATGACAATATTCCGGGGTCTTGCTGATGATCTCCCCTTAATGAAATGGCTCAATGATCATATTTTCCCGTCCGAGGCAAGGTTGAACCCGGAGAAAGTCTATTACGGAGCTCTTCTTGCCTGCGCCGAGATGATCCTCTCAGGCACCACCTGCTTTTGTGATATGTATCTTTTTGAAGATCATGTCGCACAGGCAGCAAAAGACGCCGGGATGCGCGCTGTTGTCGGAGAAGTCCTTTTTGATTTTCCTTCTCCTAATTACGGTTCTCTCGACAAAGGTTTTACGTACACTGAAATGCTTATTGAAAAATACAGAGATAACCCGCTTATAAATGTCGCGGTTGAGCCTCACTCCCCATACCTGTGCGCACCCGACCTGCTTCAAAAGGCATCTTTGCTGGCCATAGAAAACGATCTGCCGCTCGTCATACATGTTTCCGAAACGAAAAGCGAGGTTTCTCAGATAAAAGAGAAATACGGGCTAACGCCGGTTGGATTTCTCGCAAGTTTGGGCGTCTTATCTCCGAATCTTCTTGCATGCCACTGCGTTCACTTGACTGAGGAGGACATCACCCTTCTGAAAAAACATGATGTCAAGGTTGCGCATAACCCTGAAAGCAACATGAAGCTTGCATCAGGTATCGCGCCGGTGCCCCAACTCTTAAAAAGAGAGGTGTGTGTCGGGATAGGCACGGACGGCTGCGCAAGCAACAACAACCTTGATATATTTCATGAAATGAGCATGGCGGCAAAACTGGGCAAGGTGCATGCAAACGATCCCGCTGTCATGGACGCAAAATCGGTTTTAAGGATGGCAACCATAGGAGGCGCAGGAGCGCTTGGTCTCTCCGACGTTACCGGATCTATCGAGGCCGGAAAAAAGGCAGATATCATTATTCTGGACACACGCAAGCCCCATCTGACGCCCATGTACAACCCTCTATCACATATAGTATATGCCGCGAGGGGTAGCGATGTAACAACATCGGTCATAAACGGGAAATTAATCATGGAAGATAGGAAACTGCTATCTGTCGACATTTCAAAAACCGCCGGGAAAGTAATAAAGATCGCAAAAGATATCGGCAATTAAAACGAGAAGCATATAAATTATGGAATATGACACAATAATTCATAGCGGAACAATCGTAACGGTCAACAGGGATTTTGACATAATTAATGACGGACTGATATTTATTAAGGACGGTAAAATTAAAATCGTCTCATCAGTAAACGCAGGTTATATTCCTTCCGGAGCGAAGGATATAATCGATGCAGGGGGCGGGATAATTATGCCGGGACTTGTAAATACGCATTCTCATCTTCCAATGACTCTGCTTAGGGGTATTGCAGACGACCTTCCTCTCTTTGAATGGCTCAACAGATATATTTTCCCAATTGAAGCAAAATACATGAATCCTGAAACTGTAAGGCTTGGTTCACTTCTTGGCTGCGCTGAAATGCTGCTTTCCGGAACTACAGCTTGCTGTGACGGCTATTTCCATGAAGATTCGGTTGCGCAGGCCGCTTTTGAAGCCGGTCTGCGTGGTGTGTTCGGGCAGGGAGTCATGGATTTTCCGGCCCCGGGCGTACAGGATCCGGCTGATAACATAAATATCGCCCGACGGTTCGCCGAAAAATGGAGAAACGAGTCATCTTTGATAATGCCTTCGGTTTTCTGCCATTCACCTTACACATGTTCCGAAGAGACCCTCAAAAAAGCTAAACAGTTTACCCGGTCAAAAAATCTTCTTTTCCAGATTCATATATCCGAAACAAAGAATGAATTTGACATGATAAAGTCAAAACATGGCGTTTCACCGGTAAAATATCTTGAAAGAGCAGGCATCCTTGACGAGATGACTCTTCTTGTTCACTCCGTATGGGTTGATGAGGCAGATATCCGGATCATTTCTGAACACGGCTCGAAAATATCCCATAACCCACAGAGCAATATGAAGCTCGCATCCGGCATTGCGCCTGTTCCGGAATTCCTTAGAAATAAAATTACTGTTGGGCTTGGCACGGACGGGTGCGCGAGCAATAATGACGAGGATCTCTTCAAGGAGATGGATGTTGCGGCAAAGATCCACAAGGTTAATCTATTTGATCCTACTGTCATGGATGCCAAAACCGTAATTCAGATGGCAACCATAAGAGGAGCTGAAGCGATAGGACTGGGAAATGTAACAGGAAGCATTGAAAAAGAAAAACAGGCCGATATCATAATAATCGATACAGGCTCTCCCCATTTAATTCCCATGTATAATCCTGCCTCACACATAGTATACTCCGCAAACGGCTCGGATGTTAGAGATGTTCTGATTTCCGGAAAAATAACCGTAAGGGACAAAAAAATACTTTCCCTCGATATTGAAGATATCATTGATAAAGTAAATCTGTTGGGAGCTCAGATAAAGAAAGAGCTTTGATCCGTCAATATTCTTGATGCCGAATGTTACAACGATTCATATCAATAACTTTTATTGACACATAAGCATCTTTATTATATTTTCAACACACTTCGAGAGCTTTGCATAACCTATTATTAAAAGGTCTGTCAGGGTAATGGGTTCTGGTATATCGCAAGAAATTTTTATGGTGATATAGTAACGCCCCGGATATCCGACAGGTATCATACAGGCGGATGCTGTATAAAGCTTCGTGACTATTAATCCTTTGGGGCTGTCAACATCCTAATGGAAGCGGATATGCCGCCGTTGGCAAAGGCTGGATTGTATTCTTGCGAATGCCAAAACCCATTACCCCACAGACCTATATTCGAGAAATTCAAAGCTCTTACTTCTGCGGCAACTTCCTGGGACGATTTGTATATTTCTCTATTTATTTTTCTTAACTATTTTAGCGGGATATCTGTGAATCTATGACACTTTCTGAACTTAAAGATATTCTTGAAGCTTCAATTCTGGTTGGAAACGAACATCTCAACAGGGAATTCGACAAATGCGGAGCCAGTGATCTCATGAGCGACATTCTGGCCGGACTCTCAGAAAAATGTGTCCTTCTTACAGGACTAACTACTGTTCAGGCAGTTAGAACTGCCGTTGTGGCAGGAGTGGGAGCGATTGTTTTTGTCAGGAATAAAATTCCTCCTCAGGCAGTAATAGACCTTGCCCGGAGCGAAGGCATGCCTTTGCTTATAACTCCTCTTTCGATGTTTTTATCATGCGGCAGGCTGCATGCTAAGGGAATAACCGGACTCGACGGAAAGAAATAGGAACTTGATCCAGTTGAGATGTTGTTTGAGCAGAGATTGAACCTCCTTTCCGTTACCGTATATGTACAATCAAGCTTGTTTTTCTGCTGTCCTGCATGAGGGATTATTTCTGATGACCGCCTTTAAAAAAAACTTTAATGTTAAAAGAAGGGACTTTGTAAGAGCGGGTGAGGCATCTATAAACGTTCAGAATATTCTCAAATCATTAAACATGGATACGAAACTGATCCGCCGGGTTGCAATCTGCGGATACGAAAGTGAAATGAATGTCGTCATGCATGGGGGAGACGGAATTTTGACGGTCGAAATTGATACCGGTAAAATAATACTTGATATTTCAGACAACGGAGATGGTATTGAAAACATTGAACTTGCCATGCAGAAGGGATATTCTACCGCAACCGAGGAGCACAGGGAAATGGGTTTTGGGGCCGGCATGGGACTTCCCAACATGAAGGCAAATTCTGATGTACTAGAGATCAAATCTGAAAAAGGTAAAGGAACCAATGTGCATATGGAATTTATCGTTTCAGCCGACTAAAACGGGATTTAATTATGCAGATTTCCGCTAATAAAATGCAATCCTCACATTATATTACATTTAACTCTGATCTTTGCAGCGGGTGCGCCAATTGTATCAAAGCATGCCCGACAAAAGCGATCCGTTTATACAAAGATAAACACGCATGCATTACCAACAAGTGCATAAGGTGCGGAGAGTGTCTGAGGGTTTGCCCGACAGGCGCCATTAGCACAACCACGTATGAACTTGAGGCTTTGCAAAGAGACAAAGTTTCGATCGCCCTTGTATCTCCGGTGCTTTATTCCCAGTTCGAAGGTGTAATGCCGAATGACATTCTCCTTGCGCTCAAGACAATCGGTTTTCACAATGCCATGGATGTTTCCTATTACATCGAAATGTATTTTCACGCAGTCGAGGAATATCTTGCCGAAAACAGACTTACCGGGCGTTTGCCATGGCCACTCATATCGCAGGTATGCCCTGTTGTAATCAGGCTTATTGCCTATCAGTTTCCGGATTTACTGCCACATCTCATGCCCATAATGAGGCCTTTATCACATAATGCAAAAGAAACAAGAGAACGGATCAGCAGGGAACTCAGAATAACAAGTGACGCTGTAACTCTTTATCATATTACTCCCTGCCCGGCCAAGCTTATACCCAGCATGTCATCTTTCTCACAGGAATATTCTCATGTGGACAGAACAATGGGAATAAAGGATGTATATGCACAGATAACCGGACAACTGAATAAGTTGAAAAAAACCGGCATTGAAAATTTAAAAAAAGAATCGGAAACTCAGGATATAAGTAAAAGCTGCCTCTCCTGGGGGATTTCAGGGGGAGAAATTGCGGGCATAAATTCAGATAAGACCCTTGCCGTATCAGGTTTGAGAGAAACAATAACCTATCTTGAAAAAATTGAGATGGGCCTTTTTAAGGGTATAGAATATATAGAATTCAGGACCTGTCCCGAAGGATGCATTGGAGGCGCTCTTACTGCTGTTGACAAATTCATTGCAAAAAACACGGTACTTAAAATGCTAAAGAAGTTTAACCCTAAGCCGCTTATACCCCGTGATAGAGTCATCCTTCCGGATAAAAGCAAGTGGGGACTCTCCGATATCACGCAGGATGAGCTTCAGCGCATATTCGGAGTTTATAAGGAGCATATATCGATAGAACAACTGAATGAGATTGAAAAAATACTTGAACTGATACATGGAAAGGACTGTGCAGCCTGCGGCGCTCCGGATTGCAGGACGTTTGCTGAAGATGTTGTAATGGGAAAGGCCGTATTAAAAGACTGTATCATGCTCCGTAAACGTGAGATTGATAAAATCTTTTAATATTAATGATATGTTATACATCCATCAGAGAGGCCGGATGTTATGGAATTAGCACTATTGAGCAGTTTAATGTATCTGTATTATACAGGTTTAAACTATGCCGATTTCATCCGATACGACACAATCTAAACATTACGTTACCTTTAACCCTGATATCTGCACAGGGCACGGCCGGTGCGTCAAATCATGTCCAACCAAAGCAATCCGTTTATACAATAAAAATCCCGTATGCCTTACGGACAAATGTATAAGGTGCGGAGAATGTTTGAGAGTTTGCCCGACAGGCGCTATCAGCACGACAACGTATGAGCTTGAGGCTCTCCAGGAAGACAAAGTATCAATAACCCTTGTTTCTCCTGTGCTCTACTCGCAGTTTAAAGGTGTAATGCCGAATGATGTTCTCAATGCTGTTAAAAAAATTGGGTTTCATCATGCAATGGATCTTTCCTATTATGTCGAGATGTTTCTTTACGCCGCCGAAGAATATATTGCTGAGAACAGAGTCACCGGACGGTCGCCATGGCCACTCATATCACCGATCTGCCCTGTTGTTATTAGACTTATTGCATATCAGTTTCCGAATCTCCTGCCTCATCTCCTGCCAATAATGAGGCCTATGTCTCTTCTGGCAAAGGAAGTAAGAGCTAATATCAGCCGGGAGTACAAGATAAAAAGAGATGCCGTAATTTTATATCACCTAACCCCATGCCCGGCCAAGATTGTACCCAGCAGCTTTGCTTTTGAACAGGAGAATTCTCTTGTGGACAGAACTATGGGCATAAAGGATGTATACGCCCAGATAGCCGGCCAGCTGAATAAGATGAAAAAAACCGGTATCGAAGCCTCAAGGGAAGAATCGGAAACTCAGAAAATAAGCGGAAACTGCCTTATATGGGGAATTTCAGGAGGAGAAATCGCGGGCATAAATTCGGATAAAACACTCGCAGTGTCAGGGTTAAGAGAAACAATAAATTATCTTGAAAAGATTGAGCTGGGCCTTTTCAAGGACATAGAATATATAGAATTCAGGACATGTCCCGAAGGATGCGTCGGAGGCGCTCTTACTGCCGTAGACAAGTACATAGCAAAAAACACAATTCTAAAAATGCTGAGAAAGTTCGGCCTCGAGCGGCTTATTCCCCGCGACAAGATAATTCTCCTGTATGAAAACGGATGGGAACTCTCCAATATAACACAGGATGAACTGCAGCGCATATTCGGTGTTTACAAAGAACACATATCTATAGAACAATTGAATGAGATTGAGAAACTACTTGAACATACACAGGAAAAAAATTGCGCAGTCTGCGGCGCTCCGGATTGCAGGACATTTGCTGAAGACGTTGTAATGGGGAAGACAAAACCGGATCGTTGTATTATGCTCCGCAAAAGATAGATTGATAAAATTCTTGGAAATAAATTATGATGCTATCTAACAAGACAGGACGGATGTTCTGGAAGGGATGGTGAAAAGTGACTGTAAAGGATCTGGTTGAAAAATTCGGACTCCAGTCGGTGGCGGGAGAAAAAGGTAGATGGCGTTCGGTAAAAGCGGGATACTGTGGCGATCTCTTAAGTGATGTCATGGCGAATGCTCCGGAAGGATGCGTATGGCTGACAATACAAAGCCATCAGAACATAATCGCAGTTGCGGTTCTTCGTGAAATGGCATGCATTGTAATAACAGGCGGACATGAGCCCGATAACGAAACGGTCGGCAAGGCCGAAAGTGAAGGAATACCTCTGCTTCTCTGGCCAGGCTCGGCATATACACTGACAGGCATGATATACTCTGCCGGAATCACATAAGGCGGAACAGTAGATGGTGTCAATTTGAAATTTTTCAAAGCCGACATGCATATTCATACCTGTCTCTCTCCTTGCGGTGACTGGGGCATGAGCCCTAAAAAGATTATTGAAAAAAGCTTTGAAAAAAATCTGGACATTATAGGAATATGCGACCACAACTCTGCTGAAAATGTTGAGGCCGTGATAAAAGCTGGAGACGGAAAGGGTATTCGCGTTATACCTGGTATGGAAATATGCTCGAAAGAGGAGGTTCATATTTTATCTTTTTTTGAAACATCGAAACAGGCTCTTCTTATGCAGGATTATATTTATGATAATCTGCCAGGAAATAACAGCCCGGATATGTTCGGATACCAGGTCATTGCCGATGAAAACGATGAAGTTTCAGGAGAAAATCATAGACTCCTTATAGGAGCAACAACCCTTAAACTTAGTGAAATAGTTGATAAAATACATTTTCTTAACGGTCTTTGCATC
The DNA here is from genome assembly GCA_046485065.1 of Desulfobacterales bacterium. Taxonomy (GTDB): domain Bacteria; phylum Desulfobacterota; class Desulfobacteria; order Desulfobacterales; family RPRI01; genus RPRI01. The sequence goes on along the minus strand of JAWOHP010000130.1, from coordinate 14,360 downwards.
CCTTCGCATGTTGACAGGCCCGTATTTGGAATCATAAGTCAGTTGGGATTCATACCACCCGACCTTCCCATAGACGGAGTCGAGATCTCGCGGCGGACTGCGCCTTCCCAGGCGATGAAACAGATGCCCGATATAAAAAGGTTTCCGTTTATCATATCCTCGGATGCCCATTTCCCGGATGACATAGGCAAAGCCGTCACAAAATTTTTCATAGCCGAACCCACAATAGAAGAGATACGCCTTGCCCTGGCTGAAAAAAACGGGAGATGGATAGAGGTCTGATTTGAGAGAAATATCGCTTCATATAATGGATATCGTGGAAAACGGGATAAGTGCAGGTTCGGAACTCATAGAAATCTTTATCAATGAAAATCGGATCGAAAATCTGTTAACAGTTGTAATAAAGGATTACGGAAAGGGAATGTCCTCTGAAGAGATCCGCACTGTCACGGATCCGTTTGTGACATCAAGAACTACAAGACGGATCGGCTTAGGGCTGTCACTCTGGAAGGAGGCTTCAATACGATGCGGCGGAGATTTTTCGATTGAATCCGAGCCAGGAAAGAGAACTGTCGTCACTGCCACATTCAGATACGACCACATAGACCGGGCTCCCATCGGAGATATTGCCGGAACGATAACATTGTTAATAGCCGGAAATCCTGATATTGACTTTGTTTATGATCATGTTATTGATCGAAACAGATTCGCGATCGACACACGTGAATTAAGGAAGGAGCGTGGGAAATCCCTGGCCGATCCTGTTCGGCTGTTTCACCTTAAGAAACAGATTGAGAATGAACTAAAAAAAATCAGTCAATGAATAATTGATGGACTCGTAAAAGGTCAGGATTTGCCTTTTTATGTCATTCCCGCGGAAGCGGGGATCCAGTCTTTTCATATAGTTCTGAACTCCCGTTTTTACGGGAATGACGATTTTGAGATTTTTTATGAGAGCATAAATAATTGAAGGAGAATAAAAATGGCAAAAATGTCCATTGAAGACCTCAAAAGAATCAAAGAAAAAACCTCGAAAGAGACATCATTAAGACACGGCACTGCCACAATAAAAATTACCGTCCACATGGGAACGTGCGGGATAGCTGCAGGCGCCCGTGAAGTTATGAATACTCTTATGGAAGAGATGGTTCAGGCAGACCGTCAGGATATAAGGGTGGTCGCTTCGGGATGTATGGGCATGTGCAGCAGCGAGCCAAACGTTACTGTAGAAACAGAAGGAGAGAAACCTGTTGTTTACCAGAAAATGGATTCAAACAAGATGCGACAGGTATTCAAGAGACATGTCCTTCTGGGGGAAGTTCAAACAGACTTTGCTCTCGCCAGAATATGAGATGAAAAACAATAAGCCTCTCCGTCCAATATGGCAGGAAGATGATCTCGATTCAGTTAAAATCATAGACCAGAGATTCCTTCCGCATCAATTGGTTATAACTGATCTCAAAAAAGTTGATGATGTGATTTTTGCCATCAAGGAGATGTGCGTGAGAGGCGCTCCACTTATTGGAGTAACAGCGGCTTACGGTATATATCTGGCCGCTCTCTCCCTTCCCCGAAAAACGGCCCGGGATGATTTCATAATAGGTGAATGCGAAAGACTTAAAGATTCAAGACCTACGGCCATAAATCTTGCATGGGCGGCTGAGAAGGTTCTTGAAAAAGTACTGTCCACGTCAGGCATTCAAAATAAAATTGAAGCAGCCAGAAATGAAGCGGAAAAAATTACGGAGCAAGAGGTCGATAACTGCAGGAACATCGGCCTACATGGTCTTGAAATAATCGATGAAATGAGCAGGTGCAAAGCTGGCAAAACGGTAAACATCCTCACCCACTGCAACGCCGGGTGGCTTGCATGCATAGAATACGGAACTGCAACAGCACCGATCTACGCGGCGAACGAGAAAGGTCTCGACATCCATGTCTGGGTTGACGAAACGAGACCCCTTAATCAGGGCGCAAGGCTGACGGCATGGGAACTGGGTCAGCATGGCGTGAAGCATACTGTAATAACCGATAATGCGGGCGGGCACCTGATGCAGCATGGCATGGTCGACCTGGTGATTGTCGGCTCAGACAGGACGACTTCAACCGGAGATGTCGCAAATAAAATTGGAACCTATCTCAAAGCTCTTTCCGCAAAAGACAATGATGTCCCGTTCTATGTTGCCCTTCCTTCCAGCACTTTCGACTGGAATTTATCGGACGGAGTAAAGGGAATACCTATCGAGACACGTGATCCGGATGAAGTCAGATATGTACAGGGGCTTGATAAAGATGTCATCAGGAAAGTTCTCATACCTCCCTCCGGAAGTCATGCCGCAAACTTCGCATTCGATGTTACACCCGCAAGACTTGTCACGGGGTATATAACAGAAAGGGGAATCTGCAATGCCGCAGGAATCCGGAAGCTTTTTCCTGAGAAGAGATAGAAGAAAAAAGGAAAAAAGAGATGAATATACCCATCTATCAGGTTGATGCTTTTACTTCCGAAGTATTCTCCGGCAATCCGGCGGCTGTTTGCATGCTCGATAAGTGGATAGATGACAGGAAACTTCAGTCTGTTGCCGCGGAGAATAATTTGTCGGAAACAGCTTTTCTTGTACGAAATGATACCGGCTTTGACATACGGTGGTTCACCCCGATTACAGAAGTTGCTCTTTGCGGACACGCCACATTAGCAAGTGCCTTTGTACTTTTCGTTTGTCAGGAATGGCCATCTGAAATCATCAGGTTTCAGACAAGCAAAAGCGGGCAACTGGTCGTTTTTAAGCGTGATAATTTTCTTGAGATGGACTTTCCTTCAAGACCTGCACATAAGCGGACTCCTCCTGCCGGACTCGGAGAGTCACTGGGAGTTGCGCCGAAAGTAATATTTGGCTCAGAGGAAGATGTGCTTGTTGTGCTGGACAGCGAAAATAAAGTTCGGGAATTACAACCAGATTTTGGTGCGCTTGGCCGGGTTGACTGCCGGGGTACCATCGTCACAGCCAGAGGAGACCGGAGTGACTTCGTATCACGCTTTTTCGCACCCAGAGTAGGAATAACGGAGGACCCGGTAACAGGTTCCGCGCATTGTGTTCTGATTCCCTATTGGGCGGGCGTGCTTCACAAGAATGATCTGCATGCTTTGCAGGTCTCGAAGAGAGGTGGTGAGTTATTCTGTAATTATGCAGGGGAGCGGGTCAAGATTAAAGGTAGAGCAGTCCTTTATATGGAAGGTACTATAACGATATGAGATTTAAGAGCAGGTCATATGCGAACGACTTTTGACAGAGCGCGTGAAAAACTGCTTTAGCTTCCTTGAACAATGGCACAAAAGCATTCAAATATTATTTTAATCGGGATGCCGGGCGCAGGCAAGAGCACAGTCGGCGTAATCCTGGCGAAGAAGACATCACGCGACTTCGTGGATACAGACGTTCTCATCCAAACATCTCAGGAGAGGACGCTACAGGATATTGTTGATAAAGACGGATACGCTGTTCTCCGGAAGATTGAAGAAGATGTTCTGCTCGGTCTTTTTGTTCAAAACTGCGTTATTGCCACGGGCGGAAGTGCTGTTTACAGTGATCGCGCCATAACCCACCTCAAGTCAGACGGCATTGTAATATTTCTCGATGTAAATTTGTCCACACTCGAATCAAGGGTTCATGATTTCAGTACCAGAGGTCTGGCAAAAAGGCCGGATCAGAACTTTGCCGATTTGTATTACGAGCGTTTAATTCTTTATAGGCAGTATGCGGACATCACTGTCAAATCCGCCGGTCTGACTCAGGAGGAAATCTGTTCAAAAATCATTACTTCCGCTGGTGAGTGAATCGGACATCTGTATACTTTTGTATTGGCAAACAGGTAAGAAAACTAAAAAAAAATATTTTGATATAAACCCTGTTTAAAAAAACCAGAAACTACAAAACAGAACCCGGAAATTTATTTTATAAGTTATACATGAATAATTTATATACAACATACTTATATAATAAGAATATATTAACACACATCGATATTCATTTCGGACGTTTTGTAAGCAAACTTTCCAAAAAAGAAGATACGAATCTTTTCCTGGCAGCAGCCCTTGTGAGCAATGCGGCAGGCAACGGTGAGGTATGCCTCGATCTCGAATCATTTGATGAAAAAGTAATTCTTGAAGAAGACGAAGGCAAAGAATCTGTTGTTTGTCCGTCCCTGAAAAGTTGGCTCAAAACACTCACTGCTTCTGATGTTATCGGGAGACCCGGCGATTATAGACCCTTGATACTTGATGATAAGAACAGGCTCTACCTCTTCAGATTCTGGAATTATGAGAAAGTTCTTTCAGAGGCTATTATAAAGCGTGCAGGAGATAATATTGAAGGTATCGACTTTGAGCTTGTAAAAAATTCCCTTCCAAGGCTTTTTCCTGATAATCCTGAAGAAAAATTAAACCTTCAAAAAATTGCCGCGCTAAAATCCGTATATAAAAGATTCTGCGTTATTTCCGGAGGCCCAGGGACCGGCAAGACAACAACAATTGCCAAAATCCTAACCCTCCTTATTGAAATTGAGCAGGGAAAAAAGCTTAAAATATTTTTATCGGCTCCTACAGGAAAAGCCGCCGCAAAACTGAGCGAATCAATACGGAACACGAAAAAGAATATTAATTGCAGCGAAGAGAAAAAAAACATGTTGCCTGCGGATGCATATACTATTCACAGAATGCTAAGAGTAATTCACGGTACCTCAGGCTTTTATTATAATGCTGAAAATAAACTTCCGGCCGATATCGTTGTAGTTGATGAAGCATCCATGGTTGACCTTGCGTTGCTTGCAAAACTTATGGAAGCTGTGCCGGATAAGGCTAGACTTATTCTTGTGGGAGACAAGGACCAGCTTGCTTCCGTTGAAGCTGGATCAGTTCTGGGAGATATATGCAACAGGGGAAACATCCCGGAATATCCGGTGAGTGAAAGCACACCGGAGGAGAGAGCCGAAAAATATGATAAAAAGGTTTTGAGTGACTGCATCGTTGTTCTGCAAAAGAACTACCGTTTTTCAGAGAAAAGCGTTATCGGCAGGTTGAGCAGAGCCGTCAACGAAGGTGACGCTGATACTGCCCTGAGCATTTTGCGTGAAACAAAGGAAGAAAGAATTCACTGGGAGGATATAAAAACCGCAAAAGATTTGCATTGCTCTCTTGAAAAAAAGGTTGTTGAAGGTTATACAGATTACCAGGCTATGGATAATCCGATAGAAGCCCTTGACTCATTCAGCCGGTTTAAAATACTTTGTGCGGTAAATAAGGGACAGTTCGGTGTTGATGCGGTTAACGGCCTTGCCGAATCGGTATTGGCCCGAAAAAAACTTATAAATCCTTCGTCTCAATGGTACAGGGGACGACCGGTCATGATTAGGGGAAACAACTACAGCCTTGGACTTTTTAACGGCGATATAGGCATAATAATGGCGGAGCAGAATTCCGACGATAATGTATACGCATTTTTTTATGGAGCTTCAGGGAAGGCAAGAAAGTTTAAGCCAGGCATTCTTCCGGAACATGATACCGCCTATGCCATGACAGTCCATAAGAGTCAGGGATCTGAGTTTGAAGAAGTTGTTCTCGTTTTACCGGATAAAGATTATCCTGTTCTGTCAAGAGAGCTGATTTATACCGGTCTTACAAGAACAACCGGAAAGATTACCCTGCTGGGAACAGAAAGTGTGCTTAGATCGGCAATTTCAAGAAAAACCGAAAGAGCATCAGGTCTGCGGGATGCGCTATGGAAGGATTAATTTCTATGAAAAAGACCATCATAAAAGGGACCGGCCGCTATCTTCCTACCCGTCTTGTCACAAATAATGATTTAGCCAAATGGATGGATACTACTGACGAGTGGATTCGCCAGAGAACAGGCATTGAACATCGTTACTGGGTGCCTGCCGACAAGGAAATCGGCGTTTCAGACCTGGGACTTGAAGCATCAAAAACGGCCATGGAAAGAGCGGGATGGAAACCCGAGGATATTGATCTTATAATCTTTGCAACTTTAAGCCCCGACATATTTTTCCCCGGTTCAGGATGTCTCCTGCAGCACAAGCTCGGCCTTAAAACCACGCCTGCTCTCGATATCAGGCAGCAGTGCACAGGCTTTCATTATGGTATTGCAACAGCCGACGCGTACATAAGAAGCGGCCTTGCCAATCGTGTTCTTTTTGTCGGCGCCGAGATTCACAGCGGAGGACTCGATATTTCAACAAAAGGAAGGGATGTTACAGTCATATTCGGAGACGGAGCCGGGGCTGTGTGTCTTGAAGGTATTGAAACTGAAGAAAATATCGGTGTTCTCGGTGTTTCGCTTCACGCCCAGGGAGAACTTGCTATGAGCCTCATGACTGAAGCGCCGGCATCAAGGGTAACTCCGAGGCTGACGGTCGAAATGATTGAGCAGGGCAGGCATTATCCTGTAATGGATGGAAAGACCATCTTCAAGCTTGCTGTTAGAAGACTCCCTGAAATAACAAAAGAGGTTCTGGGAAAGGCCGGGCTTTCAATGGATGATATCGACCTGGTCATTCCCCATCAGGCAAATCTGAGAATAAACCAGGCATACCAGAGCGCGATGGGTCTTTCAGATGAGAGAATATTTAACAACATACAAAGATATGGAAATACAACCGCCGGAAGCATACCCATTGCTCTTGATGAAGCGATCGAGATGAAAATGATCGGGAAGGGGAGCACCGTTCTTTTTATCGGGCTTGGTTCAGGAGTCACCTGGGGAGCGATCATCTACAGGTTTGACTGATTAAGTATGAATATAAGAGAGCTATATGAGTGCCGTCTTGATATAATCAAAGAGCATAAGGAGAAGAATGGCTGCCCCGTCATAGGTACATTCTGCTCATATGCGCCTGTTGAAATCATTCATTCATTTGGTATTATTCCTGTCAGGATATGGGGAGAGTCTGAGAATATCCACAGGGCGGACACCCTGCTTCAGACCTTTATCTGCCCTCCTGCGCGTCATCTTATGGCTCTTGGTCTTGAGGGTTACTATGGTTTTTTAGACGGGATTGTTCACTGCTATACCTGTGATGCCGTATGCGGACTTTATAATATATGGATCAGGAATCTAAAGCCCCGGTTTTTTCATCTCATAAGTCTTCCCTATATGTCCATTAATGAAGCATCGGAATACACAACAACCGAATTCGGAATTTTTACGGAGAAGCTCGGCAATTTTACCGGGAAAAAGTTTGACCCGGAGAGCCTGCAAAAATCAATTACACTTTATAACTCCGAAAGATCGCTCATGAGAGAGGTTTATAATCTCAAGAAGAGCGGATTTCGGATAAGTTATTCTGATGTTTGCGCCATGAATATCTGCTGTGAGACGCTTCCCGCGGAAAATTTTCTTGCTGAACTCAGGACATATGTCGAAACGATTAAAGAGAAGGGGCGCGGGAGCAGGGAAAAACTTAAAATCCTTATATCAGGAAGCGTTATTTCCGATATATCCCTCGTTGATTTCATAGAAGAGGTCGGCGGAGATATTGTTGCCGATGATGCATGCATGGGCCTCCGTTCGCTCCGGGATGCAATACCTGAAGGAGATCCGCTTCAATCGCTTGCCGGATATTATCTCTCAAGACCACGATGCGCTTCAAGGGCTGATTTTCCTTCCCGGAAAGAATATTTAGGTGAGACACTATCAAATTTTGACATAGATGCGGTGATTTTCATACACCAGAAGTTCTGCGATCCGCATCTCTCCGACCATCCCTTTTTGAAGAAAATCCTTGATGAGGCCGAAATACCGCATATGCAGTTGGAACTGGAAGGGGACGGGTTTACCGGTTCCGTTCGGACGCGGATTGAAAGCTTCTTTGAGATGCTGGAGCGAAGATGACGGAGGAGAAAAAAACAAACAAAAGACTTCAGGCGAACAAGGCATTACGTCAGATTATCATAGATTTTTATGCGGATGGTCACAGGGCAAAAACCGAAGGTCGACCGGTCGGATGGATTCCGCCAATGAACGGCCTCATAGAACTTTTCTATGCCATGGATATCCATCCGATCTTTCCTGAAAACTGGGCTCCCATATGCGCAGCTATCGGCACAAATACGAATAATTTTACATTTGCGGAACAAAAGGGTTATTCAAGCGATCTTTGCGGCTATTTCAGAAATAATGTAGGATACGCTTTAGGTGGAATCAGCGAGACGAATCAGCCCTTAGACGGTCTCCCGAAGCCTGATTTCCTGATCTCTTTCGGAGCAGGCTGTATCCCTACCATGAAGACATTTCAGGTTCTCTGCGATCACTTCCGTGTTCCCGTTTTCAGGGCGGATCTTCCACAGATTGGAATGGAGGATATAAGAGATCACCATATTAAATACGGGGTCATACAGATAAAAAGGCTGATAAAATTTCTTGAAGATCTTACCGGGAAAAGGTTTGATATCGACAGGCTGAGACAGGCGGTTGCGTACACCGACGAAGCTTGCAGGCTCTGGGATGAAATTATGGATGCTCGAAGGGCGGTTCCGTCTCCGTTTTCGGCAGCCGAGATCGGGATCATGTTTGTCATGGTGACAAGACACGGCACAAAGATCGCCGTTGATTTCCTGCAGGATGTGCTCAAAGAGGTTAGGGGAAAGGTTGAAAGAGGCGAGGGCGTGATTCCCAACGAACGTATACGGCTCTTCTGGGATAATATTCCCCTCTGGTACAACATGAAACTCTTCAACTACTTTGAAAAATGGAATGCTGTGGTGGTTGCCGAAACATACACCTCGGCATGGACACTCAGAATGAATCCGGATAAACCCCTTGAGAGTATCGCGTATAAATCACTTGTCTCATATCCGCTCGTCTCCTGTGTATCGCTCGATAAACGGATTGAACTTATCAGAAAGGCGGTCGTCGATTATAAAATAGACGGAGCAATTTTCCATTCGAACAGGAGCTGCAAGCCGATATCGATGGGACAGATGGACATAATGAAGATCCTGTCGGAAGAACTTTCTGTACAGGGTGTCATGTTTGACGGAGATCATATGGATGGGGAAAAATTTTCCATGGCGCAGTTCCAGACACGGATAGATGCTTTCATGGAAATTCTGACGGAGCGCAAGAGAATATAAAGTAGGGTTAAAGGGTTCGAGGATTAAAGGATTCGAGTGGTAGGAAATAAAATACCATAGATGAATTTCTTAGAACTTGTAAATATAGAGATGGACACTTCTGTCTATAGGGCAATATTACGGAAAAGTATGGTAGAAAAAACACTTGAACCCTTGAACCCTCGAATCTTTGACCCCTTAGGCCAAATCGACTGGTAAAAAAACCTAAAATTAATAAAGGAGGGCGACCAACCATGATGGATTATCCGTTATTAATGAGAACACTTCTTTTGAGAGCAGCCCGGTATTTTCCAAAGAAGGAAATATTATCAATTTTTCCGGACGAGATATTCCGCTATACTTACGGGGATTATTTCAAGCGAACCTGTCAGCTGGCAAATGCGCTTAAATCCCTCGGCATCAGGAAAGGAGACAGGGTTGCAAGTATCGCGCTCAACAATCACCGGCATCTTGAGCTCTACTTCGGCGTTCCCTGCACGGGAGCGGTCCTGCATACGGCAAATTTCAGGCTGCCTCCCCAGCATCTTTCCTATGTTTTAAACCATGCAGAGGACAAGGTGCTCTTTATTGACGAAGATCTTCTCATAATAGCGGAAATGATAAAAGATCAGTTGAAGACCGTCGAGCATTTTGTTGTTCTCTCGCAAAGCGGGAAACCTTTGCAGACATCCCTTTCACCCGTTTATTCATACGATGAGTGGATCTCGCAATTTCCGGCCGAATATGATTTTCCCGAAGATCTCGATGAGAAGGATCCTGCGATGATGTGTTATACTTCGGCCACAACCGGAGATCCGAAAGGAGTCGTGTATACTCACAGAAGTATCGTGTTACACAGTTATGCCGGGGCTGTAACTTTCGGCACTTTTGAGAGTGACTGCGCTCTCCATATCGTTCCGATGTTTCACGCGAATGCCTGGGGAATGCCGTTTATCAGTGTCGGGATGGGCATCAAACAGATTCTGCCCGGGAGGGAAACGCTCAATATGGAAAAGATCTGCCGGGTGATTGCTGACGAAAAGGTTACTGTTACCTGCGGTGTGCCCACAATATGGCTGATGCTTTATGATTATCTTGAAAAAGGAGGTTGGCACGATTTTTCATCGCTGAGGGTTATTGCAAGCGGAGGCTCGGCTTGTCCGCTATCCCTGATGCGCGGATTGAATGAAAAATATAATTTCCCCATAAGGCAGGCATACGGCGGGACGGAGACATCTCCCCTTGCGACAGCCGCCCTTGAAAAAAGCTATATGACGGATCTTTCTCCCGACGAACTCTATAGTGTGAGAAACAGCGCAGGCTTCCCTGCTCTCGGCGTTGATATAAAGGTTGTGGATACAGTTACCGGCATAGAGGTGAATGATGACGGGACAGAGATGGGTGAAATCTACCTGAGAGGGCCCTGGATAGCCGATGAATACTACAAGGATCCTGAGCGCTCCCGGCAGGCTTTTGTGGACGGGTGGTTTCATACAGGGGATATGGGTACGATTGACGGTGAAGGGTACTTAAGAATCGTCGACAGGACAAAGGACCTGGTAAAGAGCGGCGGTGAATGGATTTCGTCGGTTGATCTCGAAAACATGATAATGGCACATCCTAAGGTGCTGGAAGCCGCTATTATAGGCGTTCCCGATCCCAAGTGGCAGGAGGTGCCTTTCGGATGCATTGTGGTTCAGCAGGGCGAGACCCTCACAGCCGCTGAATTGCAGGAATATCTAAAGGACAAGGTTAAGGCATCATACTGGATACCGAAGCAGTTTGCATTCATAAATGCATTGCCCAAAACAAGTGTTATGAAGTTCGATAAAAAGGGCTTAAGACAAATGTACGCAAACGGTCAGTTAAAATAACTTAAATAGAGGAGCATCCTGGGGATTAAGTTATGAGACCATTGATCAGGCGGACCTTAACAGTTACAGGGATTATCTTTGCAGTCGGATTTACTGCGGCAAGCTGGTATCTTACACAGGCAATCCCCATCGCGACCGGCTATGTTGCAAAATACCTCTGCTCGGCGGTCTTCATATCAGAACGGGATCCGGACGCGGTTTTCAGGGAAGATGTTGCGCCGGTTAATCCGCTTGCTGCTGTTGTATCGCTAAATATTGACCGGCCTAATAAACGGGTTATGGCTGATTCTTTCGGACTCTTTAAGGCAGTAGCGGTATATCGTGAAGGCTGCGGCTGCACACTTGCGGTCGGGGTGAGCGAAGATGACCTCAGGAAACAGGATATAGCGTCATCTGCTCCGGCAACAAAACTTCCGGATGAACTTCCGTGGCCGGAAGGAAACGGGGAGATTACCGGGTCTCTGACTGCAGGGATTGACGAGGCAAAGCTTTTAAAAGCCCTCGATAATGCCTTTGCCGAAAACAGTTTAAAAAAGCTTAAAAACACGAGGGCTATACTGGTTGTTTACGACGGGAATCTCATTGCCGAGCGTTATGCCCCCGGGTTTGACAAAAACATGCCCCTGCTCGGATGGTCTATGAGCAAGAGCATCACAAACGCTCTCGTTGGCATATTGGTTAAGAATGGAAAACTCAGCTTAAAAGAACCGGCGCCTGTTCCGGAATGGCAAAATGAAGGCGACCCGCGGAAGAGAATAACCCTTGGCCAGCTTCTCAGGATGAGCAGCGGGCTTGAATTTGAAGAAGTATACAAACCGCTTTACGATGCCACCAAAATGCTTTACGGGAGCTACGATTTTGCGGCATATGCCGCCGCAAAACCCCTTGCGTTTGAACCGGACACCAAATGGAGTTATTCAAGCGGTACAGCAAATATCATAAGCAGGATTGTGCGCGCGGAAGCAGATAAAAATTATCGCAATTCCTTTACCTTCATGAGAGAGGAGCTTTTCGACAGGATAGGCATGCAGAGCGCCTTGCCTGAGCCGGACCCTTCAGGGACTTATGTAGGCTCTTCCTATACGTTTGCCACCCCGCGTGACTGGGCCCGTTTCGGCCTCCTCTATCTTCAGGACGGGGTATGGAAAGGAGAGAGAATCCTGCCGGAGGGATGGGTACGGTACACAACGACACCGACAGCTGGCGCTCCGAAAGGCGAATACGGCGCCCATTTTGGGCTGAACGCAGGCCCAGCTTCGGATCCCGGAAAGAGAAGGTGGCCGTCTTCTCCCGCAGATGCCTACTCCGCCGACGGTTACCAGGAACAAAAAGTAATAGTGATTCCGTCAAAAAAGCTGGTGCTTGTCAGATTTGGCGCTACCTCGGTGCGTAAGGCCTGGAACACGGATGCCTTTATTGCCGATGTTCTGGCTGCAATACCATAGTTCTGCCTGAGTTAAGATTCATCTTAAATAAAAAGGTCCAATAAAAAGGTTGACCACAATAACGATATCATTTAAAGTATAAATCAATTGTTAAGAGTTTCAATCATCCGTCAATTGTCATCTGTTGCAGATTAACAATATCCCTGCTGATGAATCTATAAGCTTAAACGGGCCTTGAACCGTAAATGAAGCCAATACTGTTTACCGATCTGGACGGCAGCCTCCTGGACCATGAAACATATTCCTTCCGGGAATCAAAACCGGCACTGGAACTTATCCGGGAGCGGCAGATTCCAATCATATTTGCAACAAGCAAAACGAGAACAGAAGTAGAACTGTTGCAAATTGAAATGGAAATATCGGAGCCGTTTATAATTGAAAATGGTGCTGCAATTTATTTTCCTCGCGACTATAGAGGATTCATTATCAATTATGGAATCAGGCAGTCGGCTTATACGGTCATTCGTCTTGGAACAGAATACGCGAAAATCAGGAAATTCGTAGAATCGTTTAAAGGCAGGTTCAAAATACGCGGGTTCGGCGATATGTCTGCGGAAGAGATTGCTTCAATGGCGGGTTTACCAGCAGAGCAGGCGATTATGGCGAAAGAAAGGGAGTTCACGGAGCCTTTCGTAATGGAAGACATATCGCTTCTTATGAGTCTGGAAGATACGGCAAAAGAACGGGGATTTAAAATTACCCGGGGAGGCCGCTTTTTCCATTTGATTGGCGAAGGACAGGATAAGGGAAGGGCGGTTGAAATCGCAACCGAGATATTTGCAGAAAATATTAATGATAAAATTACCAGTATCGGCCTCGGAGACAGTGCAAATGATTTTACTATGCTTAAATGCGTGGATATTCCGGTTCTTATTCCCCATCCCGACGGGAGTTTCGAAGATTTTGAGATAACCAGTTTGCTGCGTGCCGGAAAGCCCGGAAGCAAAGGCTGGAATCAAATAGTAATTGATATATTAAAATGACGACTTTTGCAATTACCTCTTTTGATATAAATATATGGAAAAAAGGAGCATGATATGGCTGACTTCTGGCAGCACGGCGCGATCACAGTTTTACAGCGTCTCAAAAACCGTCCCGTAGCAGATCTTGATGCGGAAATAGAAAAGATCGCAAAAAGAAGAAAGATCGTTCTTCTTCTGCCCGCTCTTTATTCCGAATTCAAGACACCTTCAATGCCTGGAATCATCGAAGAGCTAAAACACGTCCGTTACCTGCATAAAGTCGTTCTATCTCTCGACAGAGCGGGCCTGAGTGAGTTTCGCTCGGCACGGGATATGATGTCCGCTCTTCCCTTTGAAACCAAGATCGTATGGCACGATGGTCCCGGGATGCGTGCACTATATGATGAGCTTAAGAAATCAGACTTCAATCTTGATAATCCGGGCAAGGGGCAGTCGGTATGGATGACGATGGGATATATTTTATCTGAAAGTGATGTTTATGCTATAGCCACCCACGATTGCGATATAGTGAACTACAACAGGGAAATGCTTTCAAGGCTAGTTTACCCGGTGGTTCATCCTGCAACCGATTTTGAGTTCAGCAAGGGTTACTATGCGCGTGTAACGGAAAAGCTTTACGGAAGAGTTACCAGGCTCTTCTATACACCGCTCATACGGACACTGCGGCATATACTTGGTCCAAATGAATTTCTGACATACCTTGATAATTTCCGTTATCCTCTCTCCGGCGAGTTCGCAGTAATTACTCATCTTGCCATGGGTCTTCGGGTTTCTCCGACATGGGGCATGGAGGTTTCTCTCTTGAGCGAAATCTACAAGCGAGCTTCGGTCAACCGGATATGCCAGGTGGAGATTACCGATTATTATGAGCATAAACATCAGTTACTGGAAAAGGGACGGCCTGATGAAGGGCTTATAAGAATGGCATGCGATA
>JAWOHP010000142.1:0-46148 GCA_046485065.1 Desulfobacterales bacterium | reverse complement strand
TTAAAAAGGCTTATGCGGGATGAGATGCAAAAATGAGGCGTGAAGCGTAAGCCACACCCTCACATGGCTTTAGTTGAGTTATTCAAGGCCCTCTTTTTTTCTCTCGATTTCCAGCCTTTTCAGCTCCCGGCGTACAATTTTCCCGGTAGCCGTCATTGGCAGAGAATCAGTAAATTCAATCTCTCTTGGATATTCATGAGCCGCAAGGCGCACCTTCACAAAGTTTTTTATCTCCTTTTCAAGTTCGGGCCCGGCTTTAATCCCCGGCTTTAAAACTATAAATGCCTTCACTATCTCGGTGCGAACCTTGTCCGGGCTGCCGATAACGGCAACCATAGTCACGGCAGGGTGTTTTAAAATACAGTCCTCAATCTCGGCAGGCCCTATCCGGTACCCTGAACTCGTTATAAGATCATCTTTACGTCCGACAAACCAGAAATATCCATCGTCATCTTTCTTTGCGAGGTCGCCTGTCAAGCACCAGTCTCCTGCGAACTTGTTCCTGGTAGCCTCAGGATTCTTCCAGTATCCGAGAAACATAACCGGATCAGGATGTTTTATCCCGATCTCTCCTACGGTGCCGGGCGCAACCGGCGTTCCCGATTCATCAACAACATCAACAATGTGCCCCGGAATCGCCCTGCCCATCGAACCCGGCCTGATATCCATTATTTGAGCGCAGTTACCGACAACAAGATTGACCTCGGTCTGTCCGTAAAACTCGTTTATGTCAAGCCCCATGACGCTTTTTCCCCACTCAAGAAGCCCTTCTCCCAGGGTTTCACCACCGCTTCCGATTGAACGCATTGAATAATCATGACGGAGACGGGGGTCATTGACCTGGCGCATCATCTTTAAAGCTGTCGGCGGCATGAACGCATTTCTTATGCCATGCTTCGCAATAAGGTGAAAGGCATCTTCGGGATCAAATTTTTTTGCCCGTCTGGCCACTACAGGAATACCATGGTGCCAGCTTGGAAAAAGTACATCGATCAGTCCACCGATCCAGGCCCAGTCGGCCGGAGTCCAGAAAAGGTCATCCTCTTCCGGAAAAAAGTTATGCGGAAACTCGACTCCCGGAAGATGCCCGAGAAGTACACGGTGGGCATGCAACGCTCCCTTTGGAGGCCCGGTAGTTCCTGATGTATAAATAATGAGGGCAGGATCATCCGCCTTTGTTACTACAGGAGTAAAGTCACAACTTCCCTTTTCAATCAGATCCCAGAAATCGAGCGCCTTACCTGCGGTTTTGCCGCTTGTAACTATCACAATTTTTAGAAGAGGAAGTTTTCCCAGAATTTCCATCACTTTGGGAAGATTTCCCTCATCCGTGACAACGCATTTTGCTTCGCTGTTAGATAGCCGGTACTCGAGCGCATCGGCTCCGAAGAGAGTAAAAAGAGGTACTGCAATAGCTCCGATTTTATACGCGGCAATATGGGTTAAAGCAGTTTCAGGAGACTGGGACAAAAGGATACCTATGCAGTCCCCTTTTTTAATCCCAGCGTGAACAAGACCATTTGCGAGGCGGTTTGAAAGCCTTTTTAACTCCCAGAAAGTGTATTTTTCAACACTGCCTTTTTCGTCTTCGTATATCAGGGCAAGACGATATCGCTGACCTGCCCACTTGTCGCAAATATCCACGCCGATATTATAATCTGCCGGTATATTCCACTTAAAAGACCGGCAGACCTCATCGTAGCTTTTACCTTTTCGCAGCATAATTTTCTATCCCCCCGTCTGCAATTTCTGTTCTAAGAGATTCCCGTAAAGTTTCCACGAACCTGAAAAAGAGCTCATTCCTTTTTCTTAATCTTCGTTTCGCGAGATTATCGAACATTTTTTCTCTCAGACCTCTTGTTATTTCCAGTTGCACTCCCTCACCTGACAGGCACCGGTTGCAAATATTTTCAGGATGCTGACCATGCAACCCTTCTTTTTCAGATATTTCGGAATTGAAACCGGCTTTTTCCAGAATATGACATATTTTCTCCTTCAGGTTCTGATTTCTGCCACCGACAAAAACTGTGTCGTATTTACTACGACACCCGTGAATCGAAACAACTGTTTCAGCCTTTTCCGCAATTCTTATTCCCTCCGGCTCATCAAATTTAGTGCTCGAAATATGTAAAACCGCGTTTCCTTTCTTTTTTATTCCTTTAAAGGCGTAAAAACTATGCTCTGCACCTGCCAGAGCATCAGCAATGTCAACAGTTCCCGGTTCTATGCCCCCTCCATGAAGCGCTATAACGGCAATACGGGAAGTTCCTGCCCGTGAGAGTATTACATAATCCTCTCCTTTTATTTCATGCTGTTTCAGATCATCGTAATTTGCGTATTTATCCATTTTTCAACATACATCTGCCCTAATAATCCGGGTTTAAAGGACACTTGCCATTTGTACAGTTCGGACAGCCTGTACAAAAGAGATGAACAACCCAGTAGGTAATAAACAGTCCGAAATAGATTATTCCATATACATAAAGGGTCTTGCGGAATATTATGACAACAGGCAGGATAATCCTCAGTATATAGGCCATGGCGGCCCAGAAGAACTGAGAGTTACCAAACCCGTTTTCTTTTTTGTCAAAAAAATGATGCGCGCAGCTTCCCTCAAGGGGAACCGGACATTTTTTCCCGTGATAAACGCAGTATCGGCAGGTGCCTGCATATATGGTGAAATAGGAGATGATCCATAAACCAAAATACAAGGCTATACCGGTAAGGCTGTATTTATAAGAAATCAGAAGACCGCAGGTAAAAAAAGCTGATAGGATTATAAAGACAGGATAGTTTTTACCGCCTGAAAAATCGGAGAGTCTTTTTTTTCTTTTCGGTCTCAGCAATTCTTATTCCTGACAATAATTACGTTACATCAACAAGGTTTGATATCCGTAGGATTGTGTCGTTTATGAAGCCGCTGTTTTCAATTATTAGTTCTATGGCATTATTCGGGCATGCCTCGACACACCGTCCGCATCCCCTGCATTCCTGTTCATTTATCACTGCTTGTTTGTTTTCAATATGAATCGCATTTACGAAACAGATATTCTTCGTGCATGTGGCGCATCCCTGGCATTTATCGCTGATACGGACCGATATTCCCGGCATTCTGGAGACTTTGCCGCCGATTTCAGGCGTGATTGCCGGCAGCATTTTCCACAGGCAGCAGCACGGGCAGCAGTTGCATATGGTAAGAAGCTTCCGGCCGGGACCGACACCCAGCCACACAGTATCAAGCTTGTTACGACCTATAAGATGGACCAGTCCGGCTTCCCGGCAGCGCACCGCATGGTCAAGCGCCTCGCCGGATGTTACGCGGCGCCCGAATTTCGGGTTGATATCCATTGCTGCCTCTCCCAGGAATATGCAGCCAAGATCAACGGGATAATCCCGGCAACCGGCTGAATCCCGGCAGATGCAGAAATCCATTATCCAGTGATAATTTGCCTCCCGGATAAAATGATCAACAACAAGAGATGGAATCATCAGGCTTTCCGGACGGTCAATGGACGCATTGACAGGTATTGCCCTGTCTTTAGGTAAATACAGGATATCGTCATTTTCAAACAGTGCGTGATCAACAATGCGGCCTATTGCCGGATAATGTGTCAATTTGGAGAAGAAAAACCGTCCGGAAAAAGTCTTGTTGATGAAAGTTTTTATCCAGTAGGGGGTTGCCATTATAGTGTATATTCTATTTTAATCTCATTCTCCACATATTTTGACCAGTCTGCTTACCTCAGAATCATTTTTCTCATAGATCAACTGAACTGTGTTTCAACTGTAAATAAAAACTTGTTTTGTATATCACATCCCTGAAATAATTAAAACCGAACATTTTATACAGGGAAAATGCGTGTTGACCGTTTTTTTGTTGTGATGTAATAAAAGAAGAAAATCCTTTTTGGGATAAGGAGCTATAAATTTTTCATGAATAGATCTTTTTCTCTAAATATCCGCCAGAAGGTTATTGTCGGACTTACGATATGCTTTCTTGCAATAGGCTTTATCGGCGGTAACTCCTATCGTTTTCTGAGGGAAATAGAGCGTAAGCAGCACCTGGTTGAAATTGCGGACGATCTCAGCAACATCATACTCGAAATCCGCCGCTATGAAAAAAACTTTCTTCTTTACGGTTCAACGGATGATCTTGTCGAGAACAAGCGTTACATCAAAGAAGGTCTGAAAGTGCTTTCGACGATAGCTCCCGAGATAAAGAAATTGAAAGGAGCTCCTCAGCTTGGTTTTCTTGAGGAAGGATTCGTGAAGTATGGGGACCTCATGGACCAAATGTCTGTTTGCGTTTTCAAAGGGCGAGAAAGCTGTGAAGATGATCTGGAAGACAGACTGCGGATTGAAGGAAAAAATCTTGTGGACCGGTCAATTTCTCTCGTTACTTTTGAAAGAGAGCGGATTCTTGCGATAATCGAGACACTTGAGAAGCATCTTTTATTCACTCTTTTGATCTTTCTTTCAATGGGCGGATTTTTAATACCGATTGTAGCGAGAAAGATAATAAAGCCACTGAAGATAATTGAAGAGACAACTCTCCAGATAGCTAACGGGAATTTCAATCCCATTCCGGTTCCAAACGTCCGGGATGAAACACAGCGGGTTGTTGATGCCTTCAACCGCATGGTTGCGGAACTTGAAAAACGCCAGGAACAGCTGGTTCAGACCAAAAAGCTCTCATCAATAGGCATTCTTACATCAGGCGTGGCTCATCAGCTTAATAACCCTTTGAACAACATTTCAACTTCCTGCCAGATTCTTATTGAAGAAAGCGGCAAAACCGAACCCGAGCTGATGCGCAAGATGCTTTTCAATATTGAGCAGGAGGTCAGCAGGGCAAAAGATACTGTAAAAGGCCTTCTGGAATTTTCTAGGGACAGGGATTTCGCTCTTATCCCGGTCTCACTTAACGACGTAGTCGAACGCTCGATAAGGCTTGTTTCAAGTCAGGTGCCTTCCGGGATAGAGATTCAGAAAGATATACCGAAAGACCTCGTTCTTAATATAGATATCCAGAGAATGCAGGAAGTCTTTCTCAACCTCATCATAAATGCGGTTCAGGCAATTGAAAGCTCTGCCGGTATCATTAAGATATCAGCCCGGCCGGACTATGACTCAGGTATGGCCGTCATAACAGTGGAAGATACGGGGGTTGGTATTCCGGAAAAAAACTTCGGCATGATATTCGATCCTTTTTTTACCACAAAGGAAGTGAGTGTCGGAACCGGTTTAGGACTTTCAGTAGTTTATGGTATTTTGCAGAAGCATCAGGGTTCGATCTCTGTTGAGAGCAGGGTTGGAGAAGGAGCGAGATTCATAATACGCCTTCCTCTCCATCAGCGGGCATGAAGGAGGATATTAATATGAAGCACGCCCGGATTTTAATCGTTGACGATGAGCAGATTGCAAGAGAAAACCTTGACCACATCCTTAAGAAGGAAGGATATGAGACTTTCCCGGCCGAGAACGGGATAATAGCCCTGCAGGAGCTTGAAAAAAGAGAATTCGATCTTGTCATTACGGATCTTAAAATGCAGGTTGTCGACGGTCTGCAGGTTCTGGAAAAAGCAAAAGAGCTATATCCGGATGTCGAGGTGATTGTCATAACCGGTTACGCAACGGTTGCTACGGCTGTCGATGCAATGCAAAAGGGTGCTTTTTATTATCTGCCTAAGCCGGTTAAAATAGACGAAGTGCGTATTCTTGCGCGTCAGGCCCTGGAAAAAAAAGCTCTGAAAAAAGAGGTAGCCGACCTTAAACTCCGCATAGGAGACCGGAAGGAGGTTCTCCTTATCACGGGAAATAACCCGAAAATGGAGAATCTTAAAAAGACGGTCGAACAGATAGCTCCGACTGACTGCACCGTTCTTGTTTTAGGTGAAACAGGAACCGGTAAGGAGCTTATTGCCAGAACAATCCACAGTTTGAGCAACCGATCCGAAAAAAGATTTATGGCGATTAACTGCGGAGCTTTCAATGAAGAACTTCTTGCGAATGAACTCTTCGGGCACGAAAAAGAAGCGTTTACAGGCGCGCGGGGAATAAAAAAAGGTCTTCTTGAGGCGGCAAACGGAGGGACTGTTTTTCTGGATGAAATAGGAGACATGCCCCTTTCCATGCAGGTTAAGCTGCTGCGGGTAATGCAGGAGCGGACTATAATAAGGGTCGGCGGGACAGATGATGTCCCGGTCGATCTTCGGGTGATAGCAGCGACAAACAAGGATCTTGCCGGAGAGATTGAAAGAGGTTCTTTCCGCAGGGACCTCTACTACCGTCTAAATGTCATAACACTCCATTTACCTCCCCTGGCAGAGAGGAAAGAAAGCATTCCGGTTTTATGCAGGCATTTTTTAAGAAAATTTTCGGACGCGCAGAATAAAAATGTCGTTAATATATCCGACGATGTTTCAGATCTGATCATGAGTTACGAGTTCCCCGGCAATATCCGCGAACTCGAAAATATA
Source organism: Desulfobacterales bacterium (assembly GCA_046485065.1). Classification (GTDB taxonomy): domain Bacteria; phylum Desulfobacterota; class Desulfobacteria; order Desulfobacterales; family RPRI01; genus RPRI01. The sequence continues at coordinate 39,669 of JAWOHP010000142.1, read as the reverse complement.
ATAGAACATGCGGTGGCAATGGCCGAAAAGGATACCATCGAGATGCGTCATCTTCCGGCCGATTTTCAGCAGTTGAAGTTCAGGATAGCCAGCAGGCGTCAAAGAGAATTCCTGACACTTGAAGAAAACGAAATGGAGTACATTGCCTGGGTGCTCGACCAGGTTGAAAATAAAAAAAGCAAGGCCGCCGAAATTCTCGGTATAGACAGGGTTTCATTATGGAGAAAGCTGAGGAGATATAACCTGGATACTTAAAGAGCTCATTGCAGCACAAGATTTATAATCCGGGGGATATCTTCCGCGAGAACAACCTCGACTCCTTCTTTCACCTCAGGCTCCAGACCGGCTATATCTGATTCGTTCCGTTCGGGAAAGACAGTAACTTTAATTCCACCGCGCTGGGCCGCAAGAATTTTTTCACGTATCCCGCTGACTGCAAGGATTCTTCCGCTCAACGTTAATTCGCCGGTAAGGGCTATATCGTTTCTTGCCGCTTTTCCGGTCAGGAGTGATATGATGGCAACAGCTATCGTTACCCCGGCCGATGGCCCGTCTTTTGGCACCGCTCCGGAAGGTATATGAATATGAATATCCCGGCCATCGAAAAAATTGGGATCTATTCCGAATTGAGATGCATTGCTTCTGACAAAGCTGAGCGCGGTCTGTGCCGATTCCTGAAGAACATTTCCCATGGAGCCGGTTAAGATGAGCTGCCGGTCTCCTTTCATTATTGACGCTTCAATAAAAATGATCTCTCCTCCGAATTCCGTCCATACAAGGCCGGTTGCTACCCCGGGACGGTTTCCCCTTTCAGCAGTTTCGTGACTGAATTTTCTTGGACCCAGAAGTTTTTCAACCAGGACTTCATCAATTGTTACTCCTTCCGATTTTCCGTTCCTTTGAACCGAAAGCCTCGCAATCTTTCGGAAAATCGTTGCGATTTCGCGTTCCAGATTACGCAGTCCGGCTTCCCTGGTATAATTCCTGATTATCCCTGATATCGCCTCATTTGTAAAATCCGCTTTCATCTCCGTCAGGCCATGCTCTTTAAGCTGGCGCGGAATCAGATGAATCTTTGCGATATGTTCCTTCTCTTTCTCCGTGTAACCGGCAAAATGGATTACTTCCAGCCGGTCAAGAAGAGGAGCAGGGAGCTTTTCCACGACATTTGCCGTTGATATGAACATAACCCCTGAAAGGTCAAAAGGTGCATCAAGATAATGATCGGTAAAATGACTGTTTTGTTCGGGATCGAGAATTTCAAGAAGAACGGAAGCAGGATCTCCCCGGAAATCCTGTCCGATTTTATCGATTTCATCGAGCATGAAAACGGGATTTCTTGATCCAGCCCGCTTTATTTCACTGATAATTCTTCCTGGCATAGCTCCTACGTATGTTCTGCGATGTCCACGCAGATCGGCTTCATCTCTTAAGCCCGCCAGTGAGATACGTACGAAATTCCTTTCAAGGGCCTCGGCAATAGCTTTTCCCACCGAAGTTTTCCCTGTTCCCGGAGGTCCCGCAAAACATAGAATAGGACTTCGGGTCATCTGCAGGTGTTTTTTCCTTTCTATTAACTGCCGTACGGTTGACCTCAATTCATCAAGATTGATAGGCTTGGGAAGATAATGAAAGGCTCCTTTTTTTAAAGCATCAACCGCCGAGCCGACGGTAGCAAAACCTGTTATCATAACAAGTTCAGCGTTGGGAGATATCTTCTTTGCCGTTTCAAGGAGCTGCATCCCGTCCATCTTTTCCATCTTGAGATCCGTGAGTATCAGGTCGATATTCCGGGTTTTAAGTATGTTTACGGCTTCAAGTCCGTTTGCCGCCGTGCTTACCTGGTATCCTTCCTTTTTGAGGATATACTCAAGATTGTCACGCGCGATCTCCTCATCATCGACAACAAGCACCTGAAAGGTCTGGAGGCTGAAAAGAGTCCTGACGGAAAGATACTCGAGCATTCGTTCTTTGATCTTATTCAGACCATAATGCCTTGATTCCATTATTTTCTCGGCCCTATCAAGGTCGAGATTATCATTCGTAAAATTGTGCCAGGGAAGAGACAGAAGATATTCTACATAATTGATGCCTATGCTGTATTCGGGAGCGGAAAGGTCCATGTTCTCCATCCGCTCCAGTTCCTTCAGAGCCAAAGCAGTAAGAGAAGCCGATAATCCGGCTTTTTCAACAGATGTGCGAAGTTCTGAAAGTTCCCTGTTTGATTTATCACCTTCTTCTCTCTGTTTTTCAGGCTTTCTGTTAAAAATCATAACTTATCCTTTCGGCAACGCTGTTCAGGCTAAACTTTTGCATAACATCTGAACTCTTGTCATGTCGGGTATGGGTACGCATGCAATCCGCATGAATCAGACCATACCCTTCGTCAACGGAGGCATATCTGCATCCATTATACCGAACAGCCACAATGGACAGACGGTCACGAAGCCGTCTACAGTCTCCGCCTGTACAATCTTTTGTAGTCTGTCAGGGGGCGTTCCCGAAGTCTCACAATAAATTTCATGCGGTATGAATGCGTACCCATACTCCGACATGACAATAAGCGGTTATTTAAAAAAGCTCTCCAGCCGGAATTGGTTAACCTGTTTATGAATTTTTTAAGACTCTACAAAAAATTGGAGGCAATAGCAACCCTCATTCGTTTTATATGACATTTCTGTTGCATATGGCAACGCTATCCGCAGTATGTAACATTATTCCAACAACAGGAAATAATAAGCTTTTATTGTCCTGATTAAAAACGGTGTTGCATAGTGCAATAAATCAAGAATAGCGCCTTGAGTATATTATATCAATATTTACAGATTGTTATAGATTTTTTTATCTTTGGCACAATACTTGAAGTATCTTTGAACAAACTCTGAACCAAATCAAGGCTGATGAATTATGGATATTAAAGATATTAATAATAAAAATGGTACAAATGGGATCGAAATAGAAGAGCGCCGGAAAATACTGATTGTGCTGGAAGAAGGATTTTTATCCGAAAGTGTTATGGATTATGCAATACTGGTAGCGGGACGGCTTGATTATGACATTCTGGCATTAAACGTAGTGCCGGAAGGAAAAGAAAAATCTTTTTCTGCCGGTTATGCAGGGCCGAATGAAGAATTAAATAAGTCTGAAGTCTATTCAGTAAGGGTTTTTAAAATTAAAGCCGCATCAAATGGGATCAGATTTGATTATCTGATTAGGTTCGACGATTCCGCTGAAGCGGCAGGAGAGCTTATTCACGAAATAAAAAGAATAGAATTTGTATTAACCGGATCTGATGAGATCAAGGAAAAGATCGCGGCAGAAGTTACTATTCCGGTTTTCAGCGTTTTATCAAATAATCATATAAAGGGAGGAAATATCATGGGAGAGGAAATAAGAAAAAAGAAACCGATAGGCAAAACGGTTGGTTATGGGGCATTAACCGCAGTCCTTTACGCGGCAGTTTTTACGAATGCCGATACAATCACAAACTACTTTACAAAAGGAAGCTGGTATGCGGCGCTGCCTATTGCGACGGTCTTTATTTTTTCATTCGCGCATGGGGCGTTTGCAAGCAACCTGTGGTCTCTGCTTGGTATAGAGGCCGTCAGAAAGGATGTCAAGGTCGTGACCGCTGAAAAAACAGTTCATGAGGATATCCGGGCAAAAAAGAGCGCAAGAAAAAGACCGCGGGCACGCGCTTACATCAATCCGTTTCACAGAATTTAGAAAACCAATCAACTTTTTTAATATAAATATTTGAAGGAGGAGATATGCAGGATTTAGCGCTGGATAGTTTGAAATTTATTGATTTGAATCTTATGTCGATCGTATTCCTGTTTATAGTAGGTTTTATCGGAGGTCTTGTAAGCGGTTTCATAGGTTCGGGCGGAGCTTTCGTTCTTACCCCGGGCATGATGAGTCTTGGTGTTCCAGGAACAGTGGCTGTTGCGAGCAATATGTGTCATAAATTCCCGAAAGCAATGGTTGGGGCATACAAGAGGTTCAGGTACGGCCAGGTAGATCTAAAGCTCGGACTCATGCTTGCCGCTTCAGCAGGCGTAGGCGTTCAGGCCGGAATACAGATTCAGCATTTTGTTCTTGAAAAATGGGGGGAGGCCGGATCTAATCTTTATGTAAGCCTTTCTTTTGTTGCCATTCTTGTCATAGTCGGCGGGTATGTCTTTTATGACGCGTGGAAGACGGCAAAAACCGGAGGGGTTGAAAAGGTAACCAGGCTTGCACAGAAGCTTCAATCCATAAATCTACCTCCCATGATTTATTTCAAGACGGCGAATGTCAGAATATCCCTCTGGTTCACGGTTCCTGTCGGATTTGCTACAGGCATGCTGGCAGCAACTATTGCGGTCGGCGGTTTTATAGGCGTTCCAGGCATGATTTATGTTCTGGGAGCATCAAGCATTATAGCATCGGCTTCAGAACTCGTAATAGCATTTGTTATGGGTTTGGCCGGCTCGATCAACTGGGCGCTCCACGGCATGATTGATATCCGCCTGACTTTAATCATTCTTGGAGGATCTCTTCTTGGTGTTCAGTTAGGAGCGATCGGAACAACCTATGTAAAGGAACACATGATAAAAATCGTCATGGGAACAATCATGCTGCTCGTGGCTGTGAGCAGGGGGTTTGCAATACCGAAATATCTGACACAACTTGGTCTTATCTCTGTAAATACTCAAACTCTTGATATATTATCGAAAGTAAGCTTTATTGTTATGTGTATATCCCTTGCCGTCGGAGCAATTATTATTCTCGGAAGTATGTGGAAATCAAGGAGACCCGGGCTTGCGATGGAAGAAAGTTATGTAAAGGCTTAAAAACAAGGAGGTCTCCCATGGCAATTATCACCATTTCCAGAGGCTCTTACAGCAGGGGGAAAGAGGTTGCCGAGAGGGTAGCAAAAAAACTCGGGTATGAATGTATTTCGAGGGATATACTCCTTGATGCTTCCGAGATGTTTAAAATACCCGAGATAAAGCTTATCAGAGCAATTGAAGATTCTCCGTCGGCACTTGACCGCTTTCATAACGGGAAAGAGCGATATGTCGCATACATTCAGGCTGCTCTCCTTAAGTATCTTAAGGAAGACAACATTGTATACCATGGACTTGCAGGACATTTTTTTGTGAAAGATATTGCGCATGTTTTGAAAGTGCGCATTATCGCGGATATGGAAGATAGAGTCAGGCTTGAAATGGAGAGGGAAAATGTATCTGAAGAGAAGGCGGTCAAAACAATAATAAAGAACGACGAGCAGAGAAGAAAATGGAGCCTTTTTCTATACGGAATAGATACATGGGAGAGCAGCCTGTACGACCTTGTAGTTCATATTAAAAACATAAACCCGGATGATGCGGCAAATATAATATGCAATGCCGCTTCGCTTGATCGTTTTAAAACAACCGTGGAATCTCAGAAACGTATTGAAGATCTCGCGCTGGCAGCCGAGGTCAAAGCTATCCTGATGGACTTAAGCCCTTATGTTGAGACAACCGCCAATAATGGCGTAATCAATGTTGTGGCAAAAACGCATGAATATGGAAATGCGGATATAGAATTTCAGTTGAAAAAAGTTGCAGGAAGCATTAAGGGGGTGAAAGAAGTAAATATAAGAGTTCTGCCTGTTACCCATTTTACAGACTGATTTATTAAGATAAGGCCCAAGCCTCAGATGGAACCGTATAAGAAGATACTTGTGGCTGTTGACGGATCTAAAGCAAGCCTTAACGCCCTGTGTGAAGCTGTCCGGCTTTCTTACTGGGTGCGGGGCTCAGTCCGAGTGATATCGGTTGTTCCTCCCTACGAAGGTGATCTCCGGTTCGTTGGTGTAGGAAATATTAAAGCCCTTCTGAGGAAGCCCTGCGAAATTATCCTGGCAAAAATAAAAGAAACTGCAGAAGAGATCGGTGCGGCAGTTGAAGCAGTATGCAGAGAAGGCGAGCCCTTAGAAAAAATACTCGAATTTGCAGAAACCGATGCAAGTGATCTCATAGTTACCGGGGTTGAAGAAAAGCATCCATTATACAGAGCCATTACAGGCGGAGTCACGGAAAAGATAATCCGTTTCGGATCAAGAGATGTGCTTATAATACCGGATGAAACCAATATTGACTGGAACAGAATACTGATTTCAACCGACGGTTCGCAGGCAGGCAGAAGAGCAGCCTTAAAAGCGATTGAAATTGCAAAGGCTTACGGCGGAGAACTCCTGATACTTTCGGTTACAGGAAGTCACTATGCTGCAATGTCAAATAAATCTGAAGAATATATCAGTGAGATTACAACTCTATCTTCGGGAATACCTTATAAGTCCTTTTTCAAAACAGGAAATATAGCCGAAGCAATTACCGGTCTCGCAGCAGAGCAGAAGGCGAACCTGATCGTGGTCGGACCTTTTCGCAAAAAGAGCGCATTCGATATTCTTTCAAAAACAGCCGCCCCCAATACAATTTACCTATCCCCCTGTCCTGTGCTGGTTGTTAAAAATTGACAATAATTATGTCCTCATCTAAATATATAAAGGTCAATTTCCTATTTTATAACCCTTCTCCCTGAAAAGTCTCAGGCACGCATCCGCAATCCGTACATCATAGAATAATCCCTTGTTCCTCTCAATCTCCTCAAGGGCTATATCTATGCCAAGGGAAGGACGGTAAGGACGATGAGAGGAGATGGCTTCAACCACATCGGCTACGCTGATAATCCGGGCTTCGAGAAGTATCTGGTCTCCTTTTAAGCCAAGCGGATATCCTGAACCATCCATTCTCTCATGATGTTGAAGGGTTATCTCGGCTATGGGGTAGGGCAATTCAGCATCTTTCAATATGTTATAGCCCGACTCGGCGTGAGTCCTTATAAGGCTCATTTCAATACTTGTCAGTCTGCCGGGCTTGCTTAATATTTCGGCGGGTACAGCCATCTTGCCGATATCGTGGATTGCGCCCGCCATCCTTATATTGTCAATGGTATCTGCTGATAATCCAATCTCCTGCGCAATCGAACGGGCAAGTTTCGAAACCGATTTCTGATGGCCCGAAGTGTAAGGATCCCGCGTTTCTATAGTCAGAGATAAAGTTTGCATGGTCCCTATCAGGTTCTTCCTCAGCTTTTCAGCGGTCTTATTCAATTCACTCTCGAAAAGTTTCCGTTCGGTAATGTCGACGATAACTCCCCTGATATCTCTTGGTTTACCCCAAAGAGTATTTATGCTTGAAATGATGATAGCCGGAAATAGGCTCCCATCTTTTCTCTTTAAAGTGTACTCTGCGCCTTCGATTTTCTCTTCACTCAGCAGTCTTTGAATGCTTGCTTCAGATTTATCAGCAGGTTCTGATGAAAGTATATGGCATGCATTCAAACCCTTTTTGATATCATCCTCTTTATATCCAAAAGCTTTAAACATTGCTTTGTTGGCAGAAGTAATATTGGCTTCCAGGTCCATTTCATAGACCGGGATAGGTAAAAAATCGTAAAGATCCCGGTATTTCTTTTCACTTGTACGAAGCGCATCTATTGCATGCCTGCGATCGGTGATGTCATGGAGAGTTTCTATAGCTCCGACCAGCTCGCCTTTGCTGCTGTATATCGGTGCCGCATCAAAAAATATGTATCGCTTCTTGCCGCCTAAATTTGCGTACCATCCCTCTGCCTGCAGACCCTCCTCTGCGAAAGCAGACTTCTTATAGTTGCCATAAAAGTCTGACATGCTGCCGGGTGTTCGATCTACCACGATGTCCGCAACGTGCGGACGTTTATGGTCGTAAAAGCCCTTCCAATGATTATCGGTCCCGATCATTTCCACAGCTTTAATTCCGGTCAGCTCTTCACATGCTTTATTCCATATGATAATCTCATGCTGCGTATTTATCACGAACGTTGGCACGGCAGAATTCTCGATCATTCTCTCTGAAAAATCCTTCTGTTCCGCCAACGCCTGTTCCGCCTTTTTGCGTTCAGTAACGTCATTCAGGATTACAATGATAGAATCATTCTCTTCGTCATTAACCTGGAAAAGACTCAAGGAGACCATTTTGCCTTTGAGCATTACCGGCAGGTCCTCATAAATTTTCTGAGAACCTTTATCAATCAGATTAAGCATCTCTGTTACTCTCATCCTGTGGGGATCTTCAAACAGTTCAGTAAAATATGAACCTAAAAGCTCTTCCTCCCTTATGCCGGTCAGCAATTGTGTAAAATGGTTGGCGTAAATCACCTTGTTATTAGGGTTGAGTTCTAAAATTCCTTCAGAAAGATTGTTCAATATGGCTTCAGAATGTCTTTTGAAATACAATAATTCTTTGTTAATCTTTCCCGTAGTGACATCTCCGGTCTCTGTTGATTTTTTTGTTAGATCGTCTGGAATTGGACTATTCATACGGTCCAAGAGATCGAGAACTTCTTCGGACATTTTATTAAAAGATCCTTTTGCTATGCAGGCATTGGCGCCAATTCCAGTTAAATCTATTTCCTGCTCAGCGGCGATCGCTGAAAAAATAATTATATAAATACTATTGAATACGGGGCTTCTTCTGATTACCCGGCATAGTTTATCTCCGCTGATATTAGGCATTACAAGATCAATGAACATGATGTCCGGGTTAAATGTTTTCAGTGTCTCCAGGGCTTCAAGACCATCTTTTGCCGTTTTGACCTGGTGTCCTTTATTTTCAAGAAGATCGGACAAGAACTCCAGCATCATCGTATCGTTATCCACAACCATGATTTTATTCATGTAACCAATCCCAGTTCATATCGCTGTATCAGTTTAAAGCATACGAAAAACTGCCCGGTTATTTCTTTTAGAGCAAGACAACATGAAATTATAGTATTATTGTATAATACAAAAGTTTTGAACAAATCAAGTATTCAACAAATATTCCATAATCATTGATTGACTCGCAATTTTACCCCGTTGAATAGTCAATATCCAGTTCGGCAACTCATTTCCCCGGTTTCGTAGTCAAAATTCAATTGACAAAACAGACACTTCTTCTTATACTTGTGCATTGAAAAATCAATATTTTATCAAGGACTTATGGGAATAGCATCCGACATCGCCATTATTATTGTTGCTGCTCTGATAGGAGGATTGATCGCCCAGCGTCTCAAGCAACCGCTTATTCTGGGTTATATTCTGGCTGGTGTAATGGTTGGTCCTCATACCGGCGGTATAACCGTTACTGAAATCCACAATATTGAGCTTCTGGCTGAGATCGGGGTGGCCCTCCTACTTTTTGCTCTCGGTCTTGAATTTTCATTCAAAGATCTGCAGCCTGTTCGAAATATCGCTCTTATCGGCACACCTGTACAAATGCTCCTGACTGTCGCTTATGGGTTTGTCATCGGACAATGGCTTGGGTTTGGGAAGACCGAGTCGATCTGGATCGGGGCGCTGATTTCTATTTCCAGCACTATGGTCATCCTAAAAACCATGATGAATAGCGGTCTGATAGGAACCCTTTCCAGCCGGGTCATGATCGGCATGCTTATCGTTCAGGATCTGGCCGTGATTCCGCTTATGATAATTATGCCCCAGTTAAGCAATCCAGAAGCGGGATTGCCCCTTTTGGGTTGGGCGGCATTTAAAGCCGCCTGTTTTCTTACTGCTATGGTTTTCATGGGAGTACGAATTATTCCCAGCATTATGACCTATATCGCCGGTTGGAATTCCCGGGAGCTTTTTTTATTGACAGTAACCGCTGCAGGGCTTGGAGTAGGTTATGCCACGTATCTGTTCGGTCTATCGTTTGCCTTCGGGGCTTTTGTGGCAGGTATGATTTTAAGCGAATCCGACTACAGCCATCAGGCATTAAGCGATATTATACCCCTTAGGGACATCTTCGGTCTGCTTTTTTTTGTCTCGATCGGAATGCTGCTTGATCCTGTTTTTCTATTTTCTAATCTTAAAACAGTTCTCCTTATGGCGCTGCTTGTTATTGCCGGTAAAGCTTTGATTTTCGGAACGCTGGTACCTTTTTTCGGATACGGCAATGTTGTCCCCTTGGCTGTCGGGCTGGGGCTTTTCCAGATAGGCGAATTCTCCTTCGTGATTGCGAGGGTCGGTCTTAAGACAAATTCCATAAACAATGATCTCTACTCCATGATTCTAACCACCGCTGTTATCACGATGATCCTGACTCCTTTTATTTCAGGTTTGACCGCGCCTATTTATACACTCAGAAAGAAATGGTTCAAACGCGAATCACTGCAAACAATTAACCTTCCTCAGACCGGACTTCGGGACCATGTCGTGATTGCCGGAGGAGGAAGAGTTGGGTCTTATGTTGCGCAGGTTCTACATTCTTTAAAATTCACCTTTGTTGTAATTGAACTGGATTCACATCAGATCGATAAGTTCAAAAAAGATGGATTGCCGGTGATTTATGGAGATGCCTGTCAGCCCACAGTTCTCGAAGCAGCAGAAATTGAACATGCAAAGATTTTTATCATCACAACTCCTTCGGCGATTATTACAAATTCTGTTGTCACTCAGGTCCGCCGGATTAATCCGGATCTTCGCATAGTTGCCAGAGCGGAATGTATGGAGCAGATGCAAACGCTGAGTGATTCAGGAGTGAATGAGATAGTCCTGCCGGAGTTTGAGGCCGGTCTGGAAATTACACGTCAAACCCTGCTTTCCCTGAACATTCCGGCAGGTGAAATTTTGCAGTATACAGATCAGGTCCGGCATCGATTATATGAGCCAATATATCAGACGAATGCCGGATATCCCACACTGGCACAGCTTCAAATGGCTGCCAATCAATTTGAATTGGTATGGGTTACTCTGCCTCGAGATAGTTGCTTTATAGGGCGAAGTATCATGGATCTGAAGATACGCAGCAGAACCGGAGTTTCAGTGGTAGGCATTCTGCATGATAGGAAAGTAATCCCGAATCCGGATATTCACTATAGTTTTGCCGAAGGTGATTCTGTTGCTGTAATGGGCAATATTGAACAGATAGGGGCTTTTAAAAAACTTGTTGAGACTTTGCAGACAAACCCTGAAACAGAGGAGAAATAAAAAATGAAAAAAAATATACCATGCGGAAATATAAAGCGGCATCTCTTCTTTTGCTGGTTAATTTTAATGGCTGTCCTGCTATTCATGACAAATCATGCTTTATCTGAAGTTAAAAGATGCAAAGGGCAGACAGTATACGTCCCGATTTATTCGCATATATACAGCGGTGATCGTGAACGTGCTTTTCTTCTTGCGGCTACTTTGAGCATAAGAAACACCGATCCCGATCAGTCCATAACTGTCACAGCAGTAGATTACTACGATTCGGACGGAAGACTCCTGAAAAAACACATTCAACAGCATTTAACTCTTAATCCTATGGCCTCAACGCGAATAGTAATAAAAGAATCCGATAAGAGCGGAGGTTCGGGCGCTAACTTTATCGTCAAATGGGAATCAAAACACAGGGTTATCGAGCCTTTAATCGAATCAATAATGATAGGCACTCAAGTCCAACAGGGAATTTCATTTACTTCCAGAGGGCAGGTCGTCATGGAAATTGACTGAAATTCCGAAAGGCATTTTAAACACTCCCTGCAAATCGAAAATATCTATTGCTTATTATTTCCTTGACTATTTATGGGCATATGCTCATAATGTATATTATGTGAGGCAAGATCATGACAAGACCCAAGTATTGCAGAAAAATAGACTGCATTCCGGATATAAATTATTATAAACCGAAAGGGATACCCTCTTCCCTGCTGGAAGAAGTTATTTTGACTCTGGATGAGTTTGAAGCTATAAAACTTGCCGATTTCGAAGGGTTATATCAGGAACAGGCGGCTGTTAAGATGGATATATCACGGCAGACATTTGGCCGTATTATAGATTCGGCACATAGAAAAATTGCAGATGTATTGATTCAAGGGAAAGCCCTGAAAATCGCCGGGGGCAAAGTCAGAATTGGCAACATGAAAACTGAATATAGAATTGTTGAAAAAAATATCTAAAGGAGAAAAATAAAAAATGAAAATCGCATTGCCGTCAAAAGAAAACAGGATTGACAACCATTTTGGCCATTGTGAATATTTTACGGTATTCACGGTTAAAGATAACAACGAGATTATTTCCGAAGATACAGTTGATTCCCCGGTAGGCTGCGGCTGTAAATCAAACATCGCCCAGACATTATCTCTGATGGGTGTAAAAATAATGCTGGCCGGAAATATGGGAGAAGGAGCTGTAAATGTTCTGGGCAGCCATGGAATAAAGGTTTTCAGAGGCTGCTCCGGGGAAATTAAAACTGTTATAAAAAATTATCTTGATGGCAAGCTGATAGATTCAGGCATAATGTGTAATGAACATCAACATGAATGTCATACCACCACTATACAGAACAACGCATGATTAAAGTTTAAGCCGTCATATTATCCGGACAAATTGGGGCAAAGGGATCATCCGAGATTCTCAGCCGCGAATTCCCAGTTAATCAGTTTATCCAGCACCGCATGCACATAGTCGGCACGCCTGTTCTGGTAATCAAGATAGTAGGCGTGTTCCCATACATCGATCGTCAATAATGGCTTCATGCCAATGGTCATCGGCACATCCGCATTGACGGTCCTGACTACTTTAAGTTTGCCGCCATCGTGAACAAGCCAGGCCCAGCCGCTGCCGAACTGTGAAATAGCAGCGTCCGCCAACTCCTTTTTGCATGCATCCAAAGAACCGAATGAATCTTTTATTATCAGTTTAAAAGAGGGAGGCGGCTTACCGCCACCCTTCGGCTTCAGGCTGCGCCAGTAGAATGTGTGGTTCCATGTTTGCGCAGCATTGTTGAAGATAGCGGTCTTATCGGCTTTGCCGGCCGTTTCTGCGATAATCTTTTCAAGGGAAAGATCAGCAAACTCTGTCCCTGCCACAAGCCTGTTCAGGTTATCGACATATCCTTTATGATGCTTGCCATAGTGGAATCCGATGATATTAGCGGAGATCACGGGTTCAAGAGCATCATCCGGAAAGGGAAGGCGTGGCATCAGCATATATGGTGTCGCAGCCTTAGCGTAACTGGTAAACAAGCCTGTTGTACTCAGAAATACGGCACCCATGGACGCAGCTAGAAATTCACGACGATTAAAGCCGCAAAGTTTTCCATTCTCATCGACATTCTTCATATTGCCCCCTGATACGATCAAACATCTTTTTATGGTTTATAAACAAATTCTGACATGATTCTGCAAACTTCTTAATTTAGTTGTATATATTTCAGCAAAAAACCTGCCAACAGCAGGGTGAAATGAAAAATATACTCTAATCATATTTATAACAATAGGTTATATTAATAAAATAATAAGCGGATAGAATTCCGAAGCATAATTTTACCCACAATATCCGGCTGAACCTCAATATGTTGAGGTTCAGCTTTGGAAAGGTTGGAGACATAGTTTCAGAAAAGTGAAAAATCCGGTTCCAGACTCTTCGCCTTGACACAGCAGTGATTGCCCCTATATTCAAAGAAAAGCTCATACAACAAAAAACAAACTTTTATGTTGCTTTAGGAGAAGAACATGAAATCTTTTAAAATAATACAGATTATCCTGATTCTTATGGCTGCGGCAGCTTTGGCGTATGCCGTAACGCTTTCTGATAATTCTAAAGATAAGAAAGGCAGGGATACCGCCATGGAGGAAAAGCAAAAAATTTTACAAACAGCCACTTTTGCCGGCGGATGTTTCTGGTGCACGGAAGCGGACTTTGAAAAAGTCGATGGTGTGGTTGAAGTAATATCGGGTTATACCGGAGGCCATAATGAAAACCCGACATATAATGAAGTGTCTGCAGGAGGGACCGGGCATCTGGAGGCAGTACAGGTAATTTATGATCCTGGAAAAGTTTCATATAAAGAACTCCTAAACTATTTCTTTCGGCATGTGGATCCGACCGACGCAGGGGGGCAATTTGTTGACAGAGGAGATCAATACAGGTCTGCTATATTTTACCATGATGAAGAACAAAAACGCCTGGCTGAAGAATTGAGAAAAGAGATTGAAAAATCAGGCTATTTAAACAAACCGGTTGTAACTGAAATTATAAAATTCACAAAGTTTTACAAGGCAGAGGATTACCATCAGGGCTATTATAAAAATCATCAGACCAAATATAAATATTACCGGTGGAATTCAGGCCGGGATCAATTTATCAAAAAAGTCTGGGGAGAAGAGAAAAAACCGGTTGCCGGTGCTTCTATTGACTCTAAATATAAAAAACCCGGGGACGATGTTATCAGGAAAAAGCTGACTCCGATGCAGTACGAGGTAACCCGTAAGGACGGCACGGAACTACCGTTTAAAAATGAATACTGGGACAACAAAAAAGAAGGGATTTACGTTGATATCATATCGGGTGAGCCGCTTTTCAGTTCTCACGACAAGTACGATTCCGGAACCGGCTGGCCGAGTTTTACCAAACCCCTTGAACCGTCAAATATCGTTGAAAAAGAAGATCGTGGGCTGTTCACCGTTCGGACAGAGGTTCGAAGCAAGCACGGCGATTCTCATCTAGGCCATGTTTTTCCGGACGGGCCGAAGCCAACAGGCCTGAGATACTGCATGAACTCAGCTTCCCTCCGTTTCATTCCGAAAGAAGAGCTTGAAAAAGAAGGTTATGGCGAGTATCTGTATCTTTTTAAGTAAAGAAGATCACCGCCAAAAAAACGGATCCTCCTCACCCCGGGCGGGAAACGCCAAGCTTCTCCTTAAGGCCTGACAGCCGCTCACGAGGTTTGTCATTTTTCAGCGCAATCTCAAAAGCCCGCCTTGAACCGATCAGGATTACCATTTTACTTCCCCTCGTTATCGCGGTATATAAGACATTCCTTTGAAGAAGCATGTAATGTTCGGTCACAAGCGGTATTATTACAACAGGGTATTCCGAACCCTGGGATTTATGAACGGATATGGCATATGCAGGAGATACCTCGTCCAGTTCCTCAAAGTCGTACTCGACAAGCCTGTCATAATAATTGACGACAAGCCGCTTCTTTTTTCCGTCGATTTCGACAACAGTCCCGATATCGCCGTTAAATACATCTTTCTGGTAATTGTTCTTAAGGTGCATAACCTTGTCACCTTCCTTGAACCTGCTTCCCATAGAGTCAACAATTGCCGGATTCGGGTTCAGGGCCTTCTGGAGCGCCTGATTCAAATTCAGGGTTCCGGCAACTCCTTTGTGCATGGGTGTCAGCACCTGGACATCATTTACGGGATCAAAACCGAAAGAACCGGGAATTGTTTTTCTGCAAAGCTCGACTATAACAGGAGGTATGAGATCAGGTTTATTTTGCTCTATAAAGCAGAACTCGGATATGGGGATTGAGGCATCCGGTTTTTGAAAAACCGGAAATTCACCCTCCCGGACCCTGTGCGCATTAACAATTATCGGGCTTTCTCCGGCCTGTCTGAAAATTTTACTCAAATAAAAAACAGGTATATTCTTGGAATTTATCATGTCGGAAAGGACGTTTCCGGGGCCAACCGATGGAAGCTGGAAGATATCGCCTACAAGTATAAGTACGGAATTTACAGGAACTGCAGAAACGAGGCTATACATAAGAAGAGTATCAATCATCGAGGCCTCGTCAATTATAACAGCGTCGGCATCAATCGGATTGTCCTGGTTTTTATCAAAACAACCGTCAATTGCGTTGTAGCCAAGAAGCCTGTGAATGGTCTGGGCTTTTCGCCCCGTCACCTCCGCAAGGCGTCTTGCTGCTCTGCCGGTTGGAGCAGCAAGCTCGACATTTTTCCCCACAGAGTCGAATATTGCTGAAACAGATCTTATAAGGGTTGTCTTGCCTGTCCCGGGTCCTCCTGTAATCACCAGGATACGGTGCAAAAATACCCCTTCAAGAACGCCAAGCTGTTCCTGTGACAGTTTAATGGCGAGTTTCTTCTGAACCTTTTTTGTTATATCCTCCGGATCTATTTTTAATGGAGCAACCGGAATTGAAAGATACGCTGAAATTCTGCGAGCCAGGCCTGTTTCAGCCTGATACAACTCCTTCAAATATATGGCATCTGTCTCAAACCGGCCGGAATTCTTTTCGACAACGATTTCGCCCGATTCTGACAAATAGTCCACTCCGTCCATTGCAGAATCATATTCAATCTGAAAATTATTTCTGCATTTTTCTATCAGTCTGCTTCCATATAAGAATACATGCCCGTCATTTGCTCCCTGTTCAATGAGATGGAGAATGCATGCCCTGACTCTTTCGGGTTTATCCTGCAGAAAACCCAGTTTTCCTGCTATGGCGTCGGCAATATAAAAACCGGCACCGGGAATATCTTTGGCAGCACAGTAAGGATTCTCCCGGAGAATATCTACCGCGTTTTCTCCATATGCTTTCAGAATTTTGCCGCAATACGAGGTTTTTACTCCCATATCCTGGAGAAACTGCATGAGGCTTCTTATGGAATGATGACTTTTCCATGCATTTTCAATAGACGCCGCTTTTGCTTTTCCTATTCCCGAAACTTCGAACAGCCGCTTTGGATTTTTTTCTATCACTTCAAGCGTCATTTCCCCGAAAGAGCCAACAAGCCGGCCGGCCAGCGAAGGCCCTATTCCTTTTATAATACCTGATTCAAGGTATTTTTTTATCCCTTCCACGGTCCCGGGAAGAGTCACCTCGTAGGTTTTTATCCTGAGCTGCTGGCCGTATCTCGAATGGGTTTCCCAGTTTCCGCTTATTTTAAGGGATTCACCGGGACTGACGGCCGCCATGAAACCGACTACAGTAACAGGATTTTCGACTCCGGGGATTTTAATTTTGGCGATTGTATAGTGGGTTTCCGTATTGAAATAAGAGATATAATCGAGATGGCCTTCGATAATCGTGGCAAAAGGATCGGCGTTCATCATTTACTGTTATCCGCGCCAGAGATTATCCATCGGGCTGCTTCATAAAGATCACGTGCGATATGATCGGGAAAAATCTTCTTTTCTTTAAGAACAGAGACTGCCTGTTCATAATTTCCTGTTTTAACCAGGATGGCATATCTGCATCCGGCCCTTCTCGCACACTCTATATCCTTTGCGCTGTCTCCGACCATGACGGAATAGTTTACATCGATTCCGTGTTTAGTAATGGCCTGGAGAATTAATCCGGGCGCAGGTTTACGGCACGTGCAGCAGTCTTCAGGTTTGTGGGGGCAAAAAAATATATCCGTTATTTCGCCGCCGCTTTCCCTGACTACTTTTTTCATCATGGAATGGGTAAACTCAAGATCATCAAGGGTAGCCATTTTGCGGTTTATTATTGACTGGTTAGTAATGACAATGACCTTAAAATTGTTATCGGTCAAAAGTTTTATGGCTTCAATGCTTCCCGGAATAAACTCAAACTCCGCCCAGCTCTTGACATAATCAGGAGAGTCTTTGTTGATGACTCCATCCCTGTCTAAGAAAACAAATTTGTTCTTCATTCCGCAACCGTGAAGACGTCTGTGTATCCGTCATTTTTCAGAATTTCTTCGTATTCAGCCGTCATGTTCAGATCCTGGCATCTTCCTACCCTGACCCTGTAATAGATCCTGTCCCCGCTGTCAAAAATTACGATATGAGCGTTCTGATATTTCTCGTCAAGTTTAGCCCTGAGCCTTTCGGCGTTGTTTTTATCAATAAATGCCGCGACCTGGAATGTGAAATTGCCTGAATAATAATCTATGGGAACAACCTTGCCGGTGCCCGGCGTTATCTCCTGGCCTATGGCAATTATCTCAACAGGAGCGGTTCCAGGACCCACCACTCCGATTCTCCTTGCCGCTTCATAGGAAAGATCTATTATTCTCCCGTGCACGAACGGCCCCCTGTCGTTGACCCTGACCTCTGTTTCCTTATTGTTTTCCAGGTTGAACACTCTAACGCGTGTGCCGAGAGGAAGGGTTTTATGGGCAGCCGTCATGTCATGCATATTATATATCTCGCCGTTAGAGGTTTTTTTCCCGTGAAAATCGGCCCCGTACCATGATGCTATTCCGCGCTCACGAAAGCCTTTTGAATCAGGAACAGGCTGATACCATTTTCCAAAAACCTGATAGGGTTTTGGATATACCTGTGTGCCTGAAGGAGGAATGCCTGAAGGTGGCCTGGCGGTTGAACAGCTGCACAATAATAATAGAGCCAGTGCCCATAAAGGTAAATGCTTTATACGGGTTGATTTTTTCTCAAAGCTCATCAGATTTATTTCGGTTCGATCGCGATCTTAAGCACATCAAGCATGCTTTCAACAAAGTAAAACTTTATATCCTTCTGAACCTTTTTAGGAATATCCTCGAGATCTTTTTCATTCCATTTAGGCAAAATAATGGTTTTAATTCCTATACTATGTGCGGCAAGCACCTTCTCTTTTATTCCACCCACAGGAAGCACCTGTCCCCTTAAAGTTATTTCGCCTGTCATTGCAAGATTTTGTAAAACCGGTCTGTTTACCAGAAGAGAATATAATGCAGTCAACATTGTCACTCCGGCCGAAGGCCCGTCTTTAGGGATTGCTCCCGCCGGAACATGTATGTGAATATCATGGGTTTCAAAATAATCTTCGGGAATGCTGAACTGGCTGCTGTTTGTCCTGATGAAACTTAAAGCGGCTGTCGCTGATTCCTTCATAACATCTCCAAGCTGACCTGTCAGGGTAAGCCCCTTTTTCCCCTTCATCGAAGTTGCCTCAACGAACAGGATCTCCCCTCCGGACTGGGTCCAGGCCAGACCTGTCACAACACCGGGAGTCGATGTTCTTACCAGGACTTCCGGATAGATACGTTCGGGACCAAGGTACTTTGAAATATTCTGAACCTTGATTTCAGCATTCCTTATTTCACCTTCAGCAACCTTTGTTGCGACACCCCTGCATATTGTTGCAATTTCTCTTTCGAGGTTCCTCAATCCGGCTTCCCGTGTATAACCGGTAATTATTCGTCTTACCGCCCCGTTTGTAAAAACTATCTGTTTCGATTTAAGCCCGTGAGCCTTTCGCTGGCGTGGAATCAGATATTTGTTTGCTATTTTTATTTTTTCATCCTCCATATATCCCAAAAGCTCCAGAACTTCCATTCTATCTCTTAAGGCCGGCGGGATTGTATGGAGAACATTGGCCGTAGTAATGAACATAACTCTGGACAGATCAAACGGTACATCGAGATAATGGTCCGAAAATGAAAAGTTCTGTTCCGGATCAAGAACTTCAAGGAGAGCAGAGGATGGATCTCCCCGAAAGTCGCTTCCGACCTTATCTATCTCATCAAGCATAAAAACCGGATTATTAGCGCCGGCGCCCCTTATGCCCTGTATAATACGACCGGGGAGAGCTCCTACGTAAGTACGCCTGTGACCTCTGATCTCAGCCTCATCGCGGACACCTCCAAGGGATATGCGGATGAATTTTCGCCCCAAAGCCCTTGCTATTGATCTTCCAAGGGATGTTTTTCCAGTTCCGGGGGGTCCTGCAAAGCAAAGTATAGGCCCCTTCGATTCAGGTTTAAGCTTACGTACAGCAAGAAACTCGATAATACGCTTCTTTGCCTTATCAAGTCCGAAATGATCTTCTTCTAAAACTCTTCTTGCTTTTTTAATATCAAGATTGTCTTTTGTGCTTTCATTCCATGGAAGAGTGGTAAGCCAGTCAAGGTAAGTTGACGCAACTGTATATTCAGCAGAAGAAGGATGCATACGGGAAAGGCGGTTCAATTCTCTTTCAGCTTCCTTAAGGGCTTCAGGAGGCAGGTTTTTCTCCTTTATCTTTAATTTGTACTCTTCAATTTCAACAGCGGTGTCATCTTTTTCTCCAAGCTCTTCCTTTATCGCCTTAAGCTGTTGCCTGAGGTAATATTCTCTTTGGCTCTTTTCCATGTCTCCCTTGACCTGAGTCTGTATTTTGTTTCCCAGCTCAAGTATCTCCAGATGATGGTTAGCCTGTTTTGTCACTTCTTTTAACCTTTTCCGCACATCTTCAGTTTCAAGAATTTTCTGTTTTTCCTGTGATGTTGTATTAATAGTTGAGGCTATCATATCTGCAAGTATTCCAGGCTCCTGAATCGATTTTGCCATGATAGCCATATCCTTAGGAAGAGCAGGAGTGAGTTCTACAATCCTTGTGAACAGGGTTAAGATATTCGAAACAAGAGCTTCGGTCTCTTTCCCCTTTGAATCTTTGTCACCGATATGCTCAACCCTGGCCTGTAGATATGGTTTCCCTTTTATAAATTCGAGAACTTTGAATCTTCCAAGACCCTGAACAAGAAGCTGAGCGTTATTGTCATCGGTCTTTGCCATCCGCAAAATCAAGGCAGTTGTTCCAACAGCATGAAGATCCGCTTCCGGGTTTTCAGCTTCCTGGCTTGATTTCTTCGATGCAAGAAGGCCTACAATGCGGTCCTTGCTCATAGCCTCATCAACAAGTTTGACGGATCCGCCCTGCATAACAACGAGGGGCAAAACCATTTTAGGGAAAAGAGCTGTATCGAATAGTGGGAGAACAGGCAATAATTCCGGGAGTTTTTCAGTATTTGAATCCACCTGTGATTGCTGCTGAGACATTAATACCTCCAAACGTCTGTATTCAGAATTTCAAACCAAACCGCAAGTTTACTATCATGGCGATATGTTGAAAAGCTTTCAAAATCATTCTTCCGAGATTGTTATCTTATGCGTTTTATCCTGAGACATCCTGGCAAGTCGAATTTGTAAAAAGCCATTCAAGTACGAGGCTGATACCTTATCCGTATCTATCAGAGCCGGAAGATACAGAATTCGTTCAAAGGTTCCATACTGTATCTCTGCAAGACGATAAGTGGTATTTTCAGCACGGGGAAATTCCTCACGGTTTCCCTTAATTCGTATCGCCCTGCTGCTTATCTCGACTTCAAGATTGTCCTTGTCAACCCCGGCAACCTCGGCGAGAACAATTACCTCCTGAGGCGTTTCGTAAATATCCATCTGCGGTTTCCAGACCCGTTCAGAAAGAGAGAACATAGGGCTTATCGATCTGAACATATCTTCGATATTTTTATCAAATCTGGAATCCGATGTTTCAAAATCATTGCCAAATCTTATCTTGATATAGTCCATGTCAGGCTCCTGAATTAAAAGCTGATTTTCTAATCTTTACAACCTTTGATATAACTTTAACATCATTATCAAGTCATGGCAATAATTTTGTAATCAGACGTTTTGCCTATGACAAAATTGAATTCTTTAATCTTGACAGGAAATAATTTGTGATTATTTTTTTATTAAAAAGAAGTAAAAATGTCAGTCGTTATAAAGAAATAAAATAATATAAAGGAGGTGTTATTATGACACTTGTAAGATGGGACCCATTCAGAAGCATGACAACGCTTCAGGATCGTATTAATCAGATCTTTGATAATGCGGTTGTCCGTTCAAAAGATTTTGAAGATGATATGAATCTATGTGCATGGAGACCGGCTGTAGATATACATGACAATGAAGACGCAATTGTCATAACGGCAGAACTTCCGGGAGTAGACAAGAAGGATGTTTCGGTTGAGATCAAGGAGAACGTAATCACTTTAAAAGGCGAAAAGGCCATCGATAACGAAATCAAGGAGGAGAACTTCTACCGCAAGGAAAGGTGTTTTGGATCATTCCACAGGGCATTTACACTTCCTGCTACTGTAAAACCTGATAAAATTAAGGCCAATTTCAAGGACGGCATCCTCAAAGTTGAAATTCCGAAACCTGAAGATGAAAAACCAAAACAGATTGCTGTCAATATTGAATAAAACCATATAAACATTAAAGAGGGCTCTCATCCCAGAGCCCTCTTTCCATTTGCAATTGCAGTCTGTTGCTAAATAACATATTATATAACCATGAATAAAGCGATCGCTTCGGGCAGATCTGTCCTTGCATTACAGTACTTTCTGTACTTCGGTGTAATGGGAGTATTTTTACCCTATTTTAACCTGTACTGCTATAAACTTGGTTTCACAGGTTTTCAAATAGGAGTCATATCCGCCTCAAGGTCTGTAGTCATGGTTTTATCTCCTCTGCTCCTGAGCGCCCTTGCAGACCGCTTTCAGGCCAGGAAATCGATATACCTGTCATGCCATTTTATAAGTGCTGCAATCTGGTGCATTTATCTTTTTACTTCTGATTTCTGGCTCATGCTTGCTGTTACCGTCTGTTACACAATATTTTATTCTCCTATAATATCTTTTCTTGAAGCTTTCACTATAGACATCCTTGGAAGCATGAAGAAGAGTTACGGGAGCATAAGAGTCTGGGGCACTATCGCCTTCATCGTGACAGTGTTTTTACTGGGAAAGATTCTCGACATTTACCCTATACGGATAATTCTGTTTCTGATTCTTGCCGGATCTTTAATCCAGGCTGCATTTGCAATTAAGATTCCCGATATGAAGCCAAATGACAGGAAACCTTTTTTGAGTGAGGTTAAAGTCCTTTTTAAAAAAAAACGTCTTATCTTTTTCCTTTCAAGCGCTTTTCTGATGCTTGTAAGCCATGGAGCATATTACGGGTTCTTTTCAATTCATCTTGAAAATTTAGGTTATGACCGGACATTCACGGGTATTGCCTGGGCAATAGCTTCAATTGCCGAAATACTTGTAATGATAAATTCCGAGCGTATTTTTAAACGTTTCTCAACAGAAACGGTTATAACTGTCGCATTCGTAACAGCAGTAGCAAGGTGGTTTATGCTTTCCCTGGTAAAATCTCCTGCCCTTATCCTTATATCTCAAACTACCCATGCTCTGACATATGGAGCTTTTCATATCTCAAGCATTCTTTATATTGATTCTATGACATCGGATGAAACAAAGACTCTCGGGCAATCTTTAAATAATGCGGTTACATACGGGTTTGGCCTTATGGTTGGTTTTTTTCTAAGCGGTTGGATTTATGAGCAGGCAGGCTCTTTTTCTCTTTTTGCTTTCAGCAGTCTTATAGCCATCTCAGGAGGGATATTTTTCAGGATATTTAAGGCTGCCGATTGAGACCATAGTCCGGGTGTCTAGTCTCCTTTCCTGGGAAATAAGATATAGCGAAGCCAGTGAAGAAAAGTATTATCCTTTAGTGTTTTCCTATCCATTGCATCAAAATAGATTGAAAGAGCGGCCGGGTCTGAAAAGAAGCTTTCTCTGGCAGTAATTTTTTCATTTGCATCAAGAGATCTCACAACTTTTGCAGGATTACCCGCTGCAATCGAATTAGGGGGAATATCGCTCACCACGATCGAGCCTGCCCCTATAATGCTGTTTTCGCCGATAGTTACTCCCTTGCAAATGATAGCACTGTCTCCAATCCAGGCATTGTTTTCAATTCTAACGGGTTTGCTTTTTCCGGTTGAAACCCTGTCATAAAGATCATGCCAGTCGGAATCGGTTATATAAGAACCGCTTGCTATCATGCAGTTGTCACCGATAAATATGTCGGAGGCTGAGCTTATTCTAACACCCGCGCATATTATGCAGAAGCTGCCTATATGAATCCGCCCCATATCTTTTTTTTCGGACCAGACAGAAAGTCTGATTTTTTTATCGGGAGTGGCAATCACTGTCGCATAGTCACCAATTACAACAGGAGACCCGAATACCTCAACATGCCAGGGTCTCATAAAATTTGATCCTTTCCCAAGAGACTCGAAATGGGGCCTTAAATAGTGGTCAACGTAAAATCTCTGGAATTTAAGATGAAATTTTTTAATATAATAGGGACGATGATCTTTTTTCAAACTAAACAATCCTCAATATACAAATAATTTTAAGAACTATTTCATACTCCAGTTTATACTTGCCTATCCTGTCATTATGCAGACTCCCAAGGTAAAGATATCCATCATGCTCTCTTGCACTGGTAATCTCTTTAAGATGCTCACCCGATGGCTCCTGCAGACTTCGGACAATTTCACCCTCTTCATTAATGGCGAGCACAAATCCGTATGGTTTGGGTTTGGGCCACAGGAATTTCGGAAGCCTTGAAACAATTTTTTTCGATATTCGATGTACGATGTTCGATATTCTTCTGATTGAACATCCAAAAAACCTTATCAGTGAGCCTCGGCCCAGTTACTACCTGACGAAATATTTACCCTTAGCGGGACTTTCAGATCCCAGGCTCCTTCCATTGTTTCTTTGACAAGACTGCTCACCGCATTAAGTTCATCGGGCGGCACTTCAAAAACAAGCTCATCGTGAACAGAGAGCAGCATCGCAGTCCTGAATTTATTTTCAGCCAGTGCTCTGTCGATATTTATCATTGCGACTTTTATGAGGTCGGCGGCAGTTCCCTGGATCGGCGTGTTAACGGCAATCCGTTCAGCAGCAGCTCGGACTATCTTGTTTGAACTGTCAATATCGGGAAGAAGCCTGATGCGTCCGAGGAGTGTTCCCGTCTTTTTATTTTCGTGAGCCTCCTCAATAGTTTTTTCAATAAACTCCTTTACACCACTGTATCTTGCAAAATAGTTATCGATATAAGTCTGTGCCATTTTCTGGCTTATGCCAAGCTCCTTTGAAAGGCTGAAGGCTCCCATACCATATATTATGCTGAAATTTATAATCTTCGCCTGCCTTCTCAGCTCGGAAGTGATAAACTCCGGGAAGACCCGGAACACCTCGGTAGCCGTTCTGGTATGGATGTCTTCGTCGTCTGAAAAGGCTTTTATTAGGATTTTGTCATCCGAGCAGTGGGCAAGAATTCTCAGCTCTATCTGGGAATAATCGGCTGAAAGAAGGCGCCATCCTTTTTCAGGTATGAAAGCGCTTCTTATCTCTTTACCCTCCTCTGTTTTGATTGGAATATTCTGAAGATTCGGGTCCGAACTGCTGAGCCTTCCTGTTGCAGTTACTGTCTGGTTAAATGATGTGTGTATGCGCCCTGTTTCCGGGTCTGCAATTTCAAGCAGCGCGTCCGCATATGTAGATTTAAGTTTAGCAAGAGTCCTGTGTCTTAATATAAGCGCAGGAAGTTCATGCATTGTGGACAGTTCGGTAAGCACATCCACGTCAGTTGAATATCCCGTCTTTTTTTTAGTCTTCTTCATGGCAGGAAGCGATAATTTTTCAAACAGGACTTCACCAAGCTGCTGCGGAGATTTAATGTTGAAAGTCATTCCTGCGAGTGAATAAATCCCGCCCTCAAGCTCCTCTATCTGCTGTTCAAAGTGTTTGGAAAGCTCGTAAAGCCTTTGCCTGTCAACACATATCCCTTTCATCTCCATCTTCATAAGAACTGGAATAAGAGGTATTTCGACATTTTCAAATAGATCTTTGACTCCTATTTCATCAAGCTTTGGCAAAAGGACATCATGGGCAAGAAGAGTTATGTCTGCATCCTCACAAGCATAAGATACGGCCTTATCGAGTGTAACACCCGCAAAGCCCGATTCAGGCACTTTTTTCCCCACTGTCTCTTCAAAGGTGATTTTCCTATGGCCCAGAAAATCAAGGGCTATCTGGTCAAGATTATGGGCACGCTTTGAAGGATTAATAAGATATGATGCCACCATCGTATCAAAAGAAACTCCGGCGAGCTCACTTCCATGCCGTTTCAGAACTATCCAGTCGTACTTTATGTTCTGGCCTATTTTATTTATACCCGGATTTTCAAAAACAGATTTGAGCCTTTCTATTACTTCATTCCTGTCAAGTTGCTTGGGAACACCTTCATAATCATGGGCAAGCGGAATATAAAAGGCCTCGTGAGGTTTTAACGAAACCGATATTCCCACAAGTTCAGCCTTAATAGGATTTTCGGATGTGGTTTCGGTATCGACAGCAAAATAATGTGCCGATTCAAGTCGTAAAATAAGCGAAGAAAGGCTTCCCATATCCGTAATCAAACTGTAAGCCTTTTCCGAAAGATCCGATTGCATGGATATACTCTGCTGGAGCTGCCTGAATTCAAGCTCCTGAAACAGTTCCGACAGTCTCTGATTATCCGGTTCTTGAAAGCGAAAGGAATCAGGGTCAAAATCAAAAGGAACTTTAGTGTTTATTTCAACAAGCCGTCTGCTTAACAATGCCTGATCTTTAAACAAGACAAGGTTTTCCTGTTGCTTTTTCTTTGTGATCGAGTCGATATTATTGAATAGATTTTCAATGCTTCCAAAATTCTTTATCAGATCAAGCGCTGTTTTGGGACCAATTCCCGGAACACCGGGGACATTATCGGAAGTATCCCCCGAAAGCCCCATGACATCGATAATCTTGTGCGGCTCAATCCCATATTCCTCCATAACCCTGTTTTTATCAGTTATTTTATCCTTCATGGGATCCCAGATAATAACATTATCAGTCACAAGCTGAAGAAAATCCTTGTCTCCTGTCACCATTACGACGGAATAACCGGAATCTTCAGCTTTGCCAGCGAGAGTTCCTATTAGATCATCAGCTTCATATCCGGGCATTTCAACTACGGAAAGGTTAAAAGCTCTCGTTATCTCTTTTATATAGGGGATCTGAACCTGCAAGTCTTCCGGCATAGGCGGACGGGTGGCTTTGTAGTCTTTGAAAAGGTCATGCCGGAATGTCGGACCTTTTGAATCAAAAACCATAACCACGTATTTCGGCCCCCAGTCTTCTATGAGTTTGATCAGAATCCTGGCAAAGCCGAAGATTGCATTCGTCGGAAGCCCTTTGGAATTTGAAAGACCTCTTATGGCATGGTATGCACGGTAAATATATGCGCTTCCATCAATAAGAAAAAGTGTTTTATCGGGATACAAAGGTTTTTTTATTTCCACTGTAATTCCAGTAGTTATAGCCCCATTTCATCTGCTATTTCAGACATCGCCTTTATACTTATCGAGACAAACTCTTCAAGAGGTATGCCTGTTTTCTCACACTCCATTATTCGTTCCCTGCTCACAGCGCGGGCAAAATGAGGCGTTTTCATCCTCTTTGTAACAGAGCTTACTTTAACGCTTGAAATTTTCTTGTCCGGATAGACAAGGGCCGTTGCCACAATCATGCCTGTGATGCTTTCTGCGCAGGTTAACGCGTGCTCGAAAAGAGTTGAGCGAACAAGGCCAAGACCTTCTGCATTATGCTTTTTAATAGCATTCGTTATTTCAGGAGAGACTCCTTTTTCTTCAAGTATTTTTGCCGAAACCGCTCCGTGGATTGCTGAATCCTCACCCGTAATCTCGTAATCGAGGTCATGTAGGAGGCCCGCTATTCCCCAAAGCTCAGGGTCTTTTCCAAATTTTGCGGCAAGCGCCCTCATGATGGCTTCGGATGCTATGCAGTGAGAAACAAGCTTTTCATTCTTTAAATGTTCTCTTAAGAGCAGGAGGGCGTTTTCTCTTGTAATTCCGGCTTCAAAGTCAGTTGACATGATAGGGCTCCTGTAATAACTTCCAAGCATAAATTTAAGCTTAAAACAGACACGGTTCAAATATCACAATGGCAAATATATAACAAGACGTAGGCATAAAATATAATAGAACATGACAGTTCCGGTATACAAATCCTCATACAGACTAAAGCGAGAAAAAGCTAAAGAAATCAATTGTAACTGCTGCGGAAAGGCAGCCCCGTTCTGCTGGAGATGCAGGTGCGGGTTCGCCATATGTCAGGACTGCATGGAAGAAAATTTCTGGGGAATGTCCTGCAACGGAATTACATGGCAGTGCCCTGACTGCGGAGGTCAGAATGGTTTCGGAAACCAGTAACGCAGTGAACTTTTCGTAACACTTCACTTTTGCCAGATTTATATAAAGTTTTGGTTTATGGTTTCAGGTGTGTAGTTCCCGTATGGACACTTAATAAGAATTTTGACGGTAATATATTCCTGTGCTATTGATAACAATCGAAGAAATTGAATATGCTTATAATCTCGAATCCGTTCGCATATGACTTTTTCTGGCTCCACCAATAATGATGAACTCGTAAAAAGTCTAAAAATCGTCACTCCCGTGAAAACGGGAGTCCAGAACTAGTTGAAAAGACTGGATAGCGCTGGTGCTTCACTACGTGCCCCGCTTTCGCGGGAATGACATAAAAAGGCGAATTCTGACTTTTTACGAGATCATCAACAATGGTTAGTAATAATATATGTCGGAGGCTATCAACTTGTTTGAAAAGATCTCGAAATTGTCCGAAAGCAAAAACGGACTAATATATATCATATGTGTTTCCTTGGTACTTAAATCGATTATTTTGATGTCGTTCAGTGTGGTAAATAGAGACGGTCTGCTTTACATTGCAGCAGCTCAAAAATTTGCAGAGGGATATTTTAGCGAAGGGATTTCAATATATCCGATGCCGTTTTATTCCTTATTAATAACAGTTGTTCATTTTCTGATTCCGGACTGGGTTACAGCCGGAAGGATTATATCTGTTGCGTTTGTAGTTATTGCTCTCGTTCCTCTTTATTTCATGACAAGCGAACTTTTTAATCGAAAGTCGGCTTTCTGGGCGTGCCTTGCTTTTGCCATCGCCCCTGTTCCAAACGGTTGGGCAGACAGTGTGATACGTGACCCCGGTTTTATATGCTGCATGGCATGGGCTGTTTTTTTTGCACTGCGAGCCGTTCAATCTAAAAGGATAATTTTCTTTGCTGCTGCTGCCCTTTTTTCCTGGTTTTCAATGTTATTCAGACTTGAAGGAATAGTTTTCATACTTTTTTTCCCGTTATACCTTGTTGCTCTTTGCCTTGGGAGAGACAACGATAAAGTTCATTTGTTGAAAGGAGTTTCTCTTTGGATATTATTTCCTCTGCTTTTTACTGCTTTTTTTGTACTGGTATTAGGGTCTGACGGGATTGTTTCTCTTAACAGGAGTGGCGATATTATCTCACAGGCTCAGGAATTTCTTAACTTAAGATTCCTTGATAATTATTATGTTCTTTCAGAACAGCTTGTAAATCTTGAAAAATTATCGCCATATCCTGGGGGAATGCAGAATTTTGCAGAGACGGCAAGACACTATATTCCGATAATATACCTCTTTGGTCTCCTTGAAACTTTAATCGTTGTCATGTTTCCGTTATTCGTTGTCCCGCTTTTTTTTAGCTTCAGGGATATAATGCAAAAAAACCGTATTTTTGTTTTAAGTATTTTTTTTGCTTTTATTTTTATGACATATTACTTTCTTATAAATAAGGATTTTATACAAAAAAGATTTCTTTCAATGCCTGCATTATTGCTCTATCCATGGATTGGAGCAGGCATGCAGAGTTTTTTTGAATATTTATCCCGAAGATTTTCAAAGAGGGTACGTGCAGCCGTTTTAGTTCTTTTTTTTATTATGCCAGTATACCAGTGCTTTAAACAGGAATGGAAGGAGGACATGAGTTTGATGGCGGCGGCCAAATGGATTGAAAAGGAGGCTAATCCAGGAAAGCTTAAAATAATTACAACGGATACACGGTTCTTCTATTATGCCGATAGGGAGTTTTGTGTTACAGATGATTCTTCCTTTGGAAAAGATGGTGATCTGTTTTACCGTGTAAGTGAGAATGATAATCTAACTGATATAGAACAAATTGCAATCCAGCATAAAATAGATATCATGGCATTCAGAATTCCGGCACAAAATATTCCTCCTCAATTTAAATATTTCAAAAAGATAAAGGAATATAAGGGTAGGAAAAATATTTCTTATATCTATTCTTCACCAGAAGCCTTGGCTGCATTGGTCAATCGTTAATTACACTTTCAGTTGATTTAAATAAGAAAAAGAGTGGGGATGGCCTGTTTATTTACAATGTTTTGATTAGCTTGGGAGCAAGCCCCCTCTTCTTGCAATGCCTTGCTATTTTGTCTGTTTTTCTGCATATCCACCTGTACTGCATTCGGTCAATAACGGAATTATATTTCTTCCCTTTATATGATGAGAAAAGAAAAGCTCTGTCGTCTTCACTGAAAACCGAAGGAAGCAAAGTAAAATTCAATTCGGCAAGAGCCTTGATCGGCCAACGCCAGCGGTTAAACAAGTTTCTGTCCACACGTTGAAGATCAAAAACAGCAACTTGAGGCATGTTTGTGTCCATGTTATTAAGGAGTATATGAGTTGCGTTGAAATCTTTGTGATTCATTCCGCAATTGTGCATTCTCCGTGCATAAAGAGCAATTTCTCTTAATAACGCCCTTTTCTTCATGTGATTTTTTTCGCCCTGAAGTGTTTCAGGATGCTTAAGAATTATATTCTCAAGATCAGTCAAGGGAGTAAAGTCCTGTGTAATAATAAAAGAATCAGCCTGGAAAGATGAAGATATATTCATGCCGGCAACCACCGGAACGGCTGTTCCCAAACCCTTTCGCCGGAACTCACAGTAATTATTAAATTCTTTGTATCCTTCCGAAGGGAAATGTGACGACCGAATAATGTGGCGCAGTCTTTTCAATAAACTGATTTGCTGCCTATGTTTTTTAATATAGAAAAAAGTTTCCTTGTCTACTATGTTGCAATCATTAATATTATAACTTTTTTTGAGAGGAAATTGTATGCGGATTACACTGCTTTCTCCTTTATGTTTGATTAACTTGCCTTCCTCACACAACCATACGGCGTTAAATGTTGTAAAACCTATATCTGACAAAAAGTTTCGGTAGTTCTGATTAATTATCATGCGTTCATTGGAAGGGCCCAATTTTTCAAAGCATAAAATAGGATCGGAACAGTTGAATTGGTTCATGATTGTTTTATCAGGGCTTTATTTCTTTCTGCAACTGCTTCAATGAGGTCGGCTATTACCTCGAAACGGTTGTAAAGATCAGTTGTTTCCGCATATGATAATGCGTTTTCCCGCCACATCTCCCTCTTTGGCGAAGTAATCATTTCCTCAAGTATGTCGTTCATTTTCTTCTGACTGAAAGGGGAATCAGGTATCAGAATACCAGCGTTAGCATGTTCAACATGAAAAGAATACCCGCATGACTCTGTAGCAATAACAGGAATACCCGCCACAAGAGACTCAACAATCGGATTGCCAGTATTTTCGGTACGTGAAGGCTGGAGTACAAAATCAGCCCCGGCCAGAAACAAGGGGACATCGTCCCTGGTTCCTAAAAAATTAATATTATCACCAATACCAAGCAGGCGTGCCAATAAGCAAAAAGGTTCTTTAATTCCTTTGCCAATAATAAAAAGATGCGTTGATTTTCTCAAAGATAGCGGCAGGGAACCCAAAGCTTTGATTGATCTGTCCACTCCCTTTGTATGAAAATGTGATCCGATCATTAAAAGAAAATTATCTTTTTCGGATAGCCCAAAATTCATTCTAATTTTCCTTCGGTTTTCTGTGCCAAGATAGGAGCAAATATGCTTTTTATCTACTCCGGGAGGAACCAAATGGAATCTTTTATCACATGTTCCGTATATGGATTGATATATTGTTTTTTCTTTCTTTGAGAGGAGCAAGATTTCAGTTTGTGAATTTTTTGAGAAAACTGCCTTCTCAAGTTCAGAAAAGATGCGATCCCGGGAAGTTAATTGCAGAAATAATGATCGCCGTTTTTGTATTCGGGCTGCATAGCAGACATCTGCGGCATAGTAAAGATCTATTCCGGGGATCCGGTTAAATCCCATTATAAGATCATATTTTGTATGATTTAGAAATTGTGACAGATTGTTAACGTATGATGCAACCTGTGTATGATTAAATCGACCACTACATGGAATTAAATTAACGGTCGCATTTGTTAGATTTTCTCCTTCCCATCTCATTGTAAAAATATCCAGCGAGTGGCCTCTTGCTATGCATTCCTTGCTGATTCTCAAGAAGTTTCGTTCCAACCCACCGTATGGAAAGTAATTAAATAAACAGAATGCTAATTTCATGGTTTAATAAAATATTTTATATATTTTGTGTTACCAATAATAATGAAATAATCTTGCATAGTAACAATATATTCGTATCAGCTTTTCCTTGATCGGGAATATATTTTCGTATAATTTCTTCATCCAATCCAACCGTTTTAATCACCGTAGGTGTACCAGTAATTTAATATGCAACAGCGTCCTTTATTACAAAAAGATACAAAATGCGAGAGTTATAGATAAAAGTTGTGTTTAAGAGATTAGGTGGTATATCCTCCGGAAGATTGTAGTCATGCAATTGACCAGCAATTTAAATACTCAAAAATCAAGGATACAACCAATATAAGTCAAAATAACGTAATTAAATAAAAAAGGCCAGATTTTTTATTGGTGAACACACAACGGATAATATTTGGAATTGAGACAGAAATAATTGAAACAGGCTTTGAAGATAGAAATAAACACCTTTTTAATTCGCTTATTGAGATAATAATATAAAGCAGTAAAAATTGGCAGCATCGGCGCTTATCGACAATGAATCATTCCGAAAATATACAAATTTATGACGGCAATTATCTGCGTTCATCGGGCAGGAATATTACCGTTCCATTCAGTATCGATATTAAATCAGAAGGTGGAGTGGATGAACTGTTATGCACCGGCATATTAAGGCTTCTGCCAGGAAAAAGGCTGGTCTGCTACGGGAAATGGAATGATTTGAATATTGTCGTGAAGTTTTTCCTCGATTCAATCGATGGCAATAGGCATTTTGCGCGTGAAGAACGCGGGGTAAAGGCTCTTGAGAGCTCAGGCATCATTACGCCGAAGCTGCTGTTCCGGGGTATTTCAGTATTGGGAGAAGTGCCGCTTCTTGGTTTTGAGGAGATGATCGGGAGTAAAGATCTTAAGGAAATCTGGGGGAAAGCTGAAAGCGATGACAGACGTCTGAATATTCTGATAGGACTGATAACTGTTATTGCAAGACAGCACATTTCAGGTATCTGCCAGAAGGATCCTCATATAAGGAATTTCCTATTATCAGGTAAAAATATATATACTATCGACGGAGATGCTGTTGACGCCAGACATATCGGGAAACCACTTCCTTTGAAGCCGAGCTTAAAGAATCTCGGGCTTTTTTTTGCACAATTTTATCCACAATACGCAAACCTGATCCGGGATGCCTTCAAAGTTTATGCTTCTGAAAGGAAATGGATGCAGCCGGATACTGCTTATGATTTCCTGATGAAAAAAATGGTAAGGAGCAGATATGAAGCGGAAAAAGACTATCTAAAAAAAATATTCAGGGAAAGTACCTCCTTCGTATGTGATAAAGACATACGCCGGTACATGATATGTTGCAGGACGTATTATGATGATGCAATGGCCGCTTTTCTCGATAATCCTGATGTAGTGCTTAACGAGGCAAAAAAACTGAAGGACGGAAACAGTTCAACTGTTTTTTTAATCCGTTTATCAGGACGGCCGCTTGTTGTAAAACGATATAATATGAAAAACAGATGGCATGCAACAAGGCGCTCGTTCATACAAAGCAGGGCATGGTTATCCTGGCGTAATGCGCACCTTTTGAAAAGCATAGGAATAAATACTCCCAACCCGGTAGCCATGATGGAAAAAAGGATTGGTCCGTTAAGAAGCATTTCATATTTTCTGACTGAATATGTTGACGGAACAGATATTTATACACTTCTCAGTTCAGATGAAGCCGGAGAAGTTAACCTTCCCGAACTTGCAGGAGGGTTCGGTGAAATGCTCCGGAAATTTGAACTTTCTTCAATAAGTCATGGAGATTTCAAGGCTACAAATTTCATTGTTTCTGATAAAAAATTATTCGTTACAGATCTTGATGCTGTTTGCAGATATCGGTTGAAATGGAGATTTCAAAAGGCATTTATGAAAGATCTTGATCGATTTATGCAAAACTGGAAAAACGCACCGCATATTGATGCTTTATTCCGGGATGTGATTTCAAAAATAAACGATCAAGAAAAATAAAATACAATTTTTTCAGGAGATAATTTATGTGGAATTTTTTCAGGAAAAAAATTGAAAGATCAAAATTGGCAGATCCATTCTTTATTCAAAAACAGCTTTTCGCCAAATCCGATAATATTACAATATTTGATATAGGAGCTTATATCGGAGATATTACATCCGTTTACAGACAATTGTTTCCCTCAGCAAGCATATATGCATTTGAACCAATTGAAGAATCATTTTCAAAATTGTTTGCCTCTCATGGTAAAGATATTAATGTGTTTCAGCTCGCAATTTCTGATAGAAACGGGAAAGCGGTAATCAATATTGATGAAGATCCGTCTTGCAACAGTCTGCTTGGTCGTCCTGATTCCGTTTCGAAATATTATAAGACCTGTTCTAAATCTACGGATCAAAGAACCGTTGAAACTCAGACAATTGACAATTTCTGCCGAATTAAAAATATCGAATCAATTGATATTATAAAAATCGATGTTGAAGGAGCAGAGACAATGGTATTTTCAGGAGCCAGCAATATGCTTACCCAAAACAAAATAAAAGTTATCTATACCGAGGTAATGTTTATGCCGCATTATAAAAAGGGATGCCTTTATCATGATGTTGCTGAAATGCTGGATAAATACAATTATACACTTTTGAATTTTTATGACTTAAAGACTGCCCGCGACGGTCAGCTTCGCTGGGGCAATGCTATATTTATTTCAGATCCAATGCGGAAAGAATGGAATATTTCCTGCGGTCTTATTTCCCGTTAAAAAGTTTTCGAGTGTAGATATAAGCGTACAGGCATGCTGCTTTGAATTGAAAGTGCCGTCGCAATGATTGCAAGAGTAAATCCAGTGCCTGCTGAAAACTTCGTTCATGCATAGCATATTTGGCAACCCTATAACCTTCTCTGGCCAGCCTTGCCATAGCTATATTCTCCGGCACCGCTTCCTTTCCGCCGTTCTCGTAATAGAATCGCTCGAGGACCTTGAGTTCTGTCAGGATATTCTTGTAAGAAATTGCTGAAAGATTACCGCTATGCCTTCGGCGTTTGAATGTGGGCTCAGAGAGAGCGATAAAGCGATATTTGAGTGATAGGCGAAGCCATAAGTCATAGTCGGAACAAACTCGGAGATTTGAATCAAATCCGCCCGTTCTGACTAAAATACGTTTGGGGAACATCGATCCGCATGAATGAATTAAAATATTCCGGAAAAGATGTTGCGTAATGTATCCGCTATAAAGTTTGCGCTTGCTTCTTTTTACCTCATTTCCATACTCATCAATGCTGATATAATTTCCGTACACAACTACATCATCAGGTTCTCTTTTGACGACCTCCACCATGCGTTCAACGGCATCAGATATTAATAAATCATCTGAATCGATAAAAGTTATATATCTACCCTGCGCAAGTTCAATCAGCTTGTTTCGTGCTGTTGCATCACCCCTGTTTTCCTGCCAGTGATAACGAACTTCATAACAAGATTCTTTAAGCATCTGTTCGGTTCCATCAGTGGAACCGTCGTCAACAATTACAATTTCATAATCGCTGTATGTCTGAGCAAAGATACTTGAAAGAGTCTCTTTTAAGTATTCTTTTCGATTGAATGTGGGTATACAAATGCTGATTTCAGGTTGCATTTAATAGCGGAAACCATAATTTGGGGGCTTGTCCATGAGTCTTACGACTCTTAAAATATAAAGAAATAATATGGGCAAAGCCTGTAATAGTTGGTACGCCCGGCTGGAATCGAACCAGCGATCTTCAGCTCCGGAGGCTGACGCCCTATCCACTGGGCCACGGGCGCACAATTGGATCAAAATTAGGCTATATGTGATTAAAAGTCAAGTTTGAAAAGGCTGCTTTTGCTTCACCAACAACATACAACGAACCGGTAATACATATTACTTCATCTTTCGACGCCGTTTTAACGGCGTAGTCGATAGCTTCTTTTATATTAGGAATGATCTTTATGTTTTTTAAGATTTCTTTTGAAGCTTCATAAAGTATTTCGGGTTCCAGCGCCCGGTCTATTACGGGTTTGGTCAGTACAGCCCTGCTTGCACCCGAAAGAATATTTTTTAACATGGCGGAATAGGGCTTGTCATCGAGCATACCTGCAATAATAGTTATTTTTCTGCCTTTGAATTTTTCCGATAAAAAGCGGGAAAGTGTGCGAGAGGCTCCGAGGTTATGAGCGCCGTCAAGAATTATATACGGTGATGTTGAAACAACTTCAAGTCTTCCAGGCCATTTTGTATTTAAAAGCCCGGTTCTTATCTTTTTAATCGGAAGGCTAATACTCTTGCAAAGAATCTCGCAGGCTGCAAGGACAAGAGCTGCGTTTTCGATCTGATGAGATCCGCTTAACCCCGTACGCATCCCGGGCCACACATTTTTCATTCCGTAATAAGTAAAGGAACCGTCTTTATTTCTTCTTGTTTTAAAATTAACTCCGGACAGATAAAAAGGAGCCTTCTTATTTGTGGCAATATCTTTAAGCACGGCAATGGCACTTTTCTGTTTCACCCCGGTGATTACAGGTGTTCCCCTTTTGATTATTCCGCCCTTTTCTCCCGCAATTTTTTCGATTGTATTGCCAAGGTATGCTTTATGCTCTATCGAGATATTAGTAATTATCGATATAGCCGGTTTGATTATATTGGTTGCATCCAGTCTTCCTCCCATACCTGTTTCAATGACGGCCCAGTCGACTTTTTTTTTGCTGAATTCGTATAGGGCCATAGCTGTTGAAAGTTCGAAAAATGTCGGTTCACGTG
This sequence comes from Desulfobacterales bacterium, assembly GCA_046485065.1. GTDB lineage: Bacteria > Desulfobacterota > Desulfobacteria > Desulfobacterales > RPRI01 > RPRI01. The sequence goes on along the minus strand of JAWOHP010000142.1, from coordinate 3,090 downwards.
ATCCCCGATGAACTTTAGTTACAGCATTATACGTTTCAACAACATTTTTATTCGATATCAAACGGTTATTTATCTGAATTCTCTCATTGAAAGTTACAAGATGGGGAGATGTAAACAGGCCAACTTTATATCCTGCCGTATGCAGTATAGATGCAAGTGCGGATGCAACAGAGCCTTTACCGTTGGTGCCTGCCACATGTATGCATGAATAGTTATTCTGGGGATTTCCAAGAGCCGAAAGGATATTTTTTATCGTGGAGAGACCAAGCTTGATTCCAAATCTTCTTAAGCTATACATTGATTTAAGACAATCTTTATAAGCTTTATCTCCCATAAGTATTTCCTGATAACATATTGTAATAATAAACGTCATAAAAAACCCGGCAAAAATATTTTCTTGCCGGGTTTTTTAGTTATTCTATTTTAACCTTACCTTTTGTATTTATTTCTGGAAACAGCAATTCTTTCTCTTCTTAAGGCTTCGCGTTGTTTGCGCCGCCTGAATTCACTCGGTTTTTCATAACTCTTTTTCAGCTTCAGTCTTTTGAAAAGGCCATCATTTTGAATCTTTTTCTTCAAAATGCGCATTGCTTTTTCAAGATCATTATCAAAAACCTTGACTTGAATTTCCTTCAAATTTTTCGCCCCCTTCTTTTCACCAGAATAATATAGGCTTTTTGGTCCCATTCATAGTGTTTATTTAATGAACTTTAGAATTTGTTCTTCTAACTTATATTTAATAGCTTGGCAAGAAGAAAAAATGTTAACAAGAAATAAGGTGTACAGGTGGGAATCAATTCGTTTTGAACCTAAAGATAACTACCTCCGCTGTTTATAGCGGAGGTAGTTATCTAATAATAGACAGGCGTTCTTTCCTGCAGCCGAATATTACCCGATGCTTTTAACCGGGAACTTAAAGTTTTCCAGCACAATTAAAGCTTTGAAATAAGTTCAGCCTGGACTTCTTTTACACCCGGGGTGCCGTCAAGTGTAATATATTTGATAGCGCCTGTTTTTTCAGCAATATCCTTAAAATAGTAAGAAGATGCCAGCGTTCCGTTTTGTGCATCATAATAAATATCATGGCGTTTGTTGATTGCCGCTTCATCTTGATCGTCTGCTCTTGTTTTAAGATTGCCTCCGCAGACACGGCATTTGTCTCCATTTGGTTTGATTGCATCAATAAATATGTTATTGGGATGATTGTTGTCTTTTTCACAAAGCCTGCGTCCCATGATTCTGTTTTTTGCAATCTGCCTGTCGAGCACAATTTCAACAACTATATCAAGTTTTATGCCGGCTTTTTTCAAGGATTCATCAAGTTTGATGGCCTGGTTCTTATTCCTGGGAAATCCGTCAAGAAGCCAGCCGTTTTTACAATCAGGCTGTTTCATGCGGTCCAGTATCATGGGTATCGTAATTTCATCGGGTACAAGATCACCTTTGTCTATATATGCCTTGGCTTTTGCTCCGAGTTCGGTTCCTTTAGAGATGTTATCGCGAAATATTGCACCTGATTCAATGTGCGGGGTCTGGTATTTATCCTTTAAAATAGCACCCTGCGTTCCTTTACCGCTGCCGTTCGGTCCGAAAAACAAAATGTTCATAATATCTCCTTTCCATGGTTTTTTTGGAATACGTCTAGTCCTGCTTCGTTTATCTTGGTTTAATTATAGAAACGACTTTGCGTTGTCAAGGATTAGGATAAAAATTAAGTGTTAAAAAAATGGCAGAAAAGGGCAGATTATCGGTTGATAAGTAAATTATTAACAGGACTATCATACGAAATTGCTTTTTATCAGCTCTTTTACCAAGGAAAAAGCCTCTTCACGGTTTTTTATATCGTTTGAAATCCTTGATTCTTCAACCATAGACAGAATTTTTTTAAATAAAGGTGAAGGTGACAGGCCAAACTCCCCGATAAGGTCATTTCCGTTAATCAGCCGCGGTTCCGTTTTTTTAACCTCATAGACCGAAAAAAACTCTTTTAAAAGATACGATGCGAACCTTAAAAAATCCTCATTTCTTTTCTCTTCGTTTGCCTTTCCTTTTATGTCGGCAATTGTATGAAATAAAATGTCCGGAGTTTTATCTCCATATTTGATAAGAAAACGAGTCAAACTTCTTTTTGAAGGAAAACCTTTATTGCCGGAATTATACAGATTAAGAGCAGAAATGTGATTTCTGATTATGAAATCAACATAATCAGCCTCAATATTTGATAATTTCAACCTTTTTGATATCTGTTTTGCCATGTCGGCGCCGAATATTTCATGATTGAAAAAATGAATACTCCCGTCATCTCCAACTGTCTTAGCGTATGATTTTCCTATATCATGGAGCAGTATTGAATATTTTAAAAGTGCCGATTTTTCTTTATTGATATCCGGTAGGAGTAAGTTAATTGATTCTGCGCCGATCTTTTTTTCGTTCAATAGAATCTCAAGCTGACTTAATGCGTTTAAAGAATGATCCAGCACATCATATGCATGGTGCGCATTTTGTTTGCATCCTTGTAAGGCTGTCAGTTCAGGAAAGATTTTAAAAAGAAGACCGCTTTCATACATTTGATGAATATATTCATATGAGTTAGGGCATGAAAATATTTTGAAAAGTTCAGCCTTTATTCGCTCTCCAGCTGCTTTTGTAATAAGCTTAACATTATTAGCCAAGATACGGGCTGTTTCAGATTCTATTTCAAAATCAAGCATGGCCGCTATCCTGTAAGCCCTGATCAGGCGTACAGGATCTTTTTTAAAAATATCTTTAGAAACCATCCTGATTTTTTTTATTGAAAGATCTTTTATCCCTTCAAACAGGTCTATAACTTCTCCCAAAAAAAGATCATAACCGGTTGCATTAATGGTAAAATCTCTTCTTGCAAGATCGTCCTCAATCGTTGTCGATTCAATTGCTGAAATATCGAAAACAGCGCTTTCTGAAATAACCCTGAATATTGCTTGATTCTGTTTACCGATTTTAACTACATGTCCGTTGCAGCGCGTAGCAAGACTGGATGCATACTTCTCAGGTGATTCAAGAACAACTATGTCGTAATCGGAAGGGGATCTGCCTAAAAGAAGATCTCTT
>JAWOHP010000005.1:0-8700 GCA_046485065.1 Desulfobacterales bacterium | reverse complement strand
TTTATAGCTTCATTCCTTGCCGCAACAATACTTCCTTTCAGTTCCGAGATTGTGTTGGTTTTTTTATTGTTGAACAACCATGACCCGTTTATTTCGATTACAGTGGCGACTGCCGGAAATGTATTGGGCTCTGTTTCAAATTACGCGATAGGATTCTGGGGAAGTTTTCTGATAATGGAAAAGCTGTTAAGATTATCACAGGAGGAAATTGCCAGGTCTGAACAGAGATTCAAAAAATACGGAGTTTTCAGCTTATTTTTCGCCTGGGTTCCGGTTATTGGCGATCCTTTGACAGTCGCGGCGGGAATATTAAAAATCAATATCTATGTTTTTTTGAGCCTTGTAACCGCCGGCAAACTGTTCCGGTATATAATGATCGGCATCTCGGTGTCGTGATTGCAGGTTTGCAAATCGACATGTTGCCATTGCAGCGTTCATTTCATGGCAGGGCAGTAAAAATGAAAAGAATACGTCTCTATACCGGTACTGACAGCGAATCGCATTTTGAGGATATTGATATACCCCTCGAATTCAGCGGAAAAACAGGGAATCTTTCGAAACCTCAAAAAGCAACCGGCATCATCTTCCGGGAGAAATCCTGCTTGTCGAAGATACGACCGGCCATGGCCATATAAGCCGGGCTATAAACGGAAAGCCCCGCAAATCTGTTTTCATCACTCTAGAGTAAAACCACCTGTGTGCACAATTTGGTTTAAGTTATAAAAGCTTGTTCAAACAGATTATCAACTTCATTTTCAACATGCGCATGAAGGTCACTGGTGTTGAACCCGAGGAAGATGATCTCTACGGTGTTATCGTCCAGGTCAGGGAAGGAAGACGGAAAGGTTATGTTTCCTTATGCGATCTTGAGGTTACTTCCAGGAAGGATAGGAATTTCTGGCCTGTCAGGGAATATGCGGTCTGGTTTGCAAACCGATAAAAACAATTAATTGTTTTTCCGGGCTGTTGAATATATCTGGTTGAAACAAGCTGATTTGGGAGGTGATTTTTCAGGTTAAGCAAAATACGTATAGCTTTCTGAAAGCATCAATCTTTCGAATTTCGCTTTAATAGTAGATTTCTGATGTTAATCATGATAGTTGAAAAAATATATGTAACATAAGATATTAAAATTCATGGACCATTCAACCTTACATGAGGGTGTTATGGACTGATTAGACAAAACCCCGTTTCTCAAATGAGAGCGGGGTTTTGTGTTTTAATCACAAAGGAGAAATCATGAAAATAATTGTTTTGACGATTGTTGCCATTTTGTTTCTGCTGGCCGCTTATTTGACACTCTGGCCGGTACCGATTAAGCCTGTCAGCTGGAATGCGCCCACGCCACCCGGCTATATCGGGCCACACTTAGTCAACACAAAGCTTGCCAATCTCAAGATTATATTATTGGGCAAAGAGGAAGGGCCGGAGCATATAGCCATCAGCAAAGACGGCAAGCTATACACCACGGTTGCCAGCGGCAACATCCTGCGAATGAATCCGGATGGCAGCGCGCAAGAGGTGTTTGTAAATACCGGTGGGCGGGTGCTGGGTTTTGACTTTGACGCAGCCGGAAACCTGATCGCTGCCGACGCCAACAAGGGCCTGCTGTCGATCAGTCCCGACAGGAAAATCTCGACGTTGACCGACAAGGTAAACGAAGATCCGATCCGCTATGCCGATGCGGTGGTGGTGGCCAAGTCCGGCAAGATCTATTTTAGCGATGCGTCAACCCGTTTTGCCCCCAAAGATTGGGGCGGGACGTTTGAAGCCAGCATACTGGACATATTGGAGCAGGCATCAACCGGCCGCGTTCTGGAATTCGACCCGGCAAACGAAACGACCCGTGTCGTGGCGAAAGGCTTTAGTTTTGCCAACGGCGTTGCCCTGAGCCAAGATGAACAAACGCTGTTCGTGAATGAAACCGGTAAATACCGTGTGTGGAAGATTTCAGTGGGCGCGAAGGATCTCGATATCTCGACCCCGAACGACCGGGCCAAATTGCTGTTTGACAACCTGCCCGGTTATCCGGACAACCTGATGCGTGGGCTCGACGGAAAAATCTGGATAGGCCTCGTAAAGCCTCGTAACTCCACCATCGACAACCTGGCAACCAAGCCATTCATGCGAAAGCTCACACTACGCCTGCCGCGTGTGATGTGGCCGATTCCGAAGGCTTACGGCCATGTGATAGCGTTCATGGAAGACGGCAAAGTGGTGGCTGATTTGCAGGACCCGAACGGCACTTACGCTGAAACGACGGGAGTGACGGAGACCAATGACCGGCTCTACATCCAGAGTCTGCATGCCAAAGGGTTGGGCTGGATGCCCAAATAATTGTTCAGTTTTGAGATGAATTACGGCCTGATCACAGGGAGAAAGATTAAGGCATTTAATATTCAGTGCTTTTTGTGGATTTGTGGATCATTTGCTGCTTCCTGGAAGTCAGTAAAATGCCAACCTCGATGAAAATGCAGAACTTCAAGCCGAACTATACAGTTTTAAAGAAGCATTTATCCGGAAAATTGCTTAACTTGACTGGCTTTTATATTTATGGGATAATTTTCCAATACGGTATACTATTAGGAAGTTCAGAAAACAAATACAAAGATTAAGAAAGAGAGCAGAGTACTAGAAAGTATCAAGAAAAGAATTGAAGATATGAAAGCAAGAACGGCGCGGTGCCTGGTAGAACATCGCGTTAGCCCGCCCATTTTCAATCGCAGAGGTCGTTGCCCAAGCAACATGTTAGCATGACATATCCAAATGTCAACATCCCGAGGAAGAAATCGGAATTAAAGTGAGGAGGCCATGTTAAAACGTATTTTCCACCTCCCGGATAAATCCGAGAACGAACACAAAGATCAACGCAGGCTGCTTCTGACTTTTCTTGGTATTGGTTTGACCACTCTTCTGGTCAGTGCCCCCTTGGCCTTAGAGGAATTAGGGAAATTTGTTTATTCCGGTTTTCTCGGTCTTTTGCTTATTTTGCTTGCTTTCGCTTATATGAACCAACTCTGGCTGGCAAAGATCATTATTCCGTTCGTAGGTTTTATGATAATCACACGGTTCATTTATGGAGGAGGCATACACGACGAGGCCTTGGGTGGTTATTATTTTATTCTGCTCGTCGTGGGCCTGATTAACGGTCGGCGTGCCATGCTTCTTTTCGGGGTTCTGTGTACATTGGCAGTTATTGTGTTCGGCGTGGCGGAAACCAACGACTGGATCATCACACGCTTTAGCGCTCTCTCGGAACCGATCTCTGTTGCCACAACCGCCTTCTTCCTACTGGGAACAACACTGGCATTGAATTACCTGGTGGTCCATCTTAACCGAGCTATCGTTGAAGCCCAAAGGAGCGAATCCGCACAGATCAAAGCCAATGAGGAGTTGCGGGAACTGCAAGCGGTTTTGGAGGAGCGGGTTGAACAACGCACGTCTGACCTGGATTTGTCCAACCAGCAATTGACGATACAGCTTGAACGCGTTAATAGTCTGCAGGAAAAATTGCGGCAGGAAGCGATCCACGATTCTTTAACCGGCCTTTTCAATCGCCGCTTCTTGGATGAAACTCTCCCGCTCGAACTTGCACGCTTAAAACGAGAAAATAGTCCCTTGACCATCTTGATGGTGGACATCGACCACTTTAAGAATATCAACGATACCTATGGACATCAGATCGGAGATGACGTCCTTCAATCACTGGGCAATGCCTTAAAGACAAGTGTGCGGGCTGGCGATATCGTCTGCCGCTATGGTGGGGAGGAATTTATCCTGATTTTTCCGGGCATGAACGCTACAAATGGTCGAACGCAAGCAGAGAAATTAAGGGTGATGATCGCATCGCAAACGGTCAGTGGGAGGGACCAATTAATTAGTGTAACCATTTCAATCGGAGGTTCGGTCTTCCCACATGATGGCAATTCCAGTGATGAACTTATCTCTGTGGCGGACCTCGCTCTATATCGAGCCAAACAAACCGGCCGCAACCGCGTCGAATTTGCTGTACCAGACGATCACGCACCGGACGTAAAGGGCGCGACCAGCTGATAATCGGGGACTGACAGGTTGTAGGTTGCGGAATGTGTATCTTCCTTGAAAGCTTCAAAACCAAGTATAATACTCTAATTGTAGATTTTAATCGGTATTCGTGCTATCTTCTCTCAAATAAATGAACAAGTTAAAATAGTTTTACCATTTGCCCTTTAGCCCTTATCGTGAGGTTCGTATGGATTGAATTAACGAATCCCATGTCTAAAAGTTAGCGGAGTTTGTATTTTAATAAATCCTTCTAATGATAGGTGACCTTATGAAAGATGATCATAAGACAAAGAAGCAGCTCATAGATGAACTTACGGAATTGCGTTCGCAAAATGACGAGCTGAAAAAATCAGAAAACTTAGGAAAATACCGACTTCTGGTGGAAAACATCAGAGATGTCATCTATGAATTGGACGATCAGGGTGTGGTCCTATATATCAGTCCGGCTGTCAGGGATGTACTGGGATACGACTTGCCTGAAATTGAGGGGAAGAACTTCACCGAGCTTGCTCATAAAGATGATCTGGGTCATCTGACGGAATGGTTTTCAGAACTCCGCAAAGGCATAGAACAACCATCTGAGTATAGAGTCAGCAACAAATCCGGTGAACTCAGATGGGCGCGGACGAAAGCCAGACCTATCATGGAAGAGGGCCTGTTCAAGGGCGCCCGCGGAATACTCATAGACGTTACGGAACAAAGGCGGGTGGAGAAGGCGCTCAAGGAAAGCGAGGAGAAGTATCGCGAACTTGTCAAATATGCCCCGGCAGGAATTTACGAAGTCGATTATGAAACAGGACGTTTTACAAGTGTGAATGATGTAATCTGTGAATATACGGGCTACACAAGAGACGAACTTCTTAATACCAATCTCTATAACCTGCTCACTGAAGAGAGTCAGAAGCTGATGAGGGAGCGTATTGAAAAGCTTTCTGCCGGTGAAAAAATGCCGCAGACATTTGAATACTGTATCAGAACAAAGGGAGGGGAAAAACTATGGGCTATCCTGAATGCCCGATACATTTATGAAGAGGGGAAATTAAAAGGGGCAACAGGTATTATTTACAATATCAACGAACGCAAACGGGCAGAGGAAGCGTTGCTGGAGAGCGAAGAAAAGTATCGTTGGGTGTTGGATAACATGGCGGATGTCATAACGGTCATGGACATGAACCTGCGTTTTACCTATGTCAGCCCTTCCGTCGTGCATATGCGGGGATACACGGCAGAAGAGGCTGTGGCGCAGACCTTTGAACAGGTTATGACGCCCGAATCCTTGCAGATCAGCGCCAAGGTTTTTGAAGAAGAGATGAAATTGGAAGCCAGTGGTACGGCAGATCCCGACAGAATCCGCATTGTGGAGGTGGAACAGTACAGAAAGGACGGCTCCATTGTTTTGATGGAGAACCATCTGTCCTTTATGCGGGACGAGGCAAAGAAGGCTGTGGGAATAATCTCCGTGTCCAGCGACATTACCGCCCGAAAGCAGGCGGAAGAAGCTTTGAAGGAAAGTGAAAACAAATATCGCATGCTGGCCGATAATTTCAATGACGTCATTTTCGTTTTGGATATGAATCTGAATTATACCTATGTCAGCCCTTCCGTAAAAATCCTGAGGGGATATGACCCGGAAGAGGTGTTGAAGCAACAACCTTCTGAGATATTGGCGCCCTCCTCCTTGGATCTGGCCATGAAGACCTTATCCGAGATCATGGAACTGGAAAAATCCAAACTAAGCGATATGCCTAAATCCAAAACGCTTGAGTTGGAAATGATTCGGAAAGATGGGAGCACCGTATGGACTGAAGTGAAGTTTTCCTTTATCAGAGATGAAAATCAGCAAGCGGTGAGCATTCTTGGTTTAACCCGCGACATCACCGAGCGCAAGCGGGCGGAGGAGGCTTTACGGGAAAATGAAGAGCGGTACAAAGCTCTTTTCGACCGTTCACTCGACCTTGTTTACATCACTGATTTAGAAGGTCGCTTTCTCGATGCCAACCAAGCTGCCTTGAATCGCCTTGGCTATAACAGGGAAGAGATTTCTTCCCTGAATTTCGCAACATTATTAAGCGGGGATCAGATACCCATTGCTTTTCAAATGATGCAGGAGATTATAGACACCGGCTATCAAAAGAATGTGATTGAGTTACGCTTGAAGGCGAAGAATGGTAATGACCTATTCGTAGAGACCATCGGTTCCGTTATCTTGAAGTATGGAATACCTTATGCGGTACAGGGGATTGCCCGCGACATCACCGAGCGCAAGAAGGCGGAGGAGGCTCTGCAGGAGAGTGAAGAGCGGTTCAGGCGTATCTTTGATGAAGGACCTTTCGGGATGGGTTTAGAAAGTCCGGACTCTACAATCATAGCGGCGAACAAGTTGCTTTGTGAGTTGTTGGGATATACCGAACAGGAACTTATCGGCAAAGGCGTGGCAGATATCACCCACAAAGAAGATAGAGATAAGAGCAAGGAATTATTAGGACAATTATTCGCAAGCAGCATTCCTGTGTTTCGCCAGGAAAAGCGGTATATCAGAAAAAATGGCACAATCTTATGGGCTAATACTTCCATCTCTGCCATACAGGGGAAAGAAGGCGACGTGCGTTATGCTTTGGCTATCATTGAGGATCGCACGGAAAGCAGGACTGCGGCAGACAAGATTCACCTTCTAGCTTATTATGACAGCCTGACCGGGTTGCCAAACCGTACATTTCATAAAGAGATTATAAAAAAATCTATTGAACATGCCCAGCGCCATAAAGAGATATTTGCCCTTATTTACATCGGACTTGATAATTTTAAGCGGATTAACGATACGCTCGGATATAGAATCGGAGATCTTCTCCTGAAGGCCGTTGCTGACAGGCTTACCAACTCTTTACGAAAAAGCGATCATGTTGCCAGAGCAGATGAAGGTGGAACCGCTGATATAGTATCCCGGGTGGGTGGCGACGAGTTTATAGTGTTGGCGCATGATCTCAATCAGGCTCAGGATGCCGCAAGAACATACCGTCGCTTACTCGATAAAATATCCGCCCCCTATGATTTGAGCGGTCGCGAGGTATTTATAACCTTTAGTATCGGCATTGCCTTGTATCCTGATGACGGAACAAATGTTGACGACCTCCTTAAAAACGCCGAAAAAGCCATGAGACACACAAAGAGCGAAGGGAAAAACAACTTTCACTTTTACTCAAAATCGATGCATTCCTCTGTTCTGGAACACCTGACACTGGAAAATAACCTGTATAGGGCGCTTGAGCGAAAGGAGCTTGTACTCTACTATCAACCGAAGGTAGATGCGGCAACGAGAAGGGTCAAGGGGATGGAAGCACTGATACGCTGGATACATCCCGATAAGGGTCTGATTCCACCCATGCAATTTATTCCCATGGCCGAAACAAGCGGTCTCATCATACCCATCGGAGAGTTTGTCATACACACCGTCTGTAAACAAATTAGAACATGGCAGGATGCCGGTTTCAAAGAGATGAACGTTGCCCTGAACATATCAAGTTACCAGTTTGATAAACAGAATCTGCTAGAAATAGTTAAGAAGGCCTTACAGGATACCATGATTTCTCCGCAGTGCCTGCAGTTGGAAATAACGGAAAGCACCATTATGCGGAACCCGGATAAAGCTATTAAGATCTTGACTGATCTAAACGCGCTGGGGATAGGGATTGCGATTGATGACTTCGGTACTGGATATTCATCCCTTAGCCATTTGAAACGTCTGCCGCTGGATTCTTTGAAGATAGATCAGTCCTTTGTCAAGGGCGTTGCATCCGACCCCAGAGATCAGGCTATAGTCAGGACGACGATTGCTATGGCGCACAGCCTGAATTTGAAGACCATTGCCGAGGGTGTGGAGACTGAGGAGCAGTTGTCCTTTCTGCAGGAACATGGATGCGACGAAATACAGGGATACCTGTTCAGCCGGCCTTTGCCGGCCGAAGAGATCCCGGGGATTTTGGTGAAAGGATATCTATAGATCAGGAAGATGAAAGATCAATCCAAGACAAAACAGGCATTGATTCAGGAACTGGCTTTTTTAAAGCAGAGAATTACGGAATTGGAGCAATCTGAATCAGGACACAAGCGGTCGGAAGAGGCGCTGCGGGAGAGCGAGGAGCGGTATCGGACCTTGGTGGAAAATGCGAGCGATATCGTCTTCCGATTGGACAACACTGGACACATAACCTTTTTCAATCCTGCGGCACTCCGCATTATGGGATACGAAGAAAAGGAAATTATCGGTAGGCATTATCCGACATTTATCCGATCAGATATGCAAGAGGAAGCCATGAATTTCTTTGGCCGTCAGTTCATGAAGGGGATTCCCAATACCTACTCCGAGTATCCCGTTATCGTGAAAGACGGACATGAGATCTGGCTCGGGCAAAACACCCAGTTGATCTTTCGGGACGGCAAGGTGGTTGCCTTTCAGGCAGTGGCCCGTGACATCACGGAGCGCAAAAGGATGGAGGAAAAGATTCTTGCCCTTTCAGTAACAGATCAGCTTACAGGCTTATATAACAGAAGAGGCTTTTTATTTCATGCTGAGCAACAGTTAAAATTATCAGAAAGGAATAAGAGTAAATTGCTGCTCTTTTTTGCAGATCTGGACTTGCTTAAATGGATTAACGATGA
>JAWOHP010000165.1:0-3666 GCA_046485065.1 Desulfobacterales bacterium | reverse complement strand
CTCCTCCTTCGGGTCGACCTTGTAGTTTTCGAAGTACAGCCTCGACAGCCGCGGGATCTGATAGCCGCCTTGGCTGTTCGCGGCCTCGCGGCGGCCGAACAGGCGATTGATCGTGAAACAAAAAGACTGCTTACATCATATAGATCAGCCATGCAGCGTTCAGCTTCCTGAAGTGTTATTGCCCCTCGTTTATATTCCAATACCACAATTCCCAGGGATCCAACGGGCTTAATATGGAGACGTTTTGCGGCAGTTCGAACCGCCATATCATCAGTCAGCAGAATGGATATTCCTTTGTTCAGGCAAACAAAGAGGCATTCCTGCTCACCTCCATGAAGTTCGGAGAGGTTGTTTTTTTTAACAAATTGTTCGACTTCTAATCTATTCAGCGAATGACGTTCAATATTTGGGAGGCTGGACAAATCGGTTTTAGATATGCGGCCTTGGCCGACGGTTTCAATCCAAACTGCGTCAGTAACATACAACGCATCAAAATTATTCATGAATCGAAGACATCCGATTTCAGTTATGTGGATTAGCGGACCGGCATCTGCAACCGCCTTCAGTTCTCCAACGCCCACTTCAGGTCCTCCATCATTGCGATGTGCTGACGCTCCGCCAGTTCCACATAATCAATCCCCGCAAGGTTTATGGCATTTTCGCGGGTGATTTCACCTCGAAGATATTGGCCAAGGATCTGTTCTCGCCATAACTGGCGCAATCCCGTCTGAAATGCCCGGGCCACGATCTCCGCTTCAGGCTTGCGTGTTTCACGAACAAGTGATTCGAGAAAATTGATAATTTCCGGCATGATTTGACACCTCCTAATTTACATATTCAAGAGACTTTTATCATAATTTATTCAGGCAATCAATAGAAATAGCAAAGACGAGAGACGGTGGATTCAACTTCAAAGGGAATATAGGGGAGATTATCTGACCAGCTTAGACGAGCTTCCGCAGTTTATCAACGTGCTAAAGAGAGAGATGAGCGTGGTGGGGGCGCGTCCCATTCTTTACGGTCGAAGATTCCTCAGCCGCCAGACGAAGTGTTGCAAGAGGCAGGAATAATTGAAGATCGTGACCCGGAAGTGAAACAAAGCCGTATCTTTCATAAAATTTACGGGCGTTTTCATCTTTTGCGTCAACAAACATACCAATCAGGCCGGCATATCCTTTTCCCTTATCATTAACATCTTGACTACATACCAAGAACATTATCATACTGACTCACGAACATGGCGGGATCGTTTAAAAAATACAAAGATCGTCATTGAGACGATTCGCGGCGGGCGATGAGAGGTTTAAACTGAACTACGACATTGCGGATATGAAGGAAGATATCCATAAAATAACCCACCTTAAAAATCAAAAATAAACTATCTCATAAATATTATCAGGTCCGCATGGGGCTTGGGGAAAAAACGGCTTAATCCGGGCGTAGCGCGTTCCTACGGTCTAGTTGAATCCTGGACCCCTTTCTCCCAACTAATTTGTGAAAGAATATAGGGGATGTACATCAAAATATAAGTTATTTACCGATTTTGGCCTTGACCACTTTTCGGTAACTAATATAACCTCACAGTTACCGAAAACAGGCTTGACCTGAAATCGGTAACTGTACACTTACCGTATCCATCCAAAATAATCCTTCACGTTCTTGGCGCCTTTGTTTACCCTGTTAAACCTTTATTTTATTTGTTTAACCGGGGCGGTTTAAATTCTTTACAGTTTTTTCAGTTTCTTGCTTTTGCTTTGCCGACAGGCAACAATCCTGACAATCCTGTTGATCCTGTCTAAATTTCTTTACAGTTTTTCAAAGAATATGGTGGGCGTACATCAAAATATAAGTTAAGAAAAAGAAAGTAAAAGATAGTATTAAGATTTAAGGGAAAAGCAGGAAATGAAAGTTGCGATTTGTGGTGGTCTGAAATCGGTAACTATGGGTGTTTTATAAAACGACAGTTGCTTCCCAATTTTCAATTTTCAGATCAGGTACCCGCTGAAATTCCCTTGTGTTGTTGGTCACAAGTACCGCATCGAGGAAAAGGGCGTGAGAGGCAATCAGCAGATCCATTGCGCCGATAGGAGTTCCCTGCTTCTGAATTCCTGCACGGATTTTTCCATAAAGAGGAGAAGCCTCGCTCGGCCAATCCAGAACGGTAGCATAGTCCAAAAAATCCTTCAGCGCGGCTTCATTTTGCTTTTTCTTCTGTGAATGCGCGACACCAAACCAGAGTTCAGCTACAACTATACCGGATATCCCAACTTCTTCCGGGGAAAGCTCCGACAATCGGCTGTGCATCGACTCAGGCCGATTCTTGATCAGGGCAATGCAGGCGTCGGTATCCAGCATATAACAGATCACCACAGAGTTTTCTCCTCCAAATCCAAATCTTCGATCGTATCCGGGAAGTCAACACTGAATCGCCGCCCGCGATTAAAATAATCCTGCCAGGTTTTTTGAAAAGGCCGCAACACCAGATCCCCGTCTTTCTTAAAGACGTGAACTTCTGAAACGTTGAGCTTGAATTCCCTGGGGAGTCTGACAGCCTGCGAATTTCCCGATTTGAACACTCTTGCCGTCTTCATGGTTTCCTCATCAATATTTATATTTTTATATTCACAATATGTATATACTTTATTACATATAATGTCAAGTTCCAGGTTTCCGTACAACATCCAATTACTGGCAAGTAGGAGTCTGGGGGACGGGGAAGAGATGGGCTCAAATCTCGCGCTTTATAGAAATGCGAAAAACAGCTTGACTATATGTATATAGCTGGGCTATACAGAAAGCAATATCATAGGAATTTCTTGTGAATATTTATCTCTCAAAAACGTTCACACGCTTGGCCTCACGAGAGGGGCTGACAAACGCCCGCCGGTCATAAAAACCCCCCTGTTGGGATGGGACAAATTCCAGCATTTGACTGCTTATGGGATGCTGACCCTTTTCCAAAACTTTACTCCAATACGGCCCCACCTGAAAAATGCTAAATTGCAAGACCTGTCCCCATTTACCCTCAATAGATGGCTGAGAGTTGATGATAATTTCTGCCGGCATATTTTTTATTGACACATATCTCATTTTGAGATAGATTCCTTACATGCACGTAATCACTCGAAAGCGCTTGATTGAATTTACTAAAAAGCATCCAGATTGTTCTTCCGCGATTGAGTCCTGGTATAGGATAGTAAAACATACTGATTTTATTTCATTTGTTGAACTGCGCCAGGCATTTCCGGGAGCTGATAAGGTCGACAATTTAACGGTTTTCAATATTGGTGGAAACAAGGCCCGTTTAATTGCTGCAATACACTTCAACACGCGACGGATTTATATTCGGCATGTTCTTACTCACAAGGAATATGATCGAGGATATTGGAGGAAATAATGAATACTCAGCTTAAAGAAATTGCTAACGTTTGGCCGAACATACAGCATGTATTTTCTGTGCCGCACAATGAAAAAGATTATAATAACCTGGTCAATCTTCTTGACAGTCTTATTGATGAGGTTGGCAACAATGAGTCTCATCCATTATCTTCATTGATGGAGACGATTGGAAGCCTGATCGAAACCTATGAATCCCAAAATTACCCCGATATAGGGGGGGACCCGATAAATGCCCTAAAAACCTTGATGGAAGAACATGGCCTTAAG
>JAWOHP010000138.1:0-8581 GCA_046485065.1 Desulfobacterales bacterium | reverse complement strand
ATTACCACTTTGCATAATGCTCTTCCGTAAAACCGGCAGCATTTTTCAATTCCCACATTTCCATGCCATTTGACAATATCCCCTCAAATCGTCCGAACGGCTGGTGAAATTTGCTTGCTATGACGCCAATATTTATATTAGCTGCCCTCTCTCCTTCAGGAGAAAAAATAAGATTTATCTTCCCGTCGTTTGAGACCATTTTCCATTCCTTAAGAAGATCAAGGTCGCTGTATTGAAAATCGATGACATCTGTTTTTATCATTTTCCCGTTAACCCAGAAAACATTTTCAGTAAAGCCTGTTTCATTAACGCCCTGTACAAGATTAAACCCGATCCTGTTTCCAGTTGTATCAAATCCGCCTCCTGACGCCCAGTTCCAGAAGGTGTGCCGGGCAAGATATCCGAGCGTATAGTCCACCACTCCTGAAGATTCTTTTTCAATTATCTCGCATTTATATCCCCCGAATATAATATTACCACTTACAGGAATGCCGGCTTCTTTATGAGTATAGTTAAAACCGTCAAGCCCGACCCGCGAGGTACAGCACAGGGGTTCGGTTAACTTTAAGAAATTCAGCTCAGCATGCAATTTCCCACTGACCGAGATTTTGGCAAGAACCCTGTCCGACTTGTTGATAAAGTTCAGAGAAGCATTCCTGTTCTTAAAACTTGCAGAGCCGTTTTGAAAAGATCCTTCAAACAGACCGGCTTTCCCGGATGGGGTAATTGCTTCCAGTTGTTTTATTTTTCCGGCCTTCCGGTCAAATATGTAAGTGAACATATTGCTCATATATCCAAGATTTACAATTGCTGCGCCGAATATGATTTCGTTGTTGCAGACTCCAAGATACTCCCATCGTTTTATACGGAATCCGCTTATTAACCTTTTTAGCAACCCTGCTTTTTTATCTTTCCCGTATATTCGAAGATCAGACAGATTAAAAGATTCTACCGGAGAGCTGTGAATACCAAATATGGGCCGTCCTTTGGGACCGATAAGTTTTTTTTCTTCCTTCGGGTTCATAATGAGACTCCTTCCTCTGAGCATTCGTAACACAAACCGGATCAGAAACCAAAATCGTTAAACTATCGTTATCTTTTCATCAGCGAATGTGAGCTGTTCGAGGCCATTTTTTGTAACAAGATGTGTGTTTTCAATACCGACAACACCCTTGCCCGGAAAAACTAGCTTGGGTTCGACGGCTATTGTCATATTCTCCTTCAAGACCATTTTCTGGCCTTTTGCAATGAAGGGATACTCATCCAGTTCAAGCCCTATTCCATGCCCGACAAAGCGTATTTTCTGGTCGCCGACTCCCATGAAATTTTCACCGTATCCGATACGTTCCGCCATCTCTGTCGCCATTTCATAAAGATCGCCTGCTGTAACACCCGGCTTCGCTTCCTTTTTAATCATGGCATGAATATCGAGCATGGCTTTGTGGGCTTTTATGAGTTCATCCGGAAGATCCCCAATTGAAAAAATGCGTGTGTGGTCTGCAAGATATCCCATCCATGCAAAAACATAATCGACAAGCACGGGCTGATGTTTTTTTATAGGCATTAAACTAGGACCCTGGGCAACGGCCTGCCCGACACCAAGACCTCCTGTCGGAGATGAGAGGAAACTTGGAATGGCGGCGGATGCGCCGGCCATTATGTGACCGTAAAACAGTTCACTTCCCCAGAGCCTCATCCTTATAATTCCCTGATGACCAAGTTTGCGGGCTTCAGCTTCGACTTTACCGGCAAATTCGATTTCAGTTATGCCCTCCTCCAGGAGCTCTTTTGCTTTCTCTGCAACCATATCTGAAAAGAAAGCCGCTTTTTTCATGATTTCAATCTCGTAACCTGATTTGACCGACCGGACAAGGCGTATGAAATGAGATACGTCCGTAAGTTTTGAATTCTCAAAACATTCACGGTAGGTAAAATAAAAATTTGCCGGCATTACATCAGTCTCAAGACCAAGAATTCCGGGTATTTTGTATCCGTGTTCCAGCAAAAGGCCCGGAATCTGCTTTGGACTTGAAAAAGGAACTATTTTTTCTAAGTTCGATTCTTCAAGGGCACGCTCGTAACTTTTGCGAACCAACAGAAGAGGCTCACCATCTGCCGGAATGAAAAGATGCGCCTGTTGAATTGTTCCGGCAAAGTAAAAAAGGTCGGTATTCTGAATAATGAGTGCGCCATCTACATTATTTGCCTGAAGATGTTCCTTGAAATTTTCTATTCTCCGGTCAAGTTCTGATGAAGGAGTGTTATTTTCAGAGTTGAACATGAATAAAAGCTCCTGGTTCATGATTTTAGGTTTTTGGTTTGGCAATGATGCCAGTATATTAGTAACCTGTTAACAACAATATACATATCATGTCAATGCCAATTAGTGTTCCTTGTCACTTGACCCCCCGACCCCTTGACTCCTTGAACCCTTTCCTTTTTGTCTTGAGATATAAAAGCTTTTCAGATAAAAAAAGAAAAATAATATAATCAGCCCCGGAGAAAAAAATCGTAAAATGACATCATATATTTTGAGGCGCCTTTTATTGATACTGCCAACATTTCTGGGAATCACAGTAATGGTTTTTGTGATTACGAGATTCGTGCCGGGAGGTCCCATTGAGCGGATGATAGCCCAGGCTCAGCAGATGCAGAGCATGGACGGGAAAGGTGGACTTAAAACATCTTCAAGGGAGCAGAATCAACCCCTTTCAGAAGAGCAGATCGGAGAACTAAAAAAATATTACGGTTTCGACAAGCCGGTTCTTACAAGCTATTTTCTATGGCTGAAAAAGGTGCTGACAGGAGATCTCGGGGAATCAACCAGGTATTATGATCCTGTCTGGAGCATGATAAAAGAACGGATACCAGTATCTCTTTATTTCGGAATAATAACCATGATACTTGTGTATGGTGTGTGTATACCTCTTGGCATAGCAAAAGCCGTCAAACACAAGAGCTATTTTGATAATGCAACTTCCGTTGTTGTTTTTACCGGTTATGCCGTTCCGGGATGGGTCGTCGGAGTGCTGCTTCTAATATTCTTTTCTTCTTACCTTGACATATTCCCTCTTGGCGGGCTCGTGAGTGAGAATTTTGAAGAATTGTCCGTTTTCAACAAAGCCCTTGATATACTCTGGCATACCATTCTTCCACTTACTGCGTACGTGGCCGGTTCCTTTACGGTTATGACTTTTCTAATGAAAAACACTCTCATGGATAATCTCTCATCTGATTATGTACGCACAGCAATCGCAAAAGGGCTCTCTTTCAAAAAGGCTGTTTTCCGCCATGCCTTAAGAAACAGTCTGATACCGATTGCAACCCATTTCGGGAACAATATTTCCGTTATTCTCATGGGCTCTTTTCTGATAGAAAAAGTATTCAACATAAACGGTATGGGGCTTCTGGGCTATGAGGCTATAATAGAACGCGATTATCCCGTTGTCCTCGGAATTCTTGTAATCTCATCTCTTCTGCTTTTGATAGGTAATATTCTGTCCGACATATGTGTTGCGATTGTTGATCCAAGGGTCAGGTTCGAATGATAACTATGAGACTTAATCCTCTTACTTTAAAAAAGATTAAGCGTTTTAAATCCATCAAAAGAGGATACTATTCGTTTATACTTCTTGTTTTAATGATTCTTTGTTCATTTTTCGCTGAAATGCTTGTTAACAGCCGCGCCCTTGTAGTTTACCATAACGGGAATTATTATTTCCCTGTTTACGAAAACATGTACCCCGGAGTAAAATTCGGTCTTGATTATGACTATGAGACCAACTACAGGCAGCTTAAGAAGCGTTTTAAGGAAGAGGCGAAAGGCAACTGGGTCATTTTACCTCCTGTTCCGTATAATCCTTATGAAAACGATCTTAAGGAAGAGAAATTTCCTCCTTTCCCCCCCTCTTTTGCTGAAAAGCATTACCTTGGAACAGACAATGTAGGAAGAGACATCCTTGCCCGCCTTGTATATGGTTTCAGAATTGCCATAATATTTTCCCTTCTCCTTCTGCTGTTTGATTATGGGATAGGCATCAGCATAGGAAGCGCAATGGGTTATTTTGGTGGAAGATTTGACCTTTTTTTCCAGCGTATAATAGAAATATGGTCAAATGTGCCGTTTCTTTACGTAATCATAATTATATCTTCAATTGTTGTTCCGAGTTTTTTTACCCTTATACTTATCATGGCTTTTTTTGGATGGATAGGAATGACATGGACTATAAGAACGGTTACATATAAGGAAAAAGCAAGGGAATATATTCTTGCGGCACAGGCGCTTGGAGCCACGAATAGCCGGATAATATTCAGACATATAATTCCTAATACAATATCCGTGATAGTCACTTACGCTCCTTTTGCAGTTTCAGGCGGAATTGTTGCCCTGACATCGCTTGATTATCTCGGCTTTGGCCTTGCTCCGCCCACCCCCAGCTGGGGAGAGCTTCTACAGCAGGGATGGATACACATGGATTCGTGGTGGATCGGAAGTTCAGTTATTTGTGCAATGACCATAACTCTTGTAACAGTTACATTTGTCGGAGAGGCGGTAAGGGAGGCGTTTGATCCAAAGATGTATTCGACATATGAATGACGACTTTACAAAAAGTCCGCCTGCTGTGTTGCGCTTCATTTTTCGTCATTGCGGCGTACTTTTATGTACGCCTCATTCCTCGAAATTCGCGCGCCTTGCATACGGAGCTTTTTGCATAGCCGTCATGGTTTGCTGATATATGATTGTTAATCGCGAAAGATATGAAAAAATATATGATGAAAAAAAATATCAGGTTGTTAGTTAAACTCGTTTTGATTTACGGGATGTTATTCCTACCCTCTTCGTCATATGTCTCAGCATCTGAATCTGAGCTTCCGAAAGACATAAAATGGCTTACAAATGATTCTGATCCCGTGTTTGCTACGCCGGAAGCAAGAAGAGGCGGGACTCTTCATGCCGCTACCATGAGTTTTCCGATGACATTCCGGGTTGTTGGACCTGATTCAAACGGAAGTTTCAGAAGCGCCATACTGGATAATCACCTCTCCCTTATAGGGATTCATCCTAATACCTTAAATATCATTCCGGAAATAGCAACCCACTGGGCATTCGGTAAAGATAAAAGGACTATGTATTTCAGACTTAACAGGAAGGCACGCTGGTCGGACGGCATACCTGTCACGGCAAAAGATTTTGCGTACACGCTTGATTTCATGCGCTCAAAGCATATCGTGGCGCCATGGTACAATGATTATTACTCAAAGGAGATAGACAAAGTATTGGTTTTTGATGATTATACACTTGCGGTTGTCGCTACCAAGGCGGAACCGGATCTATATCTCAAGCTCGGAATAAGCCCAACGCCCGCCCATTATTACGGGAAGCTGGATGAAAATTTTGTGAGAAAATACAACTGGGAGATTGTGCCCAATACCGGGCCTTACCAGATGAGCGAATTTGTAAAAGGAAAGCATATCGTTTTCAGGCGCAAAAACGACTGGTGGGGCGATGAACTCAAATATTTCAAAAACCGTTTTAATGTTGATAAGGTGATATTCACTGTTGTGCGTGATATGAACATGATATGGGAATATTTCAAAAAGGGTAAGGAAGATGAGTTTGGCCTGACAATACCAGAATACTGGCACGTAAGATCAAAGACACCAGTTGTTGAGAACGGGTATGTTCACAAAATCTGGTTTTTCAACAACACACAGCAGTCTGCCATGGGATTATGGCTGAATCAGGACAGGGAGATATTTAAAGATATAAATGTCAGATATGGATTTGCCCATGCGATGAATGTAGAGAGGGTTATCGAGAAAGTACTTCGTAATGATTATTTCAGGCTCGAGCACGGATTTGTGGGCTACGGGAAGTATTCAAACGAGAGCATAAGGGCAAGAAGATTTGATCTTGAAAAAGTCGACTATTATTTGAAAAAATCAGGCTGGAAAAGAGGTTCTGACGGGATATGGGAAAAAAGCGGAAGCCGTTTTTCAGTTGAAGTGACATACGGGTCCGAAGCGCACACTCCGAGACTTGTTGTTCTGAAGGAAGAGGCCAAAAAAGCCGGAATTGAGCTCAGGCTCCAGAACCTTGATCCAACAGCCGCCTTCAAGAAATTTCTTGAGAAAAAACATGATGTGGCCTGGATGGGCTGGAGCACTTCTTTCAGGCCACAGTACTGGGAACATTTCCATTCGGCAAATGCCCACAAGCCTCAGACTAACAACATAACAAATACAGATGATCCTGAAATGGACAGGCTCATAGACGCATACCGGAATTCACTCGAAGAAGATGAGCGGATAAAGCTGTCGGTTGAGATCCAAGCGAAGATTCATGAACTGGGTGTATTTGTTCCGACTTTCATGGTCCCATATGTGAGGCATGCATACTGGAGATGGTGGAAATTTCCCGAAGTCCCGGGGACTATGCATTCAACAAGCCTTTTTGACCCTTTTGGCAGCATGACGGGCGGGTTGTTCTGGTTTGACGAAAAGCTTTATCGTGAGACAAAAGAAGCAATCAAAAAAGAAATAAAATTTAAGCCGGTAACGATCATTGATGAAACCTATAAAATGAAATCGATAGATTAGGCGAAAGGCTTAAGGCGTGAGGCGTGAGTAAAGAGGCTGTATTGAAGGTTGAAAATCTTGTTGTCTCTTTTGATACCGAAATTGGCAGGATACGTGCTGTTGATGATGTCAGCTTTGAGGTTCAAAAGGGAGAAGTTCTTGGCATAGTCGGTGAGTCCGGCTGCGGTAAGAGCGTCACGGCACTTTCGGTAATGAGGCTTCTTCCCAAGCCTTCAGGGCGTATTGAGAACGGCAGTATCATATTTTCCGGCACCAATATCGCTGACTTTCCGGCCGAAAGGATGCATGAGATACGGGGCAACCGGATATCCATGATTTTCCAGGAGCCTATGACAGCCTTGAATCCTGTTCACAGAATAGGAGACCAGATAGGAGAAGTCTTCCGGCTTCGCTATTCAGGAATGAGTGAAAAAGATATTAGTGAAGGATCGATTGAAATACTGCAAAAAGTAGGAATTTCCGATCCCGGGAAACGGTTGGAGGAATATCCGTACCAGATATCAGGAGGTATGCGCCAGCGAGTAATGATAGCAATGGCTCTTGTGTGTAAACCGGATATTCTGATTGCCGACGAGCCCACAACCGCCCTTGATGTAACAATTCAGGCCCAGATACTCGAGCTTATGAAACAGCTTCAGGCCGAAACAGGGATGGCAATAATCTTTATTACCCATGCTCTTGGAGTTATTGCTGAAACCAGTGACAGAGTGCTTGTCATGTATGCGGGCAAGGTGGCCGAAACAGGTTCTGTTAATAGAATATTCAGCAAACCGCTGCACCCTTATACGAAAGGACTTCTATTATCAATCCCACGACTTGAGGGGAAAAGGAAAGAAAAGCTTCATGTAATAAACGGCATGGTTCCCGCCCTCCATGAACTTCCCACGGGATGCAGGTTCAGAAACAGGTGTCCCAGTGCAATGCCGGTGTGCGGTACAGTCCATCCTCCTGTTTCCGTTTTTGAAGATGAACATTTGGTGAACTGCTATCTTTATGTCTGAATATCTGCTTGAAGTGAACAATCTTAAGATGCATTTTCCGGTTTACGGTGGAATATTCCGCAGACAAACAGGGAAAGTGCATGCTGTTGACGGTGTTTCCCTGAAAATAAAAGCTGGTGAAACAGTCGGCCTTGTCGGTGAATCAGGTTGCGGGAAAACCACGGTTGGAAGGGCTGTTTTGAGACTTTATAATTTATCGGGAGGTGAGGTTTTCTTCGAAGGAGAAAATATTTCCAAGATGAAACAGGGGGCTTTAAGATTGCTCAGAAGAAATATGCAGATGATTTTCCAGGATCCCTTTGAATCTCTTGATGCACGCCAGACTATCGGAGAGATAATAGAGGAGCCCTTTATCATTCATAAGATCGGGACAGCTGAAACAAGACGGGATGAAATCGTAAATCTTCTGTCGCGCGTTGGATTGTCCGGAAGCGCGGCTAACCGTTTCCCTCATGAATTCAGCGGCGGGCAACGGCAGAGAATAGGAATAGCAAGAGCTATTGCCCTTAAACCTAAACTGGTTGTTTGTGATGAGCCGGTATCGGCGCTTGATGTTTCGATTCAGTCACAGATTCTTAACCTTCTTCTTGATCTGCAATCCGAAATGGACCTGACCTATCTCTTCATTGCGCATGATCTTTCCGTTGTTAAACATGTTTCAGACAATATCGCCGTTATGTATCTGGGGAAAATCGTTGAATTTACCGATGCCGATTCTGTTTACAGGAATCCCCTCCATCCATATACGCAAGCTCTTATATCGGCAATTCCTGTTCCGGACCCATTGGTAAGGAAACAGAAGATAGTTCTTCACGGAGATGTTCCATCCCCGTTGAACCCGCCTCCGGGCTGCCGTTTTCATACCCGCTGTCCTTTTGCTTTCGACCGGTGCAGATCCGAAGAGCCGGAGCTTAAACCTGCGCAGGGAACAAAGGAAGAACATCTTGTGGCATGCCATCTGGTTAATGGTGAAAAGTAAA
>JAWOHP010000102.1:0-3531 GCA_046485065.1 Desulfobacterales bacterium | reverse complement strand
CCCAGCAATCAGCAACGCCATTCCAGCAAGCCAAATAATAATTTTATGAGTATTTTTCATGGAAAATCCACCTTATGTTTAAAGCGATGTCCCTTGGCATCAGATATCCGCACCACCATTCGCCGTGCCGGCGACGGGGTTGAGGATGGCGGGATAATTTGCCTTTGCTGAATGGCTACTCCAATTCCGATTCTATGTCGTCGAATGTATCCTCGATGCTATATAGAAGTTTGTCCGCCTGGGCGAGTTTCCAATCGGCAATATTATCTTGAATGTTCTTATAATAGTTCCTGAGCTTCTCAGCATGTCTGAGAAGCGCCTCTCTGAGCTTCGTTCCGTCATGGCGGTAAAGAAGTCGATCCAACTGTCCCACTAATTCATAAAGGGAAGGATCCCGGGTTGGAAGACTCGGATCCAGATATCCTAAATTGCGAGCCAGTTTGGGATAAGTCTCCTGCAGATCTTTTTGATAATAAGGACTGACAGTAACTCTAAGTTGCATGTATTTGCTCATGGTTGATCTCCTCGCGCGTATTGGTCCACAATTTCTGCAGGCTTGGTTCTGTTAAAATACGGGACATTACCGGAACACCAATAAAGGCTTAGTGGATCTTCTTGAAATCGATATATCCCTTCTCCATGTCTGTGTGGATGAGTTGCACCCTGAGCCGGTTGCCCACATCTATGTTTTCATGTCCATGGAGCAATCGGCCTTCAACGGGTGGATTAAATATGCGAACCCAGGTTCCTTTGTCTGCAGCACCCGTGCAAATGGCGTCAAACTGATCTCCAATCCTTGAAGAAAGGAGCATTGCAGCGGCCGATTTGGCAACGAACCGCTCAACCTTGTTGGCGTCATTTTCCTTATTTGTGCAGTGTCGGGCAAGTTCCACCAGCTCTTCCCGGCCGTAAGGCATTGGCGCTCCGTCTAAAGCTGCTTTAAGGATGCGCTGAGTAATCAGATCCGGAAACCGCCGGTTTGGAGCCGTTGAATGTGTGTAATCCTTTACGGCAAGGCCGAAGTGCCCTGGAGCTGTCTCTCCCGGAGATTCAACGACATATTCACCCGGACCGAGCAGTTTGATCACAGATAGTGAGAGATCGGGAAAACGGATTGGATCTGATGCTTTCTGCGCAGCCAGGAAAGTTCCCAAAGCTTTTGAATCCGGGTCCGGCGGAAGCTGTGAATTGTGCCGGGCCGCAATCTCAACGATCCTGCCCCACCGTTTAGGTGAGCGTACCATACGCCTTAAGGAAGATACTTTTTTTCCGTTAAGAAAACGCGCAGTCACGCCGTTGACCATAATCATAAAGTCTTCGATGAGCTCTTTGGCCAGATTCTTCTCATCCACCCGCAGATCCAGGATTTCTTCACCGGCCATGATTGGGCGAGCTTCCAGCGTTTGCAGATCCAGGGCGCCACGCTCGTGCCGCAAGCCTTTCAATTGCTGAGCCACCCGGTCCTGGATACGGAGGTTCTCTGCAAGTCCCGGGACTGCCGCAACATCGTCGGGTATCGGACCATTGTCTTTCAGCCAGGCCGCCACGCTATTGTAGGCCAGCTTGGCGTGGTTCCGGACCAAAGCATGATAGATATCAGAGCGTTTAATCTGCCCACCATCACTGATTACCGCCTCGATAACTATAGCCGAACGATCCTCATGATAATTAAGAGAGGTGAGATCCGTGGAGAGTTTCTCCGGAAGCATTGGAAATGTCTTGCCCGCCGTGTAAACCGAAGTCGTGTTCCGCCGGGCGTGCTCATCAATGGCTGAGTTCTTCTTTATGAGAGCGTCCACGTCGGCGACAGCCACAAATATTTTTACCGTCTTATCCGGCAGGGTTTCTGCCACGGTTAGCTGATCTAAGTCCAAAGAATCGTCGTTGTCAATCGATGCCCAGAGTAAGTGACGCAGATCCTTCGAGAGAGATTTCGCCACCCAGTCAACTTGCGCAACCTTTTCCACCTCGTTCAGGGCAGCCTCTGAAAAATCGATAAGAAAACCGCGTTCGATCATTACCCTGCATGCGATGCGCTCCAAAGAGCTTTTCCCTCTGTTGTTTGAGTTGGATGACATAGGTTAACGAAAAACCCCGCCTTTCGAGTTAAAATAAATTATTTTTTTAAGTAATCTCCCAAAGCCTTCACGATATCGTCGATAGCCTCATGTATACCCTCGGCGCCGGAACCTATGTCCGACGCTGCCTTATTATCGATCTTTCGCTGAATCTCGGATTTTATCTTTTTTAAGTTTTGAGCGTGTACTTCAAACTGCAGGCGACGCTCTTCTTCCATGTCGTCGAGGACATCGGAATTAATCTGTTGAATTAGTTCCTCGGCTTCAGCAAGTATTTGCTCGATACTTTTGGATTCAATGTTCTTTGTCATGATGTTTCCTTTCCGGTGCGATTTTCGTCAAAAAGATGGATTTTCCCCATCTTTGAAAACGATACAGGCTTAATAATGTACCGTTCACATATTTTACGGTAATGATGGCCATATATGGAAAGTGTAACAGCCAGGGATAGCTGTCTTGGTCTACTGATCAGTGTCCAGAGTAATAGTTGCCAGTAACGAAAACGCTCTTAAAACTTAAATCGTCCGTGAAAGACCAGAATGTATTTGGAAATTCGGGATAAATAAGGAGAATATTCATATCCGCAGGCCCCCTTATGTATTCCTATAGGGAAAATCCGCATCTTTTTTTCTTACGGAATCGACAGCTTCGAATCCTTCAGAATTTGAAACCGTAAAAATTTGAACTTTCAATGGTTCGCTTAAGAGGCTCTTCGTTCCAAGCAAAACTCTGAAGCTGTCGGACCTCATATAATGGTCCAGATTTTGGCGGGTTTCCCATTCAGAAATCAGATTGAAAACATTCTCGTCTTCTATATCACGATAGATACCATATCTAGTACATCCTTTCCCCTTCGCGGACGGCTGAGTCAATGAAAGAAGCGTTTGCAACATCTCTTTCTGCTTTTCAGGAAGTACGTTCATTATTGTTATCATTACGTTATTTTTCATTTCTGAATCTTTCTATTTGCTCCGGCTTTATATTATAAAATTTGTTTATGATATTCTGCTGACTACGTTACTCTCCGACCCTGAATGACATTGAACAGGATCACGATAACGGCGATCACCAGCAGGACATGGATGAACCCTCCCATTGTGTAACTGCTCACAAGTCCCAGCAGCCACAAGATTACCAGTATTACTGCAATAGTCCATAACATGATGATCCTCCTTTCAATTTTCCTTTTATGATTAGCCGGTATTCAGAGCCCCGGCCGGCTGTTTTGTATAATACGATGATTTCAAAAAAAACTCTATTCTCCCACAATCTTCTCGATTTTGCCTAACTTTTCCTGAACTTTTCCGGCTAAATTTTCGGCTTTGCCCTCGGCTTCGAGATCGCGATTCCCGACTATTTTCCCAACAGCATCTTTCATCTTTCCTTTAACCTGGTGCATCTTGCCTTCTAAGTTATCTTCTGTGCTTGATTTCATTGGTACTCCTTTCTGATT
>JAWOHP010000021.1:0-71838 GCA_046485065.1 Desulfobacterales bacterium | reverse complement strand
CGAGGCGATCGGCCGCGCCGACGGTTCGGCGGTGCTGTTCGAAGGTCCCGTCGACGTGCTCGGGCTCGGGAGCACGTCGACGGGACCTTCGATAAAAGGTTTCCTTCCCGAACTTACGGGCGTTCATGCCTCCCCACTGAATTCCGAGGTCCCGGGTGGTATCTTTCGTCGTATCAATGATGTTGGCCTTGATCTGTATCTGTGGAGTTGGTTTATCGATCGCTTCTATGATCGGTATCATTTTAATAATATCATCCCTGATTGCCGAAATTATCAGGGAGTTGCTGTGTACATCCACCCGAACCGACCCGCGGGGCTTGTCATCTTTGGTCCGGGTAAGGAAACTCTCAAGATTTTCCTTCATATCCTGGGGTTTCGCATAGTCAATCGGGACAACCACGGTTCGGAGAGGTTCTACCCAACTTACTCCCTGTTCCTGGATTTTTCGTTTCAGAGCCAGTTCAGCGTCCTCAAGAGTCATCACTCTGATAACATCGCCTTCCCACTCGTAAGTGAGACCCTGTGTCTGGAGGATGCCATTAAAAGCCTGGTCCCATGGAACATCCCGGAAATCGATCGTCATTTCACCTTTTATCTCATTTTTCACAAGGATGTTCAGATCGACGATCCGGGCAAGGGCCCGCAGAATAGTCCTTACGTCAGCCTGGCGCAACTTGAGGTTAATCGCCTGAGTCGGAAGTTCCCGGATGGGTTCTTCCACCAGTTCCTTTCCGCCGGCGAGTTGCAGCGCCAATGCCGAACCCCGGTCACGTGGGGCGGGGGAATGGCCTGTGGCTGTTTCCCCCATCGTGGACCATTTGTCGAAGAGGGGATCCTTTTTGACGGTCTCATTGCCCGCGCAGCCGAAAATCAGCATTACCGACAGAAGGATGACCGTCAGGCCTCCCCACGGATATTTAGAGTTGATGTAAGCCATCGATGCCTCCCTTTTTACTCGAGCATGGGCACACTTATCTTTGCCCCGATTCCGCGGTTCTCGATCACGACCTTTTCGGGGGAAACACTTTTCAGCATATACCCCTTCATGTCGAGAGCTTCGCCTTCATTATATTCAATGCCATTTATGATAGCTATCCGCTTTCCGCGCACTTCAAAATAACCGCTATAGACGAAGTCAATCTTCGCGACAGCGGCGCTTTCCTCCTTGGCCTTTTTAGCCTTGACCTCATTCCACCTGACGAGATCCCTGCTGTTCAGGAAAGGGTCCCGCGCCCATTCTTTTTCCGCTCGGGCGAGGATCAGTGTGCCGGGATTTTTCATCGTATCCTCTTTAAGAGTACCGGCCAGACCGGCTGTGAACGTGTTCAGTTCAGCGGTCTTTTCAGCAACATTTTCAGTTGTTCCCGGGCTCTTTTTTGTAGGCGACAGGTAAACAAAGGCGGCAAAAATTATCGCGATCGCCATCACTCCCAGAATAATCTTCTCCCGCTTAGCCAGTTTAGCCATAACAAACCTGCCTCCTCATCCTACGGCCACCCAGATTTTCATATTGAACTCCATGGCGTCCGGTTTCTGCTGAATCGAAATATTTTCGATATGCTGTATGTAGGGGATGGCCCCGAGGTTGATGAGAAACTTCCGAAAGTCAAAAAAATTTCCCCTCACGATAGCATCCACTGACAGGAATTTGCCGCCGCTCGTAACGGTAGCCGGATTCGGAACAGCCGAACCGAATGTCATTCCGCTGTTCTTTGCCGCTGTTCTGAAAACAAGAGGAAGCGTAGCGATATCCGTATGCGGCAGTATGCCTTTATCAGGAAGGGGCAGTATCTCCGAATCCTTCTTCTCGATCCTGCTCTTTAGCGCCAGATATAACGGCTGAAGCGCCCGCTGTTCTTCAATCCGGAACCTGACATTATCAGTCTTTGCGGAAAGATCCTCCATCGTCCTGTTTGACGGAATGAACCAGAGCATTATAAAAAGGATGACGACTATCAGGCAAATCCCTATATACAAGAGGCTCTGCGGCGGAATTTTCAGATTCTGCTTAATATCAGCCATGGATATTTTCCTCCACCTTCATACTCAGGGTAAAATGGAGCGCTTCACCCTTAAGGTACGGTTCCACCATGTTCTTGCTGATGGTTACCTGACTGAAAAGGGGCGAAGCCTCAAGTATCATGACATAACTTGCAAGGGAAGCTTCCAGTTTCTCCCGTTCGTTCAGGATGATCCCGTCAAGAGTTATCTCCTCAACCCTCGCTTTCGGATTCTGCCCCTGAGTTTTTTCGGGAACGCTGCCCTGTGTAAAACTCAAGCTGGCCTTCATATCCAGAAGGCGGACATTTTCAGGCGTCACCGCCGTGATCTCGCCGATTATCACCATGCTAAGGTACCTTTCGGCATAGACCTTTGAGAGCGCCTTCCGTTCGTTGACCTGGCCAACCATTTTAGTAAGCACATTCCTATCAACCGGCGCACCCATCTGGGTGAGCTCTTTTTCCAATCCGGCTATCGCCGTCTTCTTCTTTTCGATTGAATACATCCGGGAAAAGAATACCCCGGAGCAGATAAGAAAGACGACTATGATGCCCGCGAAAATCGCCCTGTTGATACGTCTTACTCTCTCTTCATCCTCTTTCTCCTTGCTGGTAAACAGGAGGTTTGGAGTATTGACGCTGTTCGAAAGGGCTATGCCCAGGGCGGGCGTGAAGGCTATGCGCTCTGAGAGGTTACGGGAGTCGTCTATATCCTGGCATGGAATCAAAACCTGCTCGCTCAGCGGATCCAGCACTTCGCAGGCAATTCCGAGCTGAGTTCCGATGTAGTCAACCATGGGCGGGTAGATATTCATGGCGCAGGATACGAAGATCCTGTCGATTTTTTCATCGCCCTGGATAGAGGAAAAGCTCTCGAAGGTTCTTTCCACCTGGCGGGCAAGCCGGTCGAGGGCGGGCTGAATCATCTCGAAAACCTTTTCTTCAGTCAGATCGAAGTCGGTATACGCTTTGTGAGAATCAGGTGAATCAGGACTGATGGAAAAGAGGATTTTACGGGCATCTTCGGGTGTCAGGGGAGCTGCGTCGAAGACTTTCGAATAGTTGTACTGACCTATCAGGGATTCCACCATGCTGCTGATTCCCGCCCTGATCCCGCGGGTCATGATCAGGTTGCCGCCGGAATAGACGTCAATTCGCGAAAAATCATTACCTACGAAGAGGTTGGTATGGGGCCCTTCCTCTGTTTGTATCCACCCGGTCCGGAAAAGATTCTGCACCGCAAACGGGACTATCGAAATCCCTGCAAGAGGCCAGCCTATCCTGAAAAAGAGGTTTTTAAGATCCTCCACCTCCCGGCGGGGCGCCGTGTAGAACATCACTGCCAGCTTGGGAACGCCCTGCTCTACGACCTCGCCCTGGACTTCGAAATCAAAAACCATCTCTTTTTCGTCGAAGGGCGCTTCCTTTTTGGCGGTCCAGTAAACAGCGTTACGGATCTGTTTTTTACCGACCTTGGGGATGCGTATGCTGCGCAGTTCGACACTGGCCGACGACATGATGACCCACAGGTCCGACTGCCTCGGGGACCCGCAGGCCGATAAGAGGGATGACTTCAGGAATGCCGCAAATTGAGGCGAATCCATGGGAGTTTCTGGCGGCAGCTTGAATCGTCGCCGGTCAACGATCTGACGGGAACCCAGCAAGCTTATTTCGGTTCGGACAATGCGGAGATACTCGTGGCCGATATCAATGCCTACCGTGGATGATTTTCCGGGCGAAATCGAAAGTTTTGCCGGAAATTTGACAGGTCTTGACTTTTTGATTGGGGGTTCGGCAGGAGCCGACCCTGACTCCTCCTTGCTGCGGATGACCTTGAGAAGCTTTTCAGTCGATGTAATGTCGCCGAGTTGAGTCACTTCAGAACCCCTTTCCTTATATAGTTGATCCTGCGACCCTCATATTTAGTTTCCATCCGGAAATGGCCCTTTTGAGCGATCTCTGTGTCAATCTGCGGGATTTCTTGTGCGACATACAATGTGTATGTCTTAAGCGCAATCCCTTGATTTCCTTGAGCTTGCCCAAAATTGCCTATTTCCGAATTGGAAACGCATTATCGTCCATAATTTGTTTCCGGATGGACATTATTTGGAAACCTTTGCATAACATGATCTGTTATAGCCATATAAAACATGAAAAATTTAACATATTTGAAACATTCAATTAAATACGCTTATCGCTGATATCAGAAATTTTAATATACTGTCAAGAATTATATTGAACAAAAATAAAACCCTGCCTCCATTTGAATTTCTCCAATCGGAATATTATTTTGACAACTGCTATATCATATTTTTTAAGTTTGTCTGTCAGGAAATCCCTACAAAGATAATTTTTTTCTCAACTCCCAATTAGTTGGGAGAAAGGGTTCAAGGATTCGAGGATTCAAGGGTTCAGGTGTTTTTCTCTCATACCCTTCTGTAATATTGCTCGGGATAGACAGGGCTGCTCTTCTAATTCGGGAGGTTAAGCCGAACCCTTGAACCCTCGAATCCTACAGGATCACCAACTAATTTGGAGATGATCCATTTTTACTCGACTCCCGGAAAATTGTTTTGAAAACTCCTTGCAAGTCTAATTACATCCACAATTATCCACTATTTTATATTGCTTTTTATTTGTTTTAAGGCTTATAAATTATTATAAAAATAATTACAAGTATTTTATTTTTTTCTTGACACATACATTAAATTGTATCATTTATATAAAAAAAGTGGCTCAAAGTGGTTTTATCTGGATAAGATACCTTTGCAAAACGCCCAATTTTGTTCAAGTACTGGGAGTTATGCAAAGGTCTCGATAATCGTGCTTAAAAATGGTGAAAAATGTTTAGAGGAACATCCTTTCATACGATAGACTCCAAAGGCCGCATAATAATACCCGCAAGGTTCCGCGATATAATTAAAAACGGGGATCAGGACGGGGTTGTTGTGTCAAGAATGGACGGAACTCTTTACGCGTATCCTTTTGAAGAATGGAGAAAGATAGAAAACAAAATTCTATCTCTTGCCGAGAAAAGTGACAGCATGCGCCGATTCAGGAGAATATTTATCGGGGCGGCATTTGAATGCTCCTGCGATAAGCAGGACAGGATTCTTGTTCCGCCGGCGTTAAGACAGTACGCGGAGCTTGAAAAAGATATAGTGCTTGTCGGAGCCCTTGATCATTTTGAAATCTGGTCCCTTGAAAAATGGAACAAGGAACTTGAAGAGATGGAAAATGACAACAAAAAGGAGGATGTAAGAAACGAAATTGCGAAACTAGGAATCTGATACATGCAGATTTACCATCTCCCTGTCATGACAAAAGAAGTGTTATATTATCTTGACTGCAAGCCGGGAAAAATTTTCGCAGACTGCACTCTCGGAGGCTCCGGCCATGCAAAGGCCATTTGTGAAAAAATAACGCCTGATGGCCTCCTGATAGCGATTGACCGGGACAATGATGCAATTGAAAACGCGAAAAATGTTTTAAAACCTCACCTGCAGAATGTACGCCTGTTCAAAGGCAATTTCGTTCGTCTCTCCGAGTTTCTCTCAGAATCAAATATCTCAAGGCTCGATGGCATATTGCTTGATCTGGGCATTTCTCTTCATCAGATTGAATCGAGCGGAAGAGGCTTCAGTTTCAGGCGGGCGGAGCCTCTCGACATGCGGATGGATACCGAATCGGATACAACGGCGGAAGACCTGGTCAACGAATTGGATGAAACGAACCTCGGAAAGCTTTTTAAAAATTACGGAGAAGAACGGTGGGCGGGGAATATCGCGCGCAATATTTTAAAAGCAAGGAAAACAGCGCGTATAGTGACAAGCGAGCGTCTTGCGGAAATAGTTTCCGCCTCAATACCGAAAAAAGCGCAGAACAGGCAGAAAATACATCCCGCGACACGGGTCTTTATGGCCCTCAGAATAGCCGTTAACAGGGAACTCGAAAATCTTTCTGTATTTATGGACGGGGCTCCCGAACTTCTGAATCCGGGGGGGCGTATCTGCATTCTCACATTTCATTCCCTCGAAGACAGAATAGTAAAACAGAAGATCAGGGAGTTTGAAAAGGGGTGCACTTGTCCTCCGGGTTTTCCCGTGTGCGTATGCAATAAAAAAAAGATATTGCGGGCGCTCAACAAAAAGGCTCTCCGCCCGGAGCAGGAAGAGATTTTATTAAATCCGATGGCCCGAAGCACAAAGTTGCGGGCAGCAGAAAAATTACGGCAGGGACATGCGTAATACAAAAAACAACTCCAGGAATAAAAAATCAGGCATGAAGCTAACTGCTATATGGTCAATTATAGCAATTGCCTTCATAGCAGAACTTTTTTTGTATACATGGTGCAGGGTTCAATGCGTCAAAACCGGATACGAAATAACGAATGAGACCAATACGAGGTTAAAGCTTTTATCATTGCAGAATGATCTCAAGGTCGAAATCGCACATCTGAAATCACCGCAGAGAATAGCTAAAATCGCGACCACGCAGCTTGGTCTCATAATACCAACCCCTGACAAGATGATTACTATTCCATGAGAACTCTTGAAACAAAATATATTAAATTCCGTATAACAGTAGTCGGATTTGTTTTTACCGCCTTCCTTTCCGCTATAGGTGCAAAAGCCGGATACCTGCAGATCTACCAGAGTTCATGGCTTGCCAAAAAGGCTTCCGCACAGTACGAAAGGCCGTTTAAGGAACTTGGGAAACGCGGAACTATCTACGACGCGAATCTGCGTGAAATGGCCGTTTCAATCAATGCGACATCAATTGCCGCCTATCCGCGCAAAATTCAGAATCCGGCGGCAACCGCAAAGATGCTCGCAAAACCGCTTAATTTGGATTCAAGAATCCTTCAGGGAAGGCTCATCTCAAATAAACCCTTCATTTGGGTAAAACGGCAGGCTACACCGAAAGAGGTCAATGCTGTAAAAAGCCTCAACCTTGAAGGCATCGGATTCCTTTCTGAAACCAGCAGGTTCTATCCGCAGAAAACGCTTGCAGCCCAGACAATAGGTTTTACCGGAATGGACGGAAATGGACTTGAAGGGATTGAATTTTATTATGACAACCAGTTGAAAGGCTCCGACTTCGAGTATGTTGTTTTAAGGGATGCGCTCGGGCAGGGTTTTGATTCTGAAAAGACAACTGCGGATTACAGCGGAAAGAATATCGTCCTTACCATCGATCAGACCATCCAGTACATAACAGAAAAAGCGTTGAAAGAGGCTGTCGATGAAAACTACGCGAAATCGGGCATAGCGGTAGTAATGTCGCCCGGAACAGGCGCAATCCTTTCAATAGCCCAGTATCCTTCATTAAACCCGAATTCCTATGATAAGTTCGACAGGAGTTTGTGGAGAAACAGGGCGATAACGGATCCTTTCGAGCCGGGTTCGACAATGAAGGTTTTTACCGCAGCCGCGGCAATTGAACATGGCAACTGCACTGAAAACACGACTTTTTTCTGCGAAAACGGGGAATATAGAATCGGAAAAAACACGATCCACGATACACATCCTTACGGATGGCTGACTCTAAAGGAAGTTGTAAAGTTATCAAGCAATATTGGAGCGTTCAAAGTAGTAAGCAAGACAGGCCCCGAATATCTTTACAAAACCCTGAAAGATTTTGGATTTGGTGAAAAAACGGGCATCAATTGCCCGGGTGAAACATCCGGCATCGTCAGTTCATACAAAAACTGGCGCCCCATTGATATTGGAACCATAGCCTTCGGCCAGGGAATTTCCGCTTCTCCCCTTCAGCTTGTCTCTGCTGTTTCGGCAATAGCCAATGACGGAATTCTCATGAAACCGTACATAGTTCATGCCGTGATGGATCAGAAAGGCTTTACCGTCAGCCGGTTCGATCCGATCCCGGTACGCCGGGCCATTTCGTCAGCAACCGCCGGCAAATTAAAGAACATACTGATGTCCGTGACGGAGAAGGACGGAACGGGCTTTAACGCGGCGCTTGAAGGTTACACGGTGTGCGGTAAAACAGGAACTGCTCAAAAAATCGACGAAACCGGGAGATATGCGAAAGGCAAATACATTTCATCCTTCATCGGCTTTACTCCGGCCGATAATCCGGAAATTACAATCCTTGTCATGTTGGATGAACCGACCAAAAGCCATTACGGCGGAATTGTATCCGCACCGGCTTTCAAGAAAATAGCTCAGGAAACACTGACATATATGAACATCCAGCCTAAAAGCAGAGAAGCCGGGAAATTGAGAGTTTCCCGGGAAAGCGGGTTTCTGGGATGAAGCTGTCAGAACTTGTAAAAACTCTCCGTGCAACAGAAGCTTCCGGAAATCCTTATCCTGTGCGGGGTGATTCGACTTTTTCGAATGACCCCGAAATCGGATCCGTGCATTACAGGGCCCAGGATGTGAGGCCGTCAGGCCTTTTTGTCGCGATTCCCGGCCATTCGGCGGATGGCCATGATTTTATTGACGAGGCGATGACACGGGGGGCTTCAGCTGTTGTCGTTCAAAAAACTGCAAACAGGGACCTTATTGAAATTCAGGTTGAAAACACAAGGAAGGCGCTGGGAAAAATTTCCGCAAAGTTCTACGGCGACCCTTCCATGAAACTTGTAATAATCGGCATTACAGGAACAAACGGCAAGACTACCACCTCATATATAATCGAAAATATTCTTGCCTCGGCAGGCTTTAAAGTCGGTGTCATAGGAACAATCAACTATCGTTTTTCTGGAAAAACTTTTTCTAATCCCGTTACAACTCCCGAATCTCTGGATCTGCAGAGAATTCTTTCCGAGATGCTGAAAGACGGCGTAACCCATGTGATCATGGAGGTTTCTTCCCACGCCCTCGATCTTTTCAGGATAGAAGACTGTTTTTTTGACGCCGCCATTTTTACAAATCTTACCCACGATCATCTCGATTATCACGGAGACATGGAAACCTACTGGTTGTGCAAGAAAAAATTATTTACAGAAATACTTGTCTCCGGGCCTAAAAAGGAGAAGGCTTTCGCGGTAATAAATTGTGATGACGCAAGGGGGAGAGCACTCTCTGAAACTCTTTCAGTAAAATGCATTAAAACAGGATCCGGCCGTGCATATGACGTCCACACAATAAATTCCAGCCTCAGTCCGGAAGGAATTGAAGCTGCGGTTTCAACTCCTCTGGGAGCTTTTCAATTCAGGTCGAAACTTGTCGGAAAGCATAATGTTGAAAATATTTTGTGCGCGGCAGGCCTCGGATCAGGGCTCGCCATTTCGCCGGAAACAATAAAAAAAGGAATTGAATCGGTCAGGATTATTCCGGGGCGGCTTGAACGAGTTGATAATAATGCTGGGATATCGGTATATGTCGATTATGCCCATACTCCCGATGCCCTCAAGAATGTGCTTCTTTCTTTAAGACCCATCACAAGCGGAAGGCTTATATGCGTCTTCGGCTGCGGGGGCGACAGGGACAGGACAAAACGGCCTCTCATGGGTGAAATCGCTGCGACTCTTTCAGATATCGCAGTCATTACATCCGATAACCCCAGAACAGAAAATCCCCTGGAAATCATAAAAGATATAACAGACGGAGTTACACGAAAGAAGATCGACCGGCATGACCCGTCGGAACTGACGCGTGATTTTAACGGACGGGGATACGTGACTGAACCTGACCGGAAAAGTGCGATACGGCTCGGAATATCGGCATCCCGGCCCGGCGACACTGTTCTTATCGCAGGAAAAGGTCATGAGAATTATCAGATAAAAGGGACAATCAGGATTCATTTTGATGACAGGCAGGAGGCAAGGTTTGCTCTTTCATCAATAAACTCGGCGGATTGAAAACATGAAACAACCGATTCCATGGACACAGGAAGAAATAATCAGGGCAACAGAAGGGGAGATTCTTTCGGCCGGGAGCAATCTTTCATTTTCCGGTGTCTCCATAGATTCAAGAACGATATCTGCCCGAGAAATTTTTGTCGCAATCAGGGGCGAGTTCCATGACGGGCATGTTTTTGCAGGGGAAGCAATAAAGCTTGGAGTAAAAGGGCTCATTATTGACGGGAGGGAGGCGGTCAGGCTTCCATGTGAAAAATGGAAGAAAGCCGGCATTCTTTGTGTGGGAGTTGAAGACACCGTTAAAGCGCTCGGCCGTCTCGCATCATACAACAGGATAAGGGCGGGTGTCATGGTTGTGGCAATCACAGGTTCAAACGGCAAAACAACAACAAGAAGAATGACCGCGGAAGTTGTTTCGCGCCGTTTTGAAACTCTATCAACAACCGGAAACTTAAACAATGAAATAGGCCTCCCCCTGACCCTTCTCAAGCTAAGCCGCAGCCATAAATGGGCCGTAGTAGAACTCGGAATGAACCATCCCGGTGAAATAGAACGGCTCGCACGAATCTCAAAACCGGATATCGGTATCATAACAAACATAGGCCCGGCTCATCTTGAAGGATTGAATTCTTTGGAAGGCGTGATGAATGCGAAGGGAGAACTTATTGACGGAATCGAACCTGACGGTACGGCAATCCTCAACGCTGATGACGAAATGGTCATGAATCTTGCCCGCAGGACATCAAAAAAAGTTCTCCTCTTCGGTTTTTCAGGCAATGCACTGGTGAGGGCATCCCGGGTAGAGGTTAAAAGATATGCCACTTCCTTTACCCTTCTCCTGCCGGAAGAGACCGTTTCCGTTGACCTCCCTGTTTCAGGCGGTTTCATGGTGACAAATGCCCTTGCAGCAGCGTCGGCAGGATATCTTGCAGGGCTGCCCGCATCAGAAATCAGGGCCGGACTTGAAAATATTACTCCTGAAAAAGGCCGGATGAACATTTTCACCCTGTCAAACGGAATCACCATTATTGATGACACCTACAATGCAAACCCAGGCTCAATGGAGGCAGCGATAAAAACCCTTTTGGCACTCAAAGCGGATAACAGGGGAGTTCTTGTCGCGGGTGACATGCTTGAGCTCGGGAAGCATTCGGCCAAGATGCATGAGAAGACAGGGGCTCTATGCGCAGAATCAGGCATCGCGAGGCTCTACGCAACGGGACAATTTGCGGGAAATACCGCGGACGGGGCTGTAAGGAACGGAATGAGTCCCGGGAGTATCGTTACAGGATCCCACGACAATATCCTGGAAGATATCACAGGATGGCTTGGTGCCGGAGACTGGGTGCTTGTAAAAGGCTCAAGGGCGATGGGTATGGAAAAAATCGTTTCTAAACTGAAGATATGGGCGGGGGAATAAGAGGATGCTTTATCATTTACTATATCCTCTGCACACAACATTTACTGTTTTTAATGTATTCAGATACATTACTTTCAGAACAATATATGCGGTTCTCACGGCTTTTTTAATATGCTTTCTTCTGGGGCCCTGGTTTATACGCAGACTCTCACAAATGCAGATAGGACAGTATATAAGGGAAGACGGCCCCCGGGATCACCACAAAAAAACAGGAACGCCCACAATGGGCGGAACGCTCATAATCATCTCAATTACCGTATCGACCCTGCTCTGGTCCATCCTCACCAGCTATTACATATGGATACTGCTTCTGGTTATCACGGGATACGGCTCAATCGGTTTTGCCGATGATTATTTAAAGCAGGTCAAAAAAGAGAACAAGGGCCTGAGCGTCAAGCAGAAAATTATCATGCAGACCGGATTGGCGCTTGTCGTCGGGGCGCTTATCTATTTCACTCCCGATTTTTCAAGCATACTGACATTGCCCTTTTTCAAAAAATATTCACCCGACCTTGGTCTGTTTTATATACTGTTCGCAGCTCTGGTTATTGTGGGTACTTCAAATGCCGTTAATCTGACCGACGGGCTCGACGGGCTTGCCATAGGTCCGGCAATAATCGTAGCGGTAACCTATATGATATTCGCATATGTTACCGGTCATGTAAAAATTGCAGAGTATCTCCAGATAAATTACGTGGCAGGAAGCGGGGAGATAACCGTATTCTGCGGAGCGCTTGTAGGAGCAGGGCTCGGTTTCCTCTGGTTTAACGCTTACCCGGCGCAGGTTTTCATGGGAGATGTCGGATCACTCTCCATAGGGGGCGTAATCGGAACAGTCGCCGTAATTACAAAACAGGAATTTATCCTTGTGATTGCCGGCGGGTTGTTTGTAATCGAGGCCCTTTCCGTTATTTTCCAGGTGGGTTTCTTCAAAATGACAAAGGGACGCAGGATTTTCAGGATGGCGCCCCTTCATCACCATTTTGAATTGAAGGGATGGCCGGAACCAAAAGTCATCGTCAGGTTCTGGATAATATCAATCGCTCTTGCTCTTATTGCGTTAAGCACGCTCAAATTAAGGTGAAAACAGAGGATTCGAGGGTTCAAGGGGTCAAGGGGTCAGGGAACAGGGAACAGGGGACAGGGGACAGGGAAAGATCGTGAATCGTGGATAGTGAATCGTAAATCGAATAACGAACTACGATCCACGAATCACGACCAGCGGCACCAAGGGAACAGATGAAAATATCAGGGGAAAAAGTGGTTGTTGCGGGGCTGGGAAAAACGGGA
Source organism: Desulfobacterales bacterium (assembly GCA_046485065.1). Classification (GTDB taxonomy): domain Bacteria; phylum Desulfobacterota; class Desulfobacteria; order Desulfobacterales; family RPRI01; genus RPRI01. Next base: position 59,297 of record JAWOHP010000021.1, on the reverse strand, counting down.
ATGTCTGTCGCTCTTTTTTTAAAAAAAAGGGGGGCTCAGGTTACTGTTACCGATTCTTCAGCAGACAGGGAGCTGGCGGACAGAGCAGACAGCCTTGGAAAAATGGGAATCAAGGTTGAATTGGGATTTCACAATCCGGATATCTTTGAAAAGGCCGGGCTGATAGTATTAAGCCCCGGTGTGCCGCACACTATTGGGCCTGTCATGAGGGCTGTTGAGCTGGGTGTTCCTGTTATCGGAGAAATAGAGCTTGCATCGAAATTTATTAAAGAGCCTGTCGTTGCCATATCAGGAACAAACGGGAAAACAACCGTAACTACACTTGCCGGGAAAATGCTTGAAGAATCGGGTTTAAATGTTTTTGTGGGAGGAAACATCGGGAATCCACTGATAGATTATGTTGACAATAAAAAGAAGGCGGAAATTATTGTCGCCGAAATCAGCAGCTTCCAGCTCGACACCATAGGTACTTTCAGGCCGGGGATAAGTGTTTTGCTGAATATAACTAAAGATCATCTCGACCGTTATGCCGATTTTAACGCTTATGTAAAATCTAAGGGAAGGATCTTTGAAAACCAGGAAGGCTGCGATATCTGCATTTTCAACGCATCGGACAAGAATATCCGTTCGATGGCCGGAAATATAAGGTGCAGAAAAATCCCTTTTTCAGGCGAGGAACATCTGAAGGGATATAAAGAATACGCAAAGATATTAAATGACCGCATAGACTTTAACATTGAGAAAAATCTGGCCGGTTCCGACCTGATTTTATCAGGAAATTTCTCATTATCTTTATCTGAAATAGGCATTCCGGGAAGACATAATATTGAAAATGTCGCGGCCGCGGCTCTTGCTTCTCTTGCCGCAGGCGGAAACGCTGCTGGAATAAGATCGGCGCTTAAAAAGTTCAGGGGCCTGCCGCACAGGATAGAGCGCGTGGCTGAAATCAATGGAACGGAATACTATGATGATTCAAAGGCAACAACAGTTGATTCGGTGACAAAGGCCCTCGAGGTATTCGGCAGACCGGTGATACTGATAATGGGGGGGCGCAATAAAGGAAGCGATTTCAGCCTTCTGAAAAACAGCGTCACAAAACACGTCAAAAAGCTGATTGTTCTGGGAGAAGCAAGAGAGGAGATAAAAGCCTATCTCGGAGATATCGTTGATACTGTTCCGGCAGAATCTATGGAAGATTCCGTTGACATTGCTCACGGCTCGGCAGAGCCCGGCGATGTCGTGCTTTTGTCCCCGGCCTGTTCGAGTTTTGACATGTTCACAAGCTATTCGCACAGAGGGGAAATCTTTCGCAGGTCGGTTGAAAGACTTAAAGAGAAGTCAACAGTCCGGGACGGTTAAGTCCCGGCCTGAAGTGAGCAGGGTATAATGCATGAAACGTGACAGGCGATCATATATATCGGTCGATGAATCTGTCGGCTATTACGATGTAAAACTTATGTTTCCCGTTCTCATACTGGTGACGATAGGAATAATAATGGTTTACAGCGCAAGTTCCGTTCTTGCTTTCAAGAAATTCGGAACAGACTTCTATTTTCTGAAAAAGCAGGCCCTGTTCGCGATGATAGGTTTTGTCGGGCTGGTATGCGGAAGACACTTTCCCTACAGGCATTTGAAGGCACTGGCTTATCCCTTTTTGATAACAGCAATAATTCTGCTCGGAGCAATATTTATCCCTGGCATCGGATATTCTGCAGGGGGCTCTTCCAGATGGCTCCGTCTCGGCGGATTTACAATACAGCCTTCAGAATTCGCCCGTCTTGCCTTGATTATTTATCTTGCTTATTCTCTCGATAAAAAAAGCGGAGAGCTAAAAAACTTTTATGTAGGCTTTCTGCCCCACGTTTTTGTGCTGGGAATATTAACAGCCCTTATAGCCATGCAGCCTGATTTTGGTTCTGTTGTAATACTGGGCGCAATAACATGGCTTATGCTTTTCGTCGCGGGCGTGCGTATGCTGCATCTTGCGCCGTCTTTACTCCTGCTCGTACCGATAGGATACATTTACATGGTAAGCGCGGAATACCGGGCCAGACGGCTGATGAGTTTCTGGGATCCCTGGCAATACTCCGCAAACGAAGGATACCAGATAATCCATTCCCTTATGGCCTTCGGGACAGGTGGAATCTGGGGAACCGGCATAGGGCAGAGCTATCAGAAGCTTCACTACCTTCCCGAACCCCATACCGATTTTATATTTTCTGTTATCGGAGAAGAACTGGGGCTTCTTGGGGTCACGATCATTCTTTCCCTCTACGTTCTTATATTATGGAGAGGAATCATTATTGCGAAAAACGCCGGGGATCCATTTGGAACATTTCTGGCAACAGGAATTACATCCGCAATAGCTATTCAGGTTTGTACCAATATGGGTGTCGCCCTGGGATTGCTGCCGACAAAAGGCCTTACTCTCCCCTTTTTAAGCTACGGGGGAACATCGCTACTGATAAACATGGCGTCTGTAGGCATACTCATGAACATAGGAACCCTGGCGCATAAACAACCACATGCCTACAGGCCTCCGAGGAGAGCATGAGAAATAACCGGGAAAGCTCAGAGCATACCGCAAACTCAGCACAGGCATTAACATCCGGCGGCAGTAAAAGCCTGCGTATTATCATTGCCGGAGGCGGCACAGGCGGTCATCTTTTCCCCGGAATAGCCATAGCGCAGGCTTTTACCGGGAAAAATCCCGGAAGCGAAATCCTTTTTGTCGGAGCGGGAAACAGATTTGAAAAAACAACGGTCGAAAAGGCCGGATATAATCACAGAAGCATCCCGGTGGAAGGCATAAAAGGGCGTGATTATCTGAAACAGCTGAAATCTGTTTTTAAAATACCAAAGGGCATGTTCGAGTCATATAGAATAATACGTGATTTCAAACCGGATCTTGTTATCGGGGTTGGAAGTTATTCTTCCGGGCCTCTTGTTATCATGGCCCGCCTTTTACGAGTTAAAACAGCGCTGCATGAGCAGAATACTATACCGGGCATAACAAACAGGATCCTGTCCCGGTTTGCCGACCGGGTTTACGTCTCCTTTGAAGAGACAAAAAAAAGACTTTGCGCTCAAAAGGCGGTTCTTTCCGGGAATCCATTAAGAAGAGAAATTATCGATGCCGCCGGTAAAAATGTTCCTGCCGGTTCATCAGACAGTGATGCGCCATTTACTGTTCTGATCCTTGGAGGAAGCCAGGGAGCCCATAAAATAAACATGGCTGTCATCGGAGCCTTGCCGTTTCTTAAAAACAGGGAAAAATATTTCTTTGTGCACCAGACAGGAGCCCAGGATGAAGAATATGTCTTTGGAGCCTATAAAAGATCAGGCATTTCATGCATGGTGAAACCGTTCTTTGAAGATATGGCAGAGCAATACAGCAAGGCAGACCTCGTAATCTGCAGGGCGGGCGCGACAACTGTAGCGGAAGTCACAGCCATGGGGCTGGGAGCAATATTTATTCCCTATCCCTACGCCGCGGATAATCATCAGGCTAAAAACGCACGCGCGCTTTCGGTTTCCGGCGCATCAGAAATGATCCTCGAAAAAGATTTAACGGCTGAAATCCTTTCGGAAAGAATTGAATATTATGCGGGACATCCCGGAGAACTTTATAAAATGGCCTCTTCGGCAAAAAAATTCGGCAGGCCGGATGCCGCGGAATTTATAGTGAACGATTGTTATGGAATAGTGAATAGTGAATGAAAAAAGGATTAGAGGGGTCAAGGATTCAAGGGTTCGAGTGGGACAAAAGAGGCGAAGCGGAAGGCGGAAGGCTTGATAAACAGGGATCAGAAACCAGATGAGAGTAGCCAGTGGACAAAAAAGGAGTAAGACGTTGAGGGTTTTCACTTGAACCCTCGAATCCTTGGCTCCTTGAACCCTTTATTAACACTTAATAATTGTTTGAACCATGTATTTGAAAAAATACCACATACATTTTGTTGGAATCGGCGGAATCGGAATGAGCGGCATAGCCGAACTCCTGCTTAATCTGGGCTACGAGGTTTCAGGATCCGATTCGGCTTCAACCGATATAACCGATCGTCTCAGAAAGCTCGGAGGCACCATATTCAGGGGGCACAAAGAAGAGCAGATAGAGGGGGCGGATGTTGTAGTGATATCTTCTGCAATCGGACCCGGCAATCCCGAAGTGATTGCAGCATCTCAGGTCTCAATCCCTGTTATACCAAGGGCTGAAATGCTGGCTGAACTGATGCGTTTAAAATACAGTATTGCAATTGCAGGGGCTCACGGAAAAACAACAACCACTTCCATAATAGCATCCGTACTGGCAGAAGGAGATTTGGATCCGACGGTTGTCATCGGCGGCAAATTAAAGAGCATTGGCTCAAATGCCCTGCTTGGAAGGGGGAATTTCATTGTTGCCGAGGCTGATGAAAGCGACGGCTCTTTCCTTAAATACTCTCCCGCAATCGCCGTAGTCACCAACATAGACAAAGAACACCTCGATTATTATAAAGACATGAATGCCATTAAAGAAGTCTTTCTCAGTTTTATAGACAGAATACCCTTTTACGGGCTTGCGGTACTTTGTCTTGATAACGAGTCTGTTCAGGAGATAATTCCGAGAATAAAAAAACGTTACACCACTTATGGAATGAGTTCCCAGGCCGATTTTCAGGCTAAAAACGTTTTGATTGACGGTTTGACAAGCACTTATACGGTTTATCATCATGGAAAATTTTTGGGTGAAATAGCCCTCAACCTGCCCGGGATTCACAATGTATATAATTCTCTGGCGAGTATTGCGGTTGGACTTGAGCTCGACATACCCTTCGATGTCATCAGGGAAGCTCTCGGAACCCTGCAGGGTGTTCAGAGAAGACTTGAAATCAAAGGTGAAGCAAAGGGAATTGTCGTTGTGGATGATTATGGTCACCATCCTACAGAAATTAAAACTACATTGCAGGCCGCAAAGGAGAGCTGGCCGGAAAAGCGTCTTGTCGTTATCTTTCAGCCGCACCGCTATACCAGGACAAAAGCGCTGTTTGATGATTTTACCCGCTCTTTTTATCAATCCGATTTCCTTGTTATCCTCCCCATCTATTCTGCCGGAGAAACCATGATTGAGGAAGTCAATTCAAAGGTTTTGTGCGAGGAGATAGCGGCTCATGGTCATAAGGAAGTCTTTTTCATGGAAGGGCACGAAAAGGCGGTTGCATTCCTCTTAAAAGAGTTAAAGGCGAACGACCTACTGATGACTCTCGGGGCCGGAGATGTCTGGAAGGCCGGCATGAGTCTGCTGGAATCTTTAAAAAAAAAGAGCAGGAAAAAGAATGTCCATCGATAAAGATTCAATAAGCTGGCTGAACAATCTGTTTGGAAGCTGCGTAAAATTCAGCGAGCCCATGTCAAGGCATACGTATTTGAGAGTCGGCGGTCCGGCTGATGCCTTTATATGCCCTGACAATATTGAAAAACTGAAGGAGCTATTGCTCTGGGCGAAAGATAAAAGAATTCCATATACTGTAATAGGAGACGGTTCAAATCTTGTTGTAAGAGATAAAGGAATTCCCGGAATCGTTATAGTTCTTACAAGATGTCTCAATGGAATTTCACGTTCCGGGGGAAACGGAGAATCGGTTCTGATTGAGGCTATGGCCGGTGTCAGAACACAGACACTTTGCCGATATGCAATAGAAGAAGGACTGTCGGGAATAAATTTTGCGCTCGGGATACCCGGAACCGTCGGTGGAGCAATAATGATGAACGCCGGCACATCTTCGGGGTCCATATCGGATGTTCTGGATTCGGCGGATGCTTTACTCTCCTCCGGAACAATTTTGAAAATAAAACGGGAAGATATCAATTTTTCATATAGAAAATTTTCCTGGAATATAAATTTTACAGAGTCTCAACAGGAAGAACCCGTGATAATCGACGGCTGCTTCAGGCTCTTTCAGTCGGATCCGGTTAAACTGAAAAAAGAGGCCAGAGTTATTTTAAAAAAGAGAAGGGATAACCAGCCGACCGGAATGGCAAGCGCGGGATGTTTTTTCAAGAATCCGCTCTCAGGTAAAACGGCCGGCCAGCTTATTGACATGGCCGGGCTAAAAGGAACGCGGATAGGCGGCGCTGAAGTTTCGTCAAGACACGCCAATTTCATTGTAAACACAGGCGCTGCGTCCGCTTCAGACATACTCGGACTCATGGAATTGGTACAGGAAACGGTATTTAAAAAATTTAATGTAAGACTTGAACCAGAGGTTAAAATTGTTGGGATTTAAACAGACAAAGAGAAATCATTACAAAAAGAGCCCTTACAGGAAAAGGGGAGCGGAAATCAGGAAGCGCGCCATCTTCTGTCTCAAGATAATTCTTGCGCTTTCAGTTATGCCTGCGGTCAGCCTGTTTTGCATATTCGGTTACGACTGCCTTACTCAAAGCGATTATTTCAGGGCGGAAACTATTGATGTTGAAGGAAATCAGATTCTCTCCAGAGAGGAAGTAATCAAAGAGGCTCTTGTTAAACCGGGAGACAATATTATTTCTGTAAATCTCTCAATGGTAAGAAAAAGGCTTATGGCAAATACATGGATAGCCGAAGCCGAAGTGGAAAGAAAGATTCCTTCGGGCATTATTTTGAGAATAAAGGAGCACAAACCTCTTGCTGTCCTTGATATTGGAAAAGATTTTCTGCTCAATGAAAACGGGGAAATTTTTAAAGAAAAAACAGCAACGGACCCCGAAAGCCTTCCCCTGGTAAAAGGTCTTAAATTTTCAGATTTGAGCATAAACGATACTAAAAGAAGCCAGCCGTTTAACGCAGTAATGACCGTGCTGAAACTTGGCCGGAAGCCCGAAAGCATTGTCCCCAATAGTTCGATTACCCGGATAAATGTTGACAGGGAAATCGGGCTCACGGTTTTTGCTTTCAATAAAACCATCAAGCTCGGGTACAACAATTATCCCGATAAATATGAAAGGCTGGAAAAAGTCTTTTACCTTGCACAAAACGGCCCGGACTTCTCTGATTTTGAAACTGTCGACCTTAACAACCTGAGCCGTATAGTCATCTGCCCTGCAGCTGCTCCTGCTGAAGGGACCGAAGAACATAAGAAGGAGGTATAAAATGCCGGTACGGGAGAACATTGTTGTCGGCCTTGACATAGGAACAACAAAAATCTGCGCTGTGGTTGGTGAAATGGTCGATAACGCAATAAACATAATCGGGATCGGCACGCATCCTTCTATTGGACTCAGGAAAGGTGTAGTTGTTAATATCGAATCGACTGTTGACTCCATTAAAAAAGCGGTTGAAGAGGCTGAACTTATGGCGGGATGCGAAATTTCTTCCGTTTATGCCGGAATCGCAGGGGGCCATATTACCGGATTCAACAGCCGTGGCATTGTCGCCATCAAGGGCCCTGAGGTAACCAAGCAGGATGTGGAACATGTTATCGATGCCGCAAGAGCAGTAGCGATACCTATGGACCGCGAAGTAATACATGTTCTTCCCCAGGAATACATGGTCGACGAACAGGCCGGAATACAGAATCCCATAGGCATGTCCGGGGTCAGGCTAGAAGCAAAAATTCACATTGTGACAGGCGCTGTGACATCCGCTCACAACATAGTCAAATGTGCAAACCGTTCTGGTCTTGACGTATGCGACATAGTGCTGGAAGCGCTTGCTTCCGGAGAAGCGGTGCTGACCGAAGATGAAAAGGAGCTTGGGACAGTGCTTCTTGATCTTGGAGGAGGTACTACGGATCTTGCAGTTTTTTCGGGTAAAAATATAAAACACACTTTTGTTCTTGCTCTCGGAGGAAATAATCTTACCAATGATATCGCGGTCGGATTACGCGCTCCGCTTCCCGAAGCGGAAAAAATCAAAATAAAATACGGAAGCTGTGTCGCGAGGAATATACACAGCGATGAAATGATTGAAGTGCCAGGAATGGGAGGGCGCACGCCAAGAAAACTCGCCCGCCAGATACTGGGTGAAATTCTTGAACCCCGGATGGAAGAAATCTTTACACTTATCAACAGAGAAATTTACAGGGCGGGACAGGAAAACTCTATACCTTCGGGTGTTGTTCTTACAGGAGGCTCCGCCCTTTTGACAGACGTTACTGAAATAGCCGAATCGGTTTTTAATCTTCCAACCCGTCTTGGAAAACCGATGGGAATCGGAGGTCTTGTTGACGTGGTTAACAACCCTATGTACGCGACAGGGGTTGGTCTTGTTTTATACGGCGCCAAAAACCAGACTCAGAAGAAATTCCGGATTCGTGACGGAAATATATTCAACAGGGTGATGAACAGAATGAAAAAATGGTTTAGTGATGTGATATGAAAACTTAATAACCGTGACCGGAGTCCAAAACATTTATTTAACGGGGGGGAGTGAAATATGTTTACCATCGTAGAAAATGAAAATCACGCAAGAATCAATGTTATCGGAGTCGGTGGCGCCGGAGGGAATGCTATTAACAACATGATTTCCTCGAATTTGGCGGGTGTCAAGTTCATTACGGCAAATACCGATGCCCAGGCTCTTGACAAATCATTGGCTTCAGTCAAAATCCAGATCGGCGAAAAACTTACCCAGGGACTTGGAGCGGGCGCTATACCCCAGATTGGTCGGGATGCTGCGTTTGAGACTGAAGAAACAATCAGAAAATCCCTCGAAGGCAGCCACATGGTTTTTATAACAGCTGGTTTCGGAGGAGGAACAGGAACAGGCGCCGCTCCAGTCATAGCCAAACTCTGCAAGGAGATGGGAGCGCTTACCGTGGCAGTGGTTACAAAGCCGTTTTCCTTTGAGGGTAAAAAACGCATGAAGCAGGCCGAAGAGGGAATAAATGAACTCAAAAAATTCGCAGATACTGTAATTACTATTCCAAATGACAGAATGAGAGGGCTTGCTTCAAAAAATGCCAAAATGACGGAGATGTTCAAAAAGGCGGATGAAGTTCTGCTCCATTCCGTAAAAGGAATAACAGACCTTATCATGATGCCGGGAATTGTTAACCTAGACTTTGCCGATGTAAAGACAACTATGTCCAAAACAGGCATGGCGATTATGGGTATTGGTGTGGGAAGCGGCGACAACAGAGCCGTTGAAGCAGCAGAACGCGCCATATCACACCCTCTGCTTGAAGACATTTCAATAAAGGGCGCAAAAGGCGTGTTAATGAACATAACATGCGGCAGCGATCTTACCATGGAGGAAATGGCTGAAGCTTCAGACCGTATTTTCAATGAAGTTGGTGAAGATGCCGATATAATATGGGGCACGGCTGTTGACGACAGTCTCGGTGAAGAGTTAAGGGTAACAGTTATTGCGACAGGCATTGGCTCTCCCCATGCAGAAATCAAAACCGAAGTAAAAGATGAAAAATTCCAGGCAAGAGGCAAAGTACGGAGTCTTACAATCGAAGACATGAAAGCTGCCGTGGATTATGATGTGCCCACTATCATACGCCGGCAGCAGGCTGTCGGCGAATCAGGAGGCGCAACATACAGGGGTTATAAGGGGTTGGTTATTGACAACAACGATCTTGATGTCCCGACATTTTTAAGAAAAAAAGCGGATTAGAAGGAGTCAGGCAAAACCAAAAGGCATAAAGCGTGAGGCAGGGATAAGTGGCCAGAGGTCAGACGGCCTATTCACTTGAACCCTTGAATCCTCGAATCCTTCTATTAACAATTAATACTTTTATGACCGGTCAAAAAATAAATGTCATGGAGAAAAGAAAAAAAACAGAAGGATTTTTTAAAATCTGAAACAGGGGTTGTCCGTAAACAATGGAGAGGACATATCAGGGTAGCCCTTGTCTATCCCAATACTTATGAAGTCGGAATGTCAAATCTAGGTTTTCAGACGGTTTATGACATTTTGAACGGACTTGATCATATTTTGTGTGAAAGGGCTTTTCTCCCTGAAAGCAATAGAGACCCGGTAAAAACAATTGAATCATCAAGACGGCTCACCGATTTTGACATAATTGCGTTTTCAGTATCTTTTGAAAACGATTTTTTAAACATTCTTTCCATCCTTGAAAGAGCAGGACTCCCCCTTAAAGCCACTGAAAGAGGAACCCCCCATCCTCTTATTATGGCGGGGGGAGTTGCCTGTTTTATAAATCCGGAACCTGTTTCACTATATATTGACTGTTTCATAATGGGTGAAGCAGAAGGAACCATCGAAAGATTCTTCGATTATTATGAGCCGGGAACAGAAAAAAGGAAGATTCTCCAAAAAATAGCAAAGAATGTACCGGGCACATATGTTCCGGCATTTTATGAAACATCCTATAACAATGACGGAACCCTCAGCTCTTTTTATCCCATTATGGATGTGCCGGAAAAAATCAAACGGATTTATTGTGAAGATATTTCACAAAAATGCACCTGCAGTAAAATCATATCAGAAAATACAACCTTTGACAGGACTTTTTTAATCGAAGTATCGAGAGGATGCCCTCATGGTTGCAGATTTTGCACCGCGGGTTACATTTACAGGCCTGCCAGATTCAGAAATATTTCGTCCCTGATGAAGTGCCTTGATCATGGAATGGCCGAAACTGACAAAATAGGATTTATCGGAGCTGCGGTTTCGGATTTTCCTGATATTGCGGAACTTTGTAACGCGGCTCAGGAAAAGGGCGCTAAAATATCTTTCAGCTCCTTAAGAGCCGATTCTCTCTCCGGAGAGCTTATTGCTGCTCTTAAAAAAAGCGGGGTCAAGACTGCAACCATAGCTCCTGATGCAGGTTCACAGAGAATGCGAAATGTTATCAATAAGGGAATAAACGAAGACCAGATCCTTACCGCCGCTGAAACCATAATAGAAGGAGGTATCCCTAACATTAAACTATACTTTATGATCGGGCTTCCCTCCGAAACAATGGATGATATTGATGCGATATCAGCACTTTGCAGAAAAATAAAGAAAAGTTTTCTTGCTTCAAGCAGAAAGAAAAAACGGATAGGACAAATTACGGTTAGCGTCCACCCGTTTGTCCCAAAGCCCTTCACTCCCTTTCAATGGGTCGCAATGGATAAGTTATCTTCCTTAAAAAACAAGATGTTACAAATTAAAGCTGCTCTTAAAAAGGAATCAAATGTCAGAATAGATGCGGAATCTCCTAAAAGAAGCTATATTCAGGCGCTGATTACAAGAGGTGACCGCAGAGTAGCCGGGATCTTATCACTCGCAAATTCAAACGGAGGGAATTGGCCTAAGGCATTTAAATCATCGCCTTTAAATTCCGACTTTTATGTTTACAGAGAAAAATCTTTTGATGAAATCCTCCCCTGGGATTTTATAGATCAAGGGATAAAAAAATCATTTTTGATAAATGAATACAAAAAAGCCCTCCTGGGAAAAATATCCCCGCCCTGCCTCATGAATTCATGCGGAAAGTGTGGTGTCTGCAAATAAAATATATTGAAAGCCCTTAATTAATGTGCTAGTGGAAATATGCTCAATAATTGAGAGTTGTCTTTTTTTGATAAATATCTCGAAAGGATATTAAAAAAAATGAGTTCAAATAAGGAACTTAGACTGGCTTTATATCTGGCTGTTGTTCTGTTTATCGTTGGTACTGTTTGTTATGCGGCCTTTCCGGCCAACACAGAAAAACAGCCGGTTAGGATCATGTTTAAAACTCTTGCCGGGAAAGTTCTTTTCGATCATAAAGCGCATACTTCAGAAAAAGGCTATGCCCTTTCATGCGGAGACTGTCACCATCATCCTGAAGAAGATGCCCCTGCCATTGCCTGCGGTGAATGCCACATCAATTCGGAAGATAACGCGCCGGCTCCTGAAAAATGCCTTGAATGCCACGATTCCGGAGATTTTGAAGGCGTTGCTTTGACAAAAAGAACCGACGCATTTCACCAGCAGTGCGATAGTTGTCATGAAAAAATCGATGCAGGTCCAATGGAAAAAGAGAAAAGATGCAACTGGTGTCACAATATGTAAGATGTAAGGCAGACTTTTATGCGGTCATGAATCCGAGCACGCAATTGCGTTAATAAAAGGTAATAAATAAATGAAAAAACGACCATTCATATGCCTCAGCGAACCACATCTCGAATATGATGCTATCGAACAGGGCTGCAAACCGGATGTTATCCCCGTTCCGCAGAAAGCAGTTCTTTTTTTCGGTAAGGCCTATGACAAAAAGGGAGCTCTTTTATTTAAAGAGGGAGACAGGGTAAAAACAGGACAAAAACTGGCACTTTATGCCGACTCGGAAGAGTACCTTATTTCCACAGTTACTGGCACTATATCTTCTGTTTCTCAATATGCCGGGGATTTTGGAAAATCCTACACATCTGTTCAGGTTGAAGTTTCTGAAGATGAAATTGATGATGCTTTCGAAAAGGTATCCGGAGACCCGAGCATTGATACCGTCAGGAACTATCTTTCATCCCTGCCCGGCAACCTGCCCGTAAAATCCTTTTTGGATCCGGATAATAAAATTGACACTATAGTTATTACCGGTGTTGATTCTGATTTACTGGTTGTAACCAGTCAGTATGTAGTTAACTCAAAAATGGCGCATATAATAAAAGGCATAAAAATATTAAAATCGATCCCCGGAATCAAGAATATAGTTCTTGCGGTACGAAGAGATTCACTTCAGGGGTATGGTCATATCGGAGCAGAGGTTAAAAATATCAGCACAAGGTATCCCTCGGCTTTTCGGCAGCTTGTTATAAATAAATCAACAGGCAGGATACTTCCTGCAGGAAAAAAGCCGGAAGAGATAGGAGTCTGCGTTATTAATGCGGAAGGGGTTGCGTCTTTAGGAACTGCCTTCCTCAATAACAGAATTCCAACAGATAAAATTATCACATTAATAAATAAGGACGGCGCCAAAAGACTTGTTTCAGCAAGAATAGGAACTCCAATAGGCGACATTCTCAAAGCCTTCAACATTACGTTAAATCATGGAGACCGCCTGATCCTCGGAGGGCCGATGGCCGGTTCACCCATATATTCAGAGGACTATCCGGTTCTGCCTGATACCGATGCAATAATGGTTCAGGATAAAAATCAGATACAGCCGGTTTCAGATTATCCGTGCGTAAACTGCGGTGACTGTATAAGAATATGTCCGGTCAATATTCCCGTGAATATGCTTGTAAGATATCTTGAAGCAAAAATGTACCCGCAGGCCGCAGAGGAATATGATCTTTATTCATGCATAGAATGCGGCCTTTGCAGTTACGTTTGCGTATCAAGAATGCCGATATCGCAATATATCAGGCTTGCCAAATACGAACTTGCCGGAATAAACAGAGCGGAGGCGGCAAATGCCTAATCAGAAAAAATTAATTGTTTCACATGCACCTTTCTGCCATGATGGGAGTAAGATTTCAACCCGCAGCAATAACATCATGCTTGCGGCCCTTCCCGCAGTTCTCCATGGTTGTTATTTATACGGGGTGCCCGCTGTCGGGGTTGTTGCCCTTTCCATTTCAACCGCAATAATGTGGGAATACCTGATAAATCTCCTTACCAAACGGACGGCAACAATCGGAGATGGAAATGCTGCGGTAATCGGAATGATGACAGCAATGCTTTTTCCTGCAACAACACCATGGTGGGCTGTTATTACTGGAACATTTGTTGCTATCGTTGTCGGAAAGCAGATATACGGAGGAATAGGAGGAAACCCCTTCAATCCTGCCCTTATAGGGATTGCTATCCTGATGCTGTCATGGAAAAACATATTTGATATAGATAATGCTTTATTAAATTATGATTTAACTTTTCCAGCGGCATATCCGCTTGTCGCCCTGAAGCATTACGGTGTGTCCGCTGTAGATTCATTCAATCTTACAGATCTTTTAATGGGTAACCAGACAGGCACAGTAGGCTCGGCATTCGGGCTTGCTCTTGCTCTCGGCGGATTATATCTCATAATCAGGGGGTTTATACGGTGGGAAATATCCTTTTCGTTTCTTGCCGCCCTGATAATCACCTCCTTCTTTTTTCAACTTTATGAACCCGGCAAATATGCCGGTCCTTTATTCCACCTTTTAACAGGCAACACCCTCCTGGGAGCTTTTTTTCTTGCCACCGAAGATTCATCGTCTCCTGTCAACTTTATTCCCATGTTAATATACGGGGCAGGGACTGGATTGATGGTTATGCTTATAAGAAATATCGGCGGTCATGCTGATGGAGTTGTTTTTGCGATTCTTCTCATGAATCTTACGAATCCGCTCATAGACAAGATAAGGCCAAAAGCCATGGGAAAGGTCAACAGTCATGCGTGAAATGCTTAAAATGATAATAGTTTTGACCGTTTTATGCTCTTTTTCGGGCGGACTTCTTGCTGCGCTCCGGAATGAAACAAAGGAAAAGATTGAGAATCAGCAGCTTGAATTTGTGAAAGGGCCGGCAATCCGCGATATTCTGAAGGGATCAGCAAATGATCCTATTGCAGATCGTTTGAAAATCAAAGTCGGGGAAATCGAAAAAAGTTTCTTTGTTGGAAAATTCGATGGAAAAGCAGAAACCGTTGCCTTTGAATCCACAGGCAAGGGGTTTGGAGGAGACATCGGCCTTATGATCGGGGTCAATGTTGCGGACGACAAGATCATAGGTATTGGCGTCACAACTCATAGTGAAACACCTGGGATTGGCTCAAGAGCCAAGACAGACCCGCGCTTCGCTGCTCAATTCAAAGGACTCCCTCTTACCGGAGATTTCAAGGTTAAAAATGATGGGGGACAAGTCGATGCTATTTCGGGCGCTACGGTCACATCGAAGGGTGTTGCAGTTGCTGTTACTGAGGCTGCAAAAACCTACACAAATCTGAAACCGGAGCTTGCAGAAAAATTGAAGGGATTCAAATAGGGAGAAACTTAATGGCAAAGTCCTTAACTCAGGAATTTACAAAAGGATTATGGGCTGAAATTCCACCATTCCGGCTCGTGCTGGGTTTATGCCCGACACTTGCAGTTACAAAAACGGTTGAGAATGCAATTGGAATGGGCGTTGCCGTTATTTTCGTTCTTGTCTGCTCCAACGTCCTGGTTTCTATGCTGCGGAAAATTATCCCTTCAAAGGTAAGGATTGCGTGTTTCATAATTGTTGTTGCTACTTTTGTTACGGTTGTGGAGCTTCTCATGCAGGCTTACACTTACCCGCTCTTTCTGAAACTGGGAATATTCATACCGCTTATCGTTGTTAACTGCATTCTTCTCGGCCGTGCTGAAGCATTCGCGTACAAAAATGGAATCATTCCTTCATTCGCGGACGGTCTCGGCCTCGGAATAGGCTTTGCAATCTCTTTAACGGCTCTTGCCGCTATCCGGGAAGTTTTTGGAAGCGGAACTTTTTATGGAAACCAGGTTTTCGGTCCTTCTTTTCAACCTTTTAATTTCATGATAGAAGCACCCGGCGCATTCGTATGCCTCGGGCTCATGCTTTGCGTAATGAATTTCATAGGCAAAAAATAGGAGATATTATGGGTGACTATATTCTGCTTGCCATAAGCTGTATATTTATAAACAACATCTTGCTCATGCAATACCTCGGAAACTGTCCCTTCCTTGGCACATCAAAGAAAATGGAGACGGCAGTCGGAATGGCAATGGCCGTTATTTTTGTCCTCGTCCTTGCCGGCGCCATCACATGGCTGACCGAGACGTTTATTTTAAAAAAATTCGGGCTTGAATACTTAAGAACGATGTCCTTCATACTTGTTATTGCAGCGCTTGTTCAGTTCGTGGAAATGTTTTTAAAGAAAAGCATACCTGCCCTTTATGCCGGACTCGGCATCTTTCTTCCTCTTATTACAACAAACTGCGCAGTTCTGGGAGTTTGCCTGATAAATATAAAGGAAGAATATACCTTCATCGAATCTCTTGTTTCTTCTATAGGCTACTCTTCCGGATTTGGCCTTGCGCTGATACTTTTTGCAGGAGTACGTGAACGGATACTTCTGGCAAGAGTTCCGAAACCGCTTCAGGATACATCAATAGGGCTTGTAACGGCGGGGCTTCTTTCCATTGCGTTTTTTGCTTTCAAAGGCATGGCCTGATCACGTTCGCCTTCCGCCTTCTGCTTATTTATGGCTTTCAGTGGAAGACATTTACATACAGACTTATCGCCATGTCGGGATATAAGTGCGCTTGCGGTACGCATGAATCTGAACAAACCCTTCGTCAACGGCGGCATATCCGCATCCATTAAATCCGTGCAGCCCCAAAGGATTTATTCTCACGAAGCCGTTTATCGTCTCCGCCTGTATGTTCTTTGTTGAACAACCGGGGGCGTCATAGAAGTCTTATCATAAATTTTATTCGGTACGCATGCGCACTCATATCCCAAGACATGGCGAACTTGAGCTATTCAAAGCTTTCAATGAATATATAAGTTCTGCCATGTCATCAGGGACAGGTGCTTCAAACTCCATTATATTATTTGTGGAAGGATGGCAGAATCTTATGCGCCAGGCATGAAGCATCTGTCTTTTAACCGATTTAAAGAGCTCGTTTATTTCTTTATTATTTTTATTTGACGCATTAATCCTGCCGTGCCCGTAGACCTTATCTCCCACAACCGGATGTTTTATTGCGGAACAGTGAACCCTTATCTGGTGTGTCCGGCCGGTTTTTAAATCGATACTTATAAGAGACACGCCCTCTAAACGATTTTCGACTTTCCAGTGCGTTTCAGCAATTCTGGGCTTACGGGTTACAACTGACATTTTTTTTCTGTCTGAAGTATCTCTTCCGATGGAAAGCTTAATCGAACCGGAATCCTGTTCCATACTTCCATAGACAAGAGCTAAGTATTTTTTTTGGATTTTTCTTTCCCTGAATTGAGAAGAGAGAAAAGCATGCGCGGAATCGTTTTTTGCAACTACAAGAACCCCCGATGTGTCTTTATCCAGCCTGTGAACAATCCCCGGCCTCATTTCACCGCCTATTCCGGCAAGATCACTGCAATGAAACAGAAGGGCATTGACGATGGTGCCTGAGTAATGACCCGGAGCGGGATGAACAACAATACCTGGCGCCTTGTTGATAACTATGATGTCTGAATCCTGATAAAGGATATTAATTTCGATCGGTTCAGGGGTAAAGCAGATAGGATCAGGATCCGGAATTGTCCCGGATATCTTATCCCCGGGAATTACCCTGTATCCCGGTTTTTTCAGGTTATCCTGAACCAGTATATTGCCTTTCCGGATCAGAGAAGCTGCAAGGGATCTGGAACAGGAAGGAAGAAATGAAGAGACAACTATATCAAGGCGTTTCCCGGAAACCGATCCGTCAACGCAAATGGTAAAGACTTTCCTGTCGGGCATATTTATTTAAGCGCTTTGACTTTCCTGGACAAAAAGAGATTCGATTTCGGAGAATATTTTAGCCTCGGTCGTGTTTCTTGCAGTTGAAAGTTCTCTAACTAAAAGAGTCTGGGCTGTGTCGAAAAGTTTTCTTTCTCCAAAGGATAGATCTTTTGTAAGTTTTAAAAGATAAAGGTCTCTGAAAACTTCTGCAACATCATAAAGGGAACCGGTCTTTATTTTATCCATGTAATCTCTATATCGTCTGTTCCATGTCTGACTGTCGACAGAATTTACTTTCTTGCTTTTCATGAACTCATAAATTTTGGAAACTTCCCTTTCGCTTATAACATCCCTTAATCCAACCGACTCAACATTCCATGTAGGAATCATTATAACCATGCCGTTTTCAAGAACCTTTATTATATAGAACTCATGCTTTTCGCCATTCACCGTTTTGTTTTCTATCGCTTCAATACGGCCGACCCCGTGAGCCGGATACACTGCAAGATCACCTACACGGAATTCACGAACTTCTTTTCTGATTACCTGTGCTTTAACCTGTTTACCGTTTAGTTTTGCACTCATATTTTTTTATCGCCGGTACTCCATCATCCAAAGATTATTAAAAGATTTTAAGTCCCTTTATCAATGGAAATATATCTAACACACTTTTCATGAACAAGCAAACAAAAAAGGATTAGCGCCACCGGATACGCCAATCCTTTATAATTATTGAGATTAAAACATCAGATTGAATAAGCAAAAATTTAATATCAAACGCCTTGAACCGAAACAGCAAGCGCATTTCTCGCTGCTTGCAGAAGGGTTAGCGAGCGAATTAAAAACAGATGCTATTCCATAAGGTCGAAGATTCCCCGTAGCTTGCTGCGGTGAGCTTCAATTTTAAGTTATATCCCTGTTTTCATTAAACCTGTTCATACCTTCAGTAATTCCATTGCAAAGGATCTTGACAACGGCATCCCGGGCCCTTTTTATAATCTTTTGAAGCTGATCCTTTTCCATACTGCTGAATCTCCCGAGAACATAATCTGAAGTGCTTATCCCGGCTTCGGAACGCCCGACACCAATGCGAAGCCTTGGAATATTTTCGTCGCCAAAGGAATCTATTACTGACTTCATACCCTTGTGACCGCCGGACCCGCCTTTCTCATTTATTTTCAATCTTCCGAATGAAAGATCGACATCATCATAAATGATAAGCATGTTCCCGCATGATATTTTGTAATAACCGGACAAGTTTTGGATTGGGGGACCGCTCCTGTTCATAAAAGCCATCGGTTTTACCAGAATAACCTCAATGCCTTCAATTATACCGCGCCCATATGAAGCATCGAACTTCTTTTTCTCAACCGGAATTGAAAATTCACCGGTAAGAGCGTCTATCACCATAAACCCTATATTATGACGGGTCTTAGCATAGGCATCCCCCGGATTTCCCAATCCGGCAATAAGCCGGATATTCTTTCCCGCCATAGAATTATTATTCTTTTCCGCCGGCTTTCGCTTCTTCCTTGACCGGAGCGGCGGCTTCTTCTTCAACTTCTTCTTCAGAAACCTTCTCTTCAGCCTTTGTAGCAAGAACGGTAACTATCGTATAATTCACATCGGCAGGAATTTCAACGCCTTCTGGAAGCGCTATGTCACGTACATGTACAGCATCGCCGACGTTAAGTTCTGTTATATCAATATCGATCGATTTCGGTATCCTCAAAGGCAGACATAATACTTCGATTTCCCTGCTGATCACCTGGAGCATGCCGCCGAAATCAACCCCTTTTGCAATCCCGTGAGTCACAACAGGAACTTTTACCTTAATTTTTCTATCCATGGCAATTTCATAGAAATCAACGTGCAGATATTTCCGTGAAACAGGATGGACCTGCAATTCCTTGATCATAGCGGTTCGTGTAGACACAACTCCGTTTTGAATCTCGAGGCTTAAAATAGCCTGCCCGACATTTGTCTTTTTTAATATATTCTCAAGATCTCTGACTGAAACCGACAGTAAAACAGAATCCTTCCCAGGGCCATATATAACTGCCGGAACTTCTCCTTCCCTTCTTATTGCTCTGGACGGACTGTTGCCGACAGATTTTCTAACTTTTGCTTTAAGCTGTATTGATTCCAAAAGTATATCCTCCTTATTTTGTTTCCCTCCGCAGGCGGTTGCCTTGAACCTTTGACTCCCTGAATCCTTTCTTTCTATACAAACAGAGATGTCACCGAATCGCCTCTGTAGCTGCGGATTATTGCCTCTCCCACCAGTTTCGATATTGATAATACCTTGAATTTATCACATTCAGAAGCTTCCTTACTCAAAGGTATAGTATCAGTTACAACCATGCTCTTTAAAGCTGAATCCTTGATTCTCTGTATTGCGGCACCGGACAAAACCGCATGCGAACAGCATGCGTGAACCTCTTTTGCGCCATTTTCAACAAGAGCACTCGTTGCCTCCGTAAGAGTGCCTGCGGTATCAACCATATCATCAAGTATTACAGCTATCTTTCCCTGAACATCACCAATGACCGACATCGCCTTAGCCTTGTTGGGGGCCTCTCTGCGTTTGTCAATTATAGCCAGATCACAGCTTAAGCGTTTAGCGTAAGCTCTCGCACGTTCTGCCCCCCCTGCATCCGGAGAAATTATCACAAGATTATCTCTGAAACTCGACATTATATACTCAATCAGAACAGGGGCAGCAAACAGATTGTCAACGGGAATATTAAAAAATCCCTGAATCTGTCCCGCATGCAAATCCATTGTAATAACCCTGTTTGTCCCGGCAATGGTTAAAAGATCTGCAACCAGTTTTGCGCTTATGGGAACACGGGGCGCCACTTTCTTGTCCTGTCTTGCATAGCCGTAATATGGTATAACCGCAGTTATTCTTCTTGTTGAAGAGCGTTTAAAAGCGTCAATCATGAGCAGCAACTCAACAAGATTATCGTTTACGGGAGAACAGGTTGATTGTATTATAAAAACATCCTTCGATCTGACGTTCTCATTGATTTCAATCTGAATCTCACCATCGCTGAAAGTCTTGACCTTGGCTCCTCCCAGCGGCATTTGAAGATAATTACTGATTTTACTTGATAGCCCGGGATTTGAGTTTCCCGAAAAAATCACATAATCACTCATTTTATCCACTCATATTATTTTGTTTGATTCTGATCATGGTTGGGGCGGGAGGATTCGAACCTCCGGATGCAGGAACCAAAATCCTGTGTCTTACCGCTTGACGACGCCCCAGTGCCAGGAGTTTATTATAACAGTGAATAGTCTAAAATATAAAGAATATCAGCCTATAATCTTTCGCCGCACGTCTTCTCGCCCTCTTGAACCCTTGGCCCCTTTTCCCTAGCATATTGCATCAGCAAGAAAGACCTGCCATCCGCAATTCATTGAAAGGGCTTTTTTTGCTATTATGGCGCTGTTATAATCAGGGAATAGACCAAATACAGACGACCCGCTTCCCGACATAAGAGATCCCCTTGCCCCCATTTTTAATAAGGCTTCTTTAATTTCAATAATTTCAGGGTGCCTTGAAGCAGTAACGGTTTCAAGATCATTGCAAAGAAGCTCAAGACTAAATTTCCGTTTAAAGGGGTCATTCTTAAGTTTTTTTTTACAATTTGTCAATCTCAAATTCAGATTATTATATATATCTTTAGTTGAAACGCCAAATCCAGGGTATATAATAAGTACCTTATAAGGCATTATAAAATCATATTTTTCCAGTTTGTCACCTATCCCTGTCGCAAGCGCGGGTTTTTTAAATAAAAAAAACGGGACATCAGCCCCTATTTCAAGTCCCATTCTCATAATTTCACTTAAAGGAAATGGATTTCCAAACAAGTTGTTTAATCCCGATAAAACAGCTGCAGCATTACTGCTTCCACCTCCAAGCCCTGCCCCTGCCGGTATTTTTTTATCGATATGTATCTTAACTCCTTCTTTTTTATCTATTTTTTTTAAAAAAATATCGGCAGCCCTGTAAGCATGGTTTTTTTCGTCAGTTGGAATTTCAGGATCGGTACAGGAGATCGATATATTTTTATAGCCCGTATCAATTGACAATATATCATATAGAGTTACGCAATACATCAGAGTCAAAAGCTCGTGATAGCCATCCGGCCTTTTCCCCGAAATATGCAGAAACAGATTTATCTTCGCGGGCGAAAGTATTTGCAAATAACAACCTCATCAGGTCTCTTCAGCAGGCATTATATTACGCCGGTCTGCGGTTTTCGACCCTTTGCTAGTAAATCGAGGTTCGATAAGTTGATCGTGAATCATAACTCGATCCACGATCAACTATATTCCCTTGAACTCTTATTTCATTTTTTAAGTTTTGCTATAACAAATCCGACCTTGTCTCTCCATATAAATATTTTAATGGACTCCCCTTTTTTTATTTTGCCGAGCGCTTCTGTATAATCTTTAAGAGATTTTACAGGCTGGCGGTTTATCTCCTTTATGATATCCCCCTGAATTATTCCCGCATCGGCAGCCTCTCCATCAGGATTTACATCTACTACAATAACACCTTCGGTTTCAGTAATATTGAAACGTCGGGCCATCTCCTGTGTTATATTTGCAACTTTGATTCCTATTTCATCCGAAGGGCCTTTAATAGAATCCTTGTCTGAAGCTATTTTCTCGTCCATCCTCTTTGCTATTTCAACATTGAATGTTTTTTCTCCGCCGTTTCTTAACACTTTAATTTTAGCAATATCTCCCACTCCTATACCTGCAACTATTTTCAAAAGAGATCTGCTCGATTCAACTTTTTCACCATTAATTTCAGTTATAATATCCCTTGGTTTAATCCCGGCCTTGTCGGCAGGATCCCCTTTTATAACATCTGAAACAAGAACCCCCTTCCCGTCCTTAATTCCCAGATACTCGGCAAGTTCAGCAGGAACATCCTGAATTGTAACACCAAGCCATCCTCTTGTGACATCACCATGCTTTTTAAGCTGGTCAACTATTCCTTTGCCGAGGTTTATCGGAATCGCAAACCCGATTCCCTGTCCCCCCGCAATGATGATTGTATTTATTCCAACGACCTCACCGTTCATATTTACCAGAGGACCGCCGCTGTTTCCGGGGTTTATTGAAGCATCGGTCTGTATAAAATCATCATAAGGGCCTGAACCTATTACCCGCCCTTTAGCGCTCACAATACCGGCCGTTATTGTCTGTTCCAAACCGAAAGGGCTGCCTATTGCAAGTACCCACTGGCCTACCTTTAATGCATCCGAATCGCCTAGTTTGACAACAGGAAGATCGTTTCCAGAGTTTATTTTTATAAGTGCAAGATCAGTCTTTTCATCACGACCTACAATTTCAGCGTCAAATTCTTTCTGGTCTTTTAATATAACCTTTATCTTGTCGGCGTTTTCTACAACATGATTATTGGTTACAATGTAACCATCTTTTTCAATTATGAATCCTGAACCGAGACTTCGCTGTTTAAATTGTCTTTGAGGATTCTGATTGAAAAATTTATTGAAAAAATCTTCCATTGGATCATCTTCTCCGAACGGCCCTTTATTGAAATTGCGGAAAACGCTGCCCGCTTTTTCAGTTTTAACAGTCCGGATATTTACAACGGCCGGACCAACCATTTCGGCAAGAGAGCTGAAGCTTTCAGGTACAAACCGTGTTGCTTCTAATGTTTTTGTCTGGTCAACCGAAGCCGTTAAGCCTCCCCTGACTTTGTCAGTTTCACTTTTTTTTGTCTTGTCATCGGAAACAGAATTAAAGCATGAAACTGCGACTATTGCCGTAGCAATGAATATGACGGCAAAAAAGGTTTTGCGACGCAAAATCAGATTAATGAATTTGTTTATCCACATATATTCCTCCTTCACTTCATTTCCTTCACATATATTATTCTTAAATCATAAAGAATATTTTTCAGCATAAGATCTTCATCTTTTGATAAATTTCCCCGTGTTTTTTCTTCAAGCAGGCATAAGATATCGATAGTCTGTTTGGCAAGAGCGAGATTTTTCTCTTTTTTCCCTGTAGCCGGATTCTCAAGAACACCGAGATTAAATAGTGCGGAAGCATTCAGAGACATGATAAAGGTCGGAAAATTTATTTCCGGCAAACAGGCTTCCGCCTCCTTATCATCCGGAGCAGAATCTTTTTTTGGCTCTTTTGTTTCCGGTTCATCAATTTTCTCTTCCTTTAGTTTCTCATCCGTTTTTTCGGCTTTATCAAGATTCTCTTGAGAAAAAATTCTCCGGTCTTTTATTATGAAATCTTTTTTTTCATCCGGCATATTGATTCTCCTTTATAATTAACTGTTCAGGCAGGCTGTAGGAGTTTAGGCTTTGAGCTGTCAGCTAATAGCCTATAGGCTGACAGTCTACAGTCTTCCTCCTTACGCCTCACGCCTTTTCACTTTGTGCCTGGTTTTATCATTTTGAACTTTGTTCTTCGAAGTTCGATCACCTATATTCGATATTCGGCACCTCGACCCCTTGAATCCTCGAATCCTTTATTTATTCACTTTTTATCACAGCTCGAGAGGTATAACGCTTTTTACCATGGGAAGCGCTCTCAACTCATCAACAACAGGTTCCGGTATCGGCGAATCGGTCTTAAGTAAAATAATATTTCTTTCACCCTCTTCCTCCTGCCCGACCTGCATCCTTCCGATATTGATATTGTTTTTGCCGAGAGTTGTCCCGATGCTGCCTATTGCACCCGGTTTATCAAGATTGTGAATGAGGGCAAGATGTCCGCTGGGATGCATCTCAAGCCTGAAGTTATTTATTCCAACAATTCTTTGATCCTTTTTCCCGAAAATCGTCCCGGCAATCTTTGTAGTCCTATCAGCTGTAATACCCTTGACGGTAATAAGATTAATAAAATCTTCGGATTCCTCGCTTGCAGTCTCTATTACTTTTATTCCCCTCTCCTTTGCTATGAGATTGGCGTTAACAAAATTGACGTCATCCTTCACGATATGCACAAGGAGACCTCTTAACAAAGCCGTTGAAACCGGCGACATATCGAGTCCGTCGAAATCACCCGTGTACTCGATTACAATTTCTTTGATGGGACCGGCTGAAAGCTGAGTCAGAAGGCTGCCCATTTTGTCTGCAAGCGATAAAAAAGGGCCGATTTTTTTCAAAAGTTCACCTGTAACTGAAGGAACATTGACAGCATTGACAATGGTACCTTTCTTTAAATATTCAATAATCTGACCTGCAACTGCGGTAGCGACATTAGCCTGTGCTTCCTGGGTTGAAGCTCCGAGATGGGGCGTGCATATTACCTTGTCAAGCTCAAAGAGAGGAGAATTTCCCGGCGGCTCTTTTTCAAAAACATCAAGAGCGGCGCCTGCAACTTTACCTGATTTCAGAGCATCGTAAAGATCGGCCTCATTAACAATTCCGCCGCGGGCACAGTTGATTATCATGACGCCTTTTTTCATTTTGTCAAAAGCATCCTTGTTAAGTAAACCGATTGTATCTTTTAGTTTTGGGACATGGACTGTAATATAATCGGCCTTGCTGTATAATTCATCGAGCGTAACGCTTGAATATCCCGCTTTTTCTATTCTCTCGGGCGTTACATATGGGTCGTAGATAATAACCTGCATCTTAAGACCGCGCGCGCGGTCAGCTACTATAGAACCAATCTTTCCGAAACCGATAATACCCAGAACTTTATTATACAGCTCACGCCCTTCAAGGTTTTTCTTTTCCCACTTACCCGCCTTAAGGGAAGCTGTTCCCCAGGGAATGTTTCTTGTCAGAGACATCATCATGGCAATAGCATGCTCGGCGGTTGTGATAACATTTCCTCCCGGAGTATTCATTACAATCACTCCATGCTTGGTAGCTGCCGGAATGTCAACATTATCAAGACCTATTCCCGCTCGCCCGACAACCTTAAGACGTTTTGCGGCATCCAAAAGGTCCTGAGTCACCTTTGTAGCACTTCTTATTACAAGAGCATCGTAATCCCCGATAATGCTTTTCTGTTCTTCAGGAGATAAGCCGGTTTTAACATCAACTTCAATTCCGTCTTCCTGCCGAAACATTTGGACACCGCTTACATCCAGATTATCACTGACAAGGACTTTCATGATTTTCCTCCTATCAACTTTATAAAAAGATGTTGAACTGAAATTTAACAAATATTTCTAATTTTGGTAGTAAGTTATTTTTTATGGTGAAATATAAGATAACGGTCAAGGATTGTCAAACCATCAGACTCAGCGCCCGCGATTACTTGTATATGCCGATATGCTTATATATCATAAGATCCGTGAATTTTTAAGAAATGCGTAGATATCCTTCCAGAAGACAACCGGATCGGGAGGACAGTCATTATGCCCGCAATCATAGGCCACCATTGTAGCTTTTCGTGCTGCTTCCGACAGTGCGACTCCATGATTAAACGGTATGATCTCATCGTTCCTGCCGTGAATAACAAGAACCGGCCCCTCATATGAGGCAACTACCTTAAGATTGTCAAACTGATCACGCATCAATAAACCCGGAACCAGATATTTTGATGAAAAAGATCTGACACTTGTAAACGATGACATCAGTATAATCGCAGCCGGAGAACGTTTTTCGGCAAGAGCACAAATGGCTCCTCCCCCAATAGAACGCCCTACAAAGACAACTCTGGAGGAATCTACACCCTTTTTTGCAACAAGAAAATCATACGCGCAAACAAATGCATCCGTGATACTGCGCTGAGACGGAGCCCCTTCCGAACGCCCATATCCCGGATATTCCACAAGCATCACACCGACTCCAAATTCAGTGAAAGTTCTTAATTCATCCGGCCAGAAATCTATCAGTTCCCCGTTACCGTGAGCGAATATAACCGCTGGGGCCGGATTGCCTGCCGCTTCAGAAGCGGGCGGCATATACCAGACCTCAATTTTCCCCGAATCGGTTTCAATAAAATTTCTTTCTATATCTGAAGTTTTTTGTGTTTGCAGCGGAGGAGTTTCTACCATGAATCGCGGGAAAAGGACATGCCTCTGCATGAAAAAAAGAAAACCGCAGTAAATGCCATACAACAGTACAGCCGTTATCGCCAGTTTGAAAAACAAAAGTTATCGTACCTCCATTTTTGAAATTCGATATTATATATCCGTAAGTTGTTCAGATGCACACTCCATCAGCCTGAGCCCGCAGCCGTAGAATAGTTTTGCAATGAGCAGATGTGTCCCGCTTATATTTTCAAGCGTTTTATCAACTTCATTTTTGATCATGACAACAGGCGCCCGGTTATGTTTTCTTGTCCTTATGCTTCAATTTGAGTTCCGGCTTGAATTTGCTCTTGATCTCCATATTAACAGCTAATATAATGAAAACATAGAAAATTCAACAGGACTTTTTCCGTGTTTTCTTGTTAATACGACAATACATGGAAATATTCTCCATCATATATAGGCAATATATGGAAAGTTTTCAACTTATTAACAATGTTCTGTCCAAAAGCCGATTAGTAAGGTTAAAGCATGAATCACAAAACTCTCAATAAAGACAGTCATGGCGAAATAACAATCCTTTTTACGTATGTTTTCACATTATCTGAGGGAGAGAAGGAAGGCCGGCTGATTGGCAATCTTGCCTCAAAACTATCTTCAGGGATCGACAATCAAGAAATAATCTGTTTCGGAACATATGAAGGAGAAGCAATTATTGGGTCGATTTTCTTTACTCGTCTTCGATTCAAAGAAACTATCCAGGTTTACATGCTTGCTCCTGTTGCTGTTAGAAAAGAGCATCAAGGAAAGGCCGTCGGTCAAGCGCTTATTAATTTTGGCCTTAATGAACTGAAAAATAGATCCGTGGCTGTAGTTATCACATATGGTGATCCATCTTATTACTCCAAAGTGGGATTTCAAGCTTTGTCTGAAAATGTCATTCAGGCTCCGCTTAAGCTTTTAATGCCAGAAGGTTGGCTGGGCCAGTCCTTAACGGGAGAACCAATTCCGACTATCAAAGAACGTCCTACATGTGTTGAGGAATTCAATGATCCAGCCTATTGGTGATTACAAGAGACAGAACAACCGCTTGCACACCGAGCGGGCTACAGCGGCGTGTTTTTGAGCGACGTCATTTTTCAACCTTTTTCCCTTCTCGGCGGCCTTCGTGATGCGCCGCCTACCGAGTGAAGCGGAACGTTATGCATGGACACTTATTCTCGCTCGGGAGGAAAGGTCAATTTAACGGAGGATTTATGAACGATCCCTCAAAACGTAAAATATCAACCCCTGACGATATTCACCGTATCGCGTCGGCATTTCAGCAAAGCCGTGTTCTGCTTACGGCTGTTGAACTTGGAGTTTTTACCGCTCTGGGGAAAAACAGCTTCACATCGGGAAAAGTCGCAGAAAAGACAGGAACAAATAAAAGGGCGACAGACAGGCTTTTAAACGCCCTGTGCGCCGCAGGCCTTGTTGAAAAGAAAAAAGACCTCTTTTCAAACACTCCCGCTTCCGCAAAATATCTCATTAAAGGCAATAAAGAATACATGGCCGGACTTATGCACACATCCGGCCTCTGGAAAAAATGGAGCACACTCACGGAAGCGGTTAAAAAAGGTGGAAAAACCATTGCAGACCCGATTCAGAAAAGAAGCCCCGCCTGGTTTGAGTCGTTTATCGCAGCAATGCATTACCGGGCGACAGCAGGAGCCCCCGGAATGATCGCCAAACTTGACCTCTCAACAATATCGAGGGTGCTTGATGTCGGAGGAGGCTCGGGAGCTTACGCAATGGCTTTTGTGCGGTCTAAAGATGATATTACCGCTACAATTTTTGATCTTCCGGATGTTATATCTCTTGCAAAAAAATACGTTACCGCGGAAAGGCTTCTTGACAGGATAAATTTCATTGAAGGCGATTATAATAAAAACAGCTTCGGGAAAGGTTACGATCTTGTATTTTTTTCAGCGATTATACATATAAACTCACCCAGGAAAAATCAGTCACTCATGGATAAAGCAGTAAAAGCAATTAACTCCGGAGGGCAGATAGTGATCCAGGATTTTATTATGGACAAAGAGCGAATAACCCCGCCTTTCGGTACTTTTTTTGCTTTAAATATGCTTGTCGGAACAGAAGACGGAGATACCTACACAGAAGCGGAAGTAAAATCATGGCTCAAAAAATCAGGCTTTAAAGACATCAGGAGGCTTGAGGGAGAAGGACCAGCTTCGATTATAATCGCAAGAAAGAAGTGACTTTTGGAGAAGAATCATAATTGATGGATTCGTAAAAAGTCTAAATATGCTCTCTCAATGAGCTTTTTGGGGATTTTTAAATTTCTTCACTAAATTGCAAGAACTCGGGCTAACGCCCTCAAACAGCTTGCAATTTTTAACGCTCAGTAATTTAAAAATCTATTTCCCAAAAATCTCAAATCCGTTCGCATATAACTTTTTACGAGTCCATCATAATTACCTTGTTTTATCCTTGTAACAGCACAATTTGTTCATCGGGCAATCGGGACAAAGAGGATTTCTCGCCTTGCATATCTCCCTTCCGAAATAGATAAGATGAAGGCAGAAGTCGCTCCATTCTTTTTTGGGTATTATTTTCATAAGATCAAATTCTATTTTTACCGGATCCTTATTATCCGATAGATCCAACCGTTGCGCTATTCTAGAAACATGTGTGTCGACTACTATTCCGGGAATACCGAATGCCGCCCCCAGAACTACATTTGCCGTCTTACGCCCGACACCCGGAAGTTTCGTCAACTCCTCCAGATTATCAGGAACTTTCCCGTTATATTTTTCAACAAGCGCTCTTGAACAGCTCTGAATATTTTTTGCCTTGTTTCGGAAATATCCTGTGGACCTGATAAGCTCTTCTATTGTTTCAACGGGAGCCGCGGCAAAATCATGAGGAGTTTTAAGTTTATTAAAAAGGTCTTTTGTAACTTTATTTACCTGCTTGTCGGTACATTGTGCTGAAAGCATTGTTGCAACAAGCAGCTCAAAAGGATTATTATACTCAAGCTGGGTCTTGACATCGCTATATCTCGTTCGTAATATTTTCCGGATTTTTTCTGTACGGACTGAAGTTTTCATTGTAGTTTGTTGCTCCTTATCGGTCGGGATTTCCCTTTGCCCCGCCGCTTTCAGCGAAACGGAGATTTTTTGAAACCAATTGATTTAATAAAGCCGTATTTTACCCAAAACCGACATGCAATAGCAACAGGACTTTTATGTCTAGTAACAGTCGATTTTCTGCAGCTCATCATTCCGCGTATAATAAAAAAGGCTGTTGATGATATTACGGCTTTTCATGCAGATACAAAAAAACTCGTCATATACTCCCTTTACATTATTGCTATTGCCTTATTAATGGCTTTTTTCAGATATTTATGGCGAAAATATCTCATAGGCACTTCAAGAATCGTGGAAGAAGGATTAAGAAACAGGCTTTTTTCTCACATCCAGACCCTTTCTTCATCCTATTTCGACAGGACGAAAACGGGTGATCTCATGGCCCATGCCACTAATGACATACAGCATGTCAGGATGGCAATCGGAATGGGAATCGTGGCCTTAACAGATGCGGTTATACTTGGATCGGCCGCCATATGTTTTATGGCATACATCAATAAGACCCTTACATTATTTGCAATAATTCCAATGCCTCTTATAATTTTCGGGACCCGTTTTTTCAGCAAAAAAATGCATCGGTTATACAGGGCTTCCCAGGAATCCTTTTCCGATCTGACTGAATCTGTCCGCGAACAGTTCGCAGGAATTCATGTGATCAAGGCATATGCAAGAGAAAAAGAAGAGAGTATCCTTATCGAAAAAAAATCCCGAAACTATTTAAACAAAAATATAAAGCTTGTCAAAGTAACCGGAGCTTTTTTTCCGATGATGCTTCTTTTTTCAAATATTAGCCTTGCCATTGTCCTTTATCTCGGTGGAAGACAAACAATATATTCTACCATTACGCCCGGCGATTTAGTGGCATTCATAAGTTATCTCGGCCTTATTACATGGCCCATGATGGCAATGGGCTGGGTTACTAATCTGATACAGCGCGGGAAAGCATCTCTTGAAAGGATCAACATGATTTTGGAGACCGCTCCTGAAATTCAGGATAAAAGTGATGCCTGCGTTATCAAGATGAAAGACGGTAAAATATGCTTTGAAAATGTGGGATTCTCATACGATAATGAGACTTCTCCCGTGCTTCACGGTATTAATATCTGCATTGAAAAGGGAACAATCACCGGAATAGCAGGGCCGCCCGGAAGTGGGAAAACGACTCTTCTGGGCCTCATCCCGAGACTCTATGATGTTTCAGAAGGGAGAATATCGATTGAAGATAAAGATATCCGTAATGTCAGACTTTCAGATTTAAGGGCAGGGATATCTTTCACCCCTCAGGAGCCTTTTCTGTTTTCAGGAACAATCCGCGACAATATAACTTTCGGAAGAACCGACATAAAAGATTCGGAACTGGAACGCTCGATAGAACTGGCGTCTCTTTCCGGCACAATAAAAGATTTCCCGAAAGGATTGGATACGATTGTGGGAGAAAGAGGCATTATCCTTTCCGGGGGACAGAAACAGCGTATTGCCCTTGCAAGAGCTTTTCTGTTTGATACACCGATACTCATTCTTGATGACCCGGTAAGCCAGGTGGATGTGGAAACAGGTTCGGAAATAATTAATAATATCAGGTTGATGTCAGCCGAAAAATCGGTAATCATCGTGTCCCACCGACTGTCTGCCCTTTGCTTTGCCGAGCAGATAATCGTGCTTGACAAAGGAAGTATAGCAGAATCCGGAAGCCATAAGGATCTCATGGCTCTTGGTGGATATTACACAAAAACATTCAAAATGCAGGAAATCGAAGAGGAAATGAATGCGCTTTGATTACGGGTACGAAGAAGAGAAGCTCGGCAAACAATATGATCTGAACCTGTTAAAGAAGCTTTACCAGTTTGGAAAGCCTTACAGTCTCCTTTTTTTCTCGTCTGTTGTTCTTGTAATATTAATCACACTTCTTGATCTCTCCATACCCTATGTCACAAAGATTGCGATTGACAGATATATTGTACCGCATTCCGTATATCACGCAGAGAATGCGCCGGCTCAGGAAAACAGGACGGGATATTACCGGGCCGATTTACGTAACCCCGCCGTCCGTGAAATTCTTGAA
Organism: Desulfobacterales bacterium; assembly: GCA_046485065.1. Taxonomy (GTDB): domain Bacteria; phylum Desulfobacterota; class Desulfobacteria; order Desulfobacterales; family RPRI01; genus RPRI01. The sequence goes on along the minus strand of JAWOHP010000021.1, from coordinate 27,776 downwards.
AAGCATGGAATCCGTTTTAAAATCGACGGTTCTTTTGCCATCGTTCCCCTTGATGAGCTTTCAAAAATGGAAAAGCCGGAAATTTACATTTTAAGAGAAAAGGATTTCAAAGGTGTCGGCCTTGCCGCATTTGCCTTGCTTGCCGTAGTTATTGTGAGTTTTTGCCTGAATTTTCTTGATACAATGCTGATGGAGTATGCAGGACAGATGATCATGCACGACCTTAGGATGCGCCTTTTTACACACATACAATCTCTTCCGGCCGCTTTTTTTTCACACAACCCTACGGGAAGGCTTGTAACAAGGGTTACAAGCGATGTTCAGAATATGGATGAATTTTTCACCTCCGTAATAGCGGTTGTTTTCAAGGACATCTTTCTGCTTGCGGGAATTATGATTGTTCTTCTTAGCATCAGCTGGAAGCTAGCCCTTGTTTCCTTCACAGTTCTTCCTTTCGTTATTTTTATATCGTTCCGTTTTTCAGGTCAGGCAAGAGACGCGTTCAGAACGCTCAGGATAAAAGTCGCGGAAATAAACTCAAAAATCTCTGAAACCATAGGCGGCATAAGGGTTATTCAGCTTTTTCTGCAGGAAAAGGAAAATGCCAGAAGCTTTAAAAAGTTAAATCATGAAAATTATATTGCCGGCATGAAACAGATACAGGTTCTCGCTGTTTTTATGCCCCTGATTGAACTTTTAGGATCAGTTTCAGTTGCACTTGTAATATTTTACGGCGGAAGCAGCGTTCTTTCTGAAAAAGTTACCATTGGCGCTCTTGTCGCATTTATCTCCTATATGAAAATGTTTTTCAGGCCGATAAGGGATATTGCAGACAAGTATAACATCCTTCAAAACGCAATGTCTTCTGCAGAAAGGATATTTCTTATTCTTGACAACAGGGAAGGTCTGCCGGAAGCTTCAGGAAAACTATCCGGTAGACACAATCTTGACAAAATAGAGAGCGTCGAATTCAGGAATGTTTCTTTCAGCTATGTGCAGGGAGAGACTGTGCTCAAGAACATCTCATTTATAATTGAGGCCGGGGAAAAAATAGCTGTAGTTGGACCGACAGGCACCGGAAAAACAACTCTTCTTAATCTTTTAACAAGGTTTTATGAACCCGATTCCGGCGCAGTTCTTATTAACGGAAATGACATAAGAACATTTCCTCATGATCTCCTGCGTTCAAAAATGGCAATTGTAATGCAGGATTCTTTTTTGTTCTCGGAAACAGTAGGAGAGAATATCGCAAGAGGCAAGAGCAACATTTCAAAGGAAGAGGTAGAATATATCCTTGATGTTTTAAACTGCAGGAACATAATTGAAAGACTTCCTAACGGAATAGATACTGTTTTATCGGAAGGGGTAAAATCAATTTCAAGCGGGGAGCGCCAGCTCATTTCCATAGCAAGGGCTTTTGCCAGGAATCCCGGGATAATAATGCTCGACGAGGCAACATCCTATGTTGATTCACAAACGGAACGCAGGATTGAAGAGGCCTTAACAAAACTGATGGAAGGCAGGACATCTATTATTATCGCACATCGCCTTACAACCGCCTACAGGGCAGACAGAATCATTGTACTTAATAAAGGCAGACTAATCGAGTCAGGCTCTCATGAAGAGCTCATGAAAAAAATGGGATTCTACTACAGGCTGAATACTCTATGAGACAGGGGAGAATCCGTCTTAGGCGGATTCTCCCGTCAAGAAAAATCTCAAAGTCGTCACTTCCGTGATATATTATTTAATTTCAGCTTATTGCATCTTTAAGAGCTTTTGCGGGAGAGAATCTCGGGGTTTTTCTCTTTTCTATCTTTATTTCGACTCCTGTCTGGGGATTTCTTCCTGTTCTGGCTTTTCTCTCTTTCACTTTAAAAGTGCCGAACCCTGACAATCTGACTTCTTCTCCCCCCTTTAACGCGGCAGTCATATTGTCAAATATACAATCAACCACTTCCTTAGCCTCTTTGCTTGTTCCAACTATTTCTGCGACCTTACCCACCAAATCAGCTTTGTTCATACCTTTTCCCCTTTTTAAAAATCGTTTAATGTAAAAAATACAGTTTTACCGGCAATAATTATACGCACAGCACAGGTTGCGTATACATAGTTTTTTCCTGCTTATACTTTTTTCATTCCTTTAAGTCAATTGTTTTGGAAGGTGTTTTGGTGTCAACATCTCAACTTATTGCGGGAAATATGCCTCAGTCATTTTTTTTTAGATAAAGGACGAGGCTTTTCCCAAAAAATGGATTTAAAATTCTGTCAATAAAACGGGTAATTAACGGCTTTTTCATCAGATCCCAGACAAGCATTCTGTGGTAAAAGTTTACAATTGCATTGTCATTTCTTGCAGGGCCTGCAATACATTTAAGCCACCAGTAGGGCGTATGGAGGCTGTGGGCAAAATGCTTTGCCCACACTTTTGCCCCTGAATCTTCAAGAAGGGTCACGAGTTCCCGTTTTTTATATATGCGGATATGTCCCCTGCTTACATTATGATATTCATCAGAAAGCGCCCAGCATATCCTTTCGGGCAAATATCTGGGAACACTGACAACTAAGTTCTGCCCGTGTTTTAAAACCCTCATTATTTCAGATACCGCTTTTTTATGATCAGGGATATGCTCAAGAACCTCCGAGCATATTACAAGATCAAAAGCGTTTTTCTTAAAAGGAAGGTTGTTTACATCTGCAACCGAAAGCGCCCATACACCCCCCCCGTGCTCGCCAACCTGCTCATGGAAATTAAGCTTGCCTCTTGCTTCTGAAACATCATGAAAACTTAAATCTGCTCCAACGGCAACAACGCCTTCAAAACGAAAAGCCTCACAGGTATGTCGTCCCGCCCCACATCCTATATCCAGTATTCTGGCGCCCGGTTTTACAGAAAGCCTTTTAAATTCGACCGTAATCAATGATAGCCTCCCTGTAAGCTTCAACTGTCTTTTCGGCGGCCTTTTTCCAGGTAAAATTTTCCTGCACCCTTTTATAACCCGCCCGTCCGATGGCATCCGCCTTTTCCGGATTATCGAGGAGATCTTTAATCGCCTCTCCCATGGCAAGATAGTCGGCCGGCGGAACAAGCACTCCTGCATCTCCTACAACCTCCGGAAGAGCGCCTCCGGTCGTGCTTATCACCGGAACGCCGCATGCCATAGCTTCACCGGCAGGAAGGCCGAAGCCCTCATAAACAGACGGTACAACGGCAATTGAAGCCCTTGCGTACTGCTCAACAAATTCTCCGCTGTTTATGCGTCCTGTAAAGGTGACCATGTGTCCGATTTTAAGAATCTTTATCAGCTTGACAACGGCCCCGTTCTTTTTTGGAGTACCAACAACAAATAATCTGACCTTATGTGTTTTCGATATTTCTGCAACAGCCTGAAGGAGATAATAAAGACCTTTAAGCGGGGTATCAGAACTGTTGGTAACAATAATTCTGCCTTTTTCCCTTTCAATGCCTAAAACCGGATAAAAAATATCTGTATTTATGCCGTTAGGTACAATCCTAAATCTGTCTTGGAGAATATCAAACTCCCTGCTTATATCTCTCCCTGCGCACTCCGATACGGTTATTATACGTGAAATTTTCCTTGAGACCCTTTTCTGCATACCTATGAAGGAATACCATCGCATCTGTTTTGCTTTTTTCCATAAGGATGTGAGTGTTGCAATCGATATATCCCTGTCTATCGTAATCGGATGGTGTATCGTGGCGATTGTGGGAATCTTCCTGCTTATGGCCCATATTCCATATGAAAGGCACTGGTTATCATGCACAATGTCGTAATCATCGAACCTTTCTTTCATAAAACCATATGCCCTGAGGCCAAATGTAAACGGTTCAGGAAAACCCATGGTCGATACTCCCAGCCACTCATAAAGATTCACGGGATCCGAAAGCTCTTTAAAAGACGGCACCCTGAAGGGATCTTTTTCATTATAGAGATCAAGGCAGGGTATGTGGTGTATCGGAATATCTTTATCGAGAAGGGGATCGGGCGGGCCTGAAACGACTTCAACATGATGTCCCAGGTCTTTCAATGCTCGGCTTAAGTTCTTGAGATATACACCCTGACCTCCGCAATGAGGATTGCTCCTGTAACTTAAAAGACATATTTTTAATTTTTCCGGTTCTTTCATGTTTATTCTTGACCTGCAAACGAGTTGGATTCTAAAGTAAATACGCGTGAAAAATTTCACATATTCTCATGAAAAGCAAGGAATGAATATGAATCTCCCTGAAACAGCGACGCTTATTGAAGTCGGGCCACGGGACGGCTTCCAGTTTGAGAAGAAAATCATTCCGACAAAACTGAAGCTTAAGATAATTAACGGACTTCTTGACGCAGGCATCAAAAATATCCAGGTAACATCCTTTGTAAATCCATCGATAGTGCCCCAAATGGGAGATGCGGAAGAGCTGATAAGTCTTCTACCGAAAAACAGAGATGCGGTATTCAGCTGCCTCGTATTGAATGAAAAAGGGCTGCATAGGGCCGAAAATGCCGGAATTAAACATGTTGAAATATCCATTTCTGCAAGCGACACGCACAGCAGAAAAAACTCAGGTATGTCATTTGAAACGGCTTTTGCCAGAGCCAGAAAAATGATCCGGTTCGGAAAGTCCCGCGGAATGAATATCCGTGCCGGAATTCAGTGCGCTTTCGGATGTGCTTATGAAGGAGATATATCCGTTGAGCGTGTGACTCAAACAGCCAAGATATATGCAGAATCAGGCGCAGACATGATAGCTGTATCAGACACGACGGGCATGGCAAACCCCGTTACAGTAAAGAATGTAATTGAGCATCTGACTCCTGTCATATGCAACCTGCCAATTGTAATTCACCTGCATGATACCCGCGGCCTCGGGCTTGCAAATGTTTTTGCCGCCCTGGAATGCGGCATTAATCATTTTGATACCGCTCTTGCAGGCATGGGAGGGTGTCCTTTCGTTCCGGGGGCATCCGGAAACATTTCAACAGAAGATACTGTAAACATGATGGAATCCATGAATATCAAAACAGGCATTGAAATACATAAGCTTGCGGCCTGCTCTTTAATGCTCGAAACATTTTTCAAAAAAAAATTCCACGGAAAAATCCACAGGCTCCATTCCCGTAATAAATAGTTTCCATCCGGAAATGGCCCTTTTGTGCGATCTCTGTGTCAATCTGCGGGATTGCTTGTGCGGCGTACATTAGTATGCCTCCGCGCAACCCCTTGATTTCCTTGAGCTTGCCCAAAATTACCTATTTCCGAATTGGAAACTCACATGTATCCAAATTTGGTTTCCGGATGGACACTAAATATGATTGATGGACTCGTAAAAAGTATAAAAATCCCGTCACTCCCGTGAAAACGGGAGTCCAGCTTCCGCGGGAATGACGAAAAAAAGCAAATCCGGAGTTTTAACGAAGCCGTCCAAATCAATATTTTACTTCAACGAGGAAAAGCCCCTGAGGCGGAGCTGTAACTCCGGCATTCCCTCGGTCTCTCGATTCCAGAATGCCTTTGAAATCGTAAGATGTTATTTTACCAAGGCCTACACATACAAGTGTCCCGACTATATTTCTGACCATAAATCTTAAAAATCCGTCGGCTTCGATCTCAAAAACAATCAGATCATCATTCTTTGTTACTACCTGTGCAGTTGAAACACACCTTATCGTACTTTTCCTCGGACTCCCGGTTCCTTCAAAGGCCTTAAAATCATGGGTTCCAACAAGGTGGGAAGCCGCTTTCTGCATTTCATCAACGTCAATTTTTTTCCTGATGAACCAGGTGTAATATCTTTCTATTGCTGAAGGAATCTCACGATTCAGTATCCTGTAATTGTATATCTTGCTCTTAGCATCATACCTTGAATGAAATTTTTGATGTTCAGGAATACAATCCCTGATGATAATATCGCCGGGGAGCAGGCTGTTTAAACCCTTTATAAAGACACCCGGTTCGAGGGTTGTGTCGCACACAAAGTTTGCAACCTGACCGAGCGCATGAACACCCGCATCTGTTCTCCCCGCGCCTTTTAGAGCTACCTTCTGCTGTGTCATAACGCAAATGGCCTTTTCAATCTCTCCTTGTATGGTGCGGCCGGTTTTCTGCCTTTGCCATCCATTGTACGCGGTGCCGTCATATTCTATGGTGAGTCTGAAATTATTAAGCATCCCCTGTCAGCTAACCCCCAGTATCAATGCAGCCGAAAGAGAGAAAAAGGACAAAATGGTCGAAATCATTATCGCTGCCGATGCAAGTTTTGTATCACTTCCGAGCTGGGATGAAAGAATGTATATTGCCGTTGATGTCGGAAGAGCGAAAAATATCATGCCGACACCAAACGGAACTCCGGTTACCGAAAATATCCTGTAAAAAAGATAACCCGTTGATGGGAAAATTATCAGTTTTATGGCTGCTGCAGCAAGGGATAATTTATAATCATCCTTTACGGCCTTAAATGTAAGTAAACCGCCTATGGAAAGAAGCGAAAGAGGAATGGCGGCCGAAGAGACCAGACGTAGGGAGTTGTCTAGGAAAGGAGGAAAATTGTGAATAAATCTTGAATAGAGCACACCTGCAACGCAGGCGGCAATGAGAGGATTTGAAATTATTGCTCCGATTGTAATGCGGCATCTGTCTCTGAAATCATAGCTTTCGCCGGAAAACCATATAAGTGTTGACACTGCAAGAACATTTATAACCGGAATAACAAAACCGATGAGAATACCATAATGCCTTACCCCCTCCTCTCCTGAAGCGCTCAAGACGATTGCTATTCCTATGTATGAGCTGAACCTGTAACAGCACTGTGAAAAAGTACCGGCTTTGAAAGCCGGAACCTTGAAAAGAAAAATGAAAATAAGACTGAAAATATAACCGAACAGAACCGAACAGATGGTTGCAATGCAGAAATTCCAGTCAATGGAAGCGGATCTCTGCGCCCCGCCGATTTTCCAAAAAAGAAGCGCCGGGAAAAAAAAGAAATAAACAAGGCGGTCTGAAGTTTTAAGGAAAGTGTCACTTGTAAGGTTGAAATGTTTAAGGAGCCTGCCCATCCCTATCATTGCAAAAACAGGAAATAAGCTGCTTAAAATAATCATCGTTTACAACCTGTCACAGCGTATCTCAGCAAGTTCATCATCAAAGAGATCGTTCATCGAATCGACAACGTGTTCAAGTTGAAAGTCGGCACCGCAACCCCTGCAGCGTAGCTTTATGCTCCGTCAGGTTCTCCTTAAAGCAAGTTCTTTACCGCATGAAGGGCACTTCGCAATATGTTTTTTCATGTATATTCTTTCTCTTTAGTCGAATATGATGATCTCTTCAACAGTCATAAATTCGGAATGCGTTTTTCAAGGGGAGCCGTCACCCAGATATAATCAACATAAGAAATATCGGCCGACGATCCTGCGGGAGATAGAAAAACATTTCTGAAAGGAAGTTTATTTCTGGCAAAAACCCTTTCAGGTATCCCGAATCTTAAAATATGTCCGTTCCCCGCGAGAACAATCATAACATCATTTTTTACGTTCAGAATTGCTGTTTCGGCCATTGTTTCATCCCATGCAGACTGGGTCATGTAAAAATTATCAAAATTGTCCCTGCCTTTTATACTGTGCATTTTAAACACTTCTTCTACATATTCTTTTCTAATAGTGCTTGATGTATCGATATATTCGGGTAGATACTTTTTTTCATCCCCGGAAAGACTCTCAATGCCTCCGGTCGCAATCTTTGGCGGAATATGAAAAGGCATGTTCAAGCCAACTATTCTGATCTTGTTTTCCTTTAAAAATTCAAAGATATCGCTGTAAAGGTCAAAATCATATTTCCAGTTTGCATACCAGTGGGTTTTGTTAATGAATGTTTTACGGTCAAGACTCCCTTCAGTCCATTCATTAAGGATCTGCTGGTATGTCCGGTCAAACATCTCCATGCCTACAGCGATATTCGGATTATAGCTGTAAAGCTCCTTTATTATCTTTAACTGTATGTCATGATGGGATTTTGCATTATGTATTTCCCCGATATAAACAAAACGCGCCTCTTTCAGATCAGCCACAAACTCATCATAAGAAACAGGACCTCGTGTTCTGGCTGAAATGATTGTTCCTTCAGAAAACTTAATAGCCGAACCTTTTATCATACGTTTTTTGGGAGATAAAACACATCCGCACATTATGAATGCGAGACAAACGCTTATTAAAGAAACTAAAATCCTGTTTCCTGAAACCGGGTCGTCACATTTTAATTCTTCTTGATTTATCATCCTATTCTAATTTAAACATCAGGAAATGACAGTTATTTTTCTTTAACAAAAAGAGCCGGGTTATAAAAATGTCACTTGAATCAAAACCCATGTTCAGAAAGGCTATCTATCCTTTCTATGACTCACAGACAGCATGTATCATAATAATAATATTAATGCTGCTTATACTTATATTCTCCATAGCAGGCATATCGGTTGCGCGGGAAGAGCCTCAATATAATGGCTATGTCTGGGTTCCTGTCACTCTTGCAATAATGAGCGCTGTGATCCTTCTGCCGGCGACAATCCGACTAATTAAACATTATCATGCCCGTTTTTCACATTAATTGAAAAACCCCCTGAAAGCGGCCCGATGATTGGCCCAATAATAGGATAGACAAGCTCTAAAAAATAATGGAGTATCCTTGCGGTAACACCCCAGATTACAACTTCTTCGAAAGGGTACAGAAGTTCCCCTACCTCCGGGATACGCCCGTTAAATTTGGAATCAATATGAGTTTTTATAAGATATTTCAGTGGAATCTCAAATACTTTTGAAATTTCTGACGGATCGAAACTTACAATTTCTCTTGTTTTCCAAATCCCTATAAAAACATGTAAATCTTTCCGGTTAATAGTTTGGAAGTGGCCCAGAGATCCAATTAACTCGACCTGCTCTTTTTTTATTTTTAACTCTTCTTCAAGTTCTCTGTAGGCAGCTTCAAGCGGGCCGGCATCATCCTTGTCCACGTGTCCTCCCGGAAGCGCCACCTGGTTCCGCCATGGATATCCTTCATTATCCGTTTTTTGAACAGTAAGGATATTAAGCTCCCCGTCATTATCAAATAAAAGAAGAAATACACATGTCGAATCATAATCTACTCCGGCGGGCAGGCTGGGCCGGTCAGCCTTTTTTACCACTTTTTTAATATTTGAAAACATTTCTTCCATAAGCTTAAATTAATATCCCGGACCTTTATATTACTGTTTTTTTTCTGAACCAATTTTGTTTTTAAGGTATGATTTGAACGTCATATCCTTATAACTGTCAGTGTGAATGTACTTTAGTATAAAAAAGAGCTTGCCTGGTGGAATGTATCCCGGGAGATAGCTTATGCTTTCTCCATTTTCCGTAATGAACCAGTTGCTCGGAAGACCGCTGATGTTGTAGCCGGAAGCGGCTCCTTTTTCCTTATCTGCATTCACTTTTACAGGAATGAAACTGCTGTTTAAAAGATCAATAACGGATTGGTCTTTAAAGGTAACTTTTTCCATGTCTTTGCAGTATCCGCACCAGTCAGTATAAAAATAGAGGAAGACTTTTTTCCTGTCATTTTTCCCAAGCTCCATCCCTTCTTTATATTTATGCCAATTTATCTTGTCAGAAGATAATGCCGGTGAATATATCCACGAAGATATGAAAAAGAAGAGCAGCATAATAATGCATGCCGGTTTTGTTTTTTTCATTTAATACTCCTTAAAATTTCTGCTTTAGCCTTTGATCAAATCCGGTTGGCAACAAGCAAAAATCCGGCAAGTACAAGCAATATACCTGCCGCAGTGTTTACGTACTTCATGGCAAAAGAGACCTTTTTAATAAATGCCAGAAGATAATTTATGAAAAAAGAAATAATAATGAAAGGAATGGCAAGCCCGGCGGAATATATGCCAAGAAGAAGAATACCTTCTGAAACCCTTTCTTTACTCCCGGCAAATATGAGAATCGACCCTAACAATGGCCCGATACACGGGCTCCAGCCTGCGCCAAAAGCCATACCCACAATAAATCCCCCGAAATAATTAAGAGGCCTGTTAATCACCTGAATCCGTTTTTCAAATTCAAGACTCCTGATACGGATTAAACCCATCAGGTGTATTCCCAAAACAATTACTATGAGTCCGCCGATCACTCTGATGACGGACCGGTATTCAAAAATAACACCCCCCACAAACGAGGCAGACGCTCCCATCATTATAAAAACTACCGAAAAACCGGCAACAAAAGAAATTGCGGAAAAGAAAACCTTCTTTTTTATCTTTACGTCATGATCCGCAGTCAATCTGTCAAGTGAAAAACCGGTGATGAAAGAAAAATACCCGGGTATCAGTGGAAATATACAGGGTGAAAAGAAAGACAGCAACCCTGCGGCAAATGCAGCCGAATATGAAATGGTTTCACTGAACATAATCAACGCCTTAATTCTTTCGAGCGTCTCGCGGCGGCTGCTATTGCTTCAACAATTGCCTCTTTTACTTTTTTCTTTTCCAGCACCCTGAAGGCTTCTTCCGTTGTTCCGCCCGGAGAAGTAACACGCCTGCGCAATAGCTCCGGAGACTCATCCATCTCTTCCATTAGAATAACGGCCCCTTTCAGAGTGGTATTCGTAAGTATTGAGGCATCATACGGATCAAGACCCATGTTTATGCCTGCCTTAACCATAGATTCAGCAAGGTAGAATAGATAAGCAGGCCCGGAACCTGAAAGTGCCGTCACGGCATCAAGGTCATCCTCTTTGAACTCAATTACTTTTCCCATTGCTTCAAGAATTGTTCTAGCCGCATTTATATCATCCAAAAGGGCATGCCTGTTCGGTGTCATTCCTGACATTCCAGCCAGAACGAGAGCGGGTGTGTTTGGCATGACCCTGATAATTGGAAGATTCTCACTCTCTGCTTTGTTGAGTTGAGAATAGAGCAGTCTTTCAAGTTTGGATATTGGCACTCCGGCTGCTATCGATATTACAAGCTTTCTGCGCGGCACACTGTACTCTTTCTGACTTGTTAACTGCTGTAAAACATCTGCCATCTGCTGGGGCTTTACAGCAAGTACTATTATGTCGCATATTGAAAAAAGTTTTAAATTATCAGTCACTCCCGATATTCCGTAAGATTTTTTCAGTATATTGAGCCGCTCAGCATTAACATCACTTGCATATACACTTGAAGAAGGTACGACTCCCGTCCTTGTTATCGCGCCTATAATAGCTTCAGCCATATTCCCCGCACCTATAAAGCCTGTTTTCTTATTGAGATTCGCCATGTTTCCTCCAAAACAGTTTTTATAATTTTTACATTCCCTTAACCCTCTGCATATTTATAAAGTTTACGCATGTCAATGAAATTTTAACGAAAACTCTTGACTATTCATTTGAAATATAATTAGTTATATTGAGTAAGAGCTTTGCACAACATGTCATAAACATGTCGGTGTATGAGTACGCATTAATCCGCATGAAATTTTTTATGAGCCTTCGAAACGCCCCATACAGACTATAAAAGAATGTACAGGCGGAGACAATAAAAGGCTTCGTGGCCGTCTATCCATAGGGCTGTCCGAGCATAATGGATGCGGATATGCAACCGTTGACGAAGGGTATGGTCTTATTCATGCGGATTGCATGCGCGCCCATACCCGACATCACACATATTATATGTTGTGCAAAGGTCTTTGGGTTTAAATGCAATTATTATCCGTATTAATAGGACGAAGGATTAGATTTTCATGTTCATACTAGGTAATTTTATTGGCGCTTCCGCTACAATAATTTATTACGTTTTGAATTTATATATGTGGATAATAATTGCACGGGCTGTTTTGTCATGGGTAAACCCTGACCCGTATAATCAGATTGTTCAGTTCATTAATAACGTAACAGAACCGGTTCTTTACCCCATACGATCCAGGATTCCTTACATGGGAGGCATTGATGTTTCACCCATTATTGTTATCCTTGGCATAATGTTTCTGGAAAAATTCCTGGTTGGCAGCCTTCAAAGACTGGCCTTCATGCTTTCATGATTGATATAGAACTGGAAAGGTTGTATGAAATTAACGCCTCTTGACATAATTCAGCATCAGTTTAAAACGGGTTTCAGGGGGTTTGATGTCCGTGAAGTAGATGCCTTTCTTGGCGATATCGCCGATGCTTTTCAGCTTTTACTCAATGAAAATGAGAAGCTGAAAAGCGACATTGATAGATTGAATTGTGTCATAAAAGAATACACCGAGCGTGAAGAGACTTTCAAAGTTGCCCTGTTAAACTCCCAGAGTGTTATGGAGCAGATGAAAGAAAACGCCCAGAAATCTGCCGAATTAATTATTGCCGAGGCCGAAGTAAAATCTGAAAAAATCATTAGCAGGGCCAATAACAGGCTGATCCAGCTGCAGGAAGAAATTTCCGAGCTTAAACGTCAGCGAATGCAAATGGAAGCCCAGCTTTCCTCTGTAATTGAGTCCCACTCCAGACTGCTTGAAATGAGCAGGGAAGAGCAAAAAATAATTGATAATGACGAGTTAAAGATAAAACTGATGAAACAGCCTTCATAATAGAATTTATGCTTTTCTTTCAACGCTTATCAACAATATTAAATTATCAGGAGTGTTGCGATGGCAAAGATTGATGCTTTTTTCAAACTGATGAATGAACAGGGCGCTTCGGATCTTCATCTTGTTGCAGGACAGCCTCCTGCACTCAGAATAAGGGGAGATATTGAAAGAATCAAGTATAATGTTCTTGATACCGATACACTTAGAAGCATGATCTATGAAATAGCACCTGAAGAGAAGGTCAAGCATTTTGAAGAAACCGGGGATGTGGATTTTGGCTATGAAATTCCTGGTCTTGCGCGCTACCGTGCAAATTTCTTCATGCAGAAATATGGCGTTGGAGCTGTTTTCAGGGAAATCCCCAGTTCTATATTAACAGCGGAACAACTCGGGCTTCCTCCTGTAATATCAAAACTTGCCCTTCTTCCGAGAGGGCTTGTACTTGTAACGGGACCAACCGGAAGCGGAAAGTCAACAACACTGGCGGCAATAATTGACGTCGCAAACCGCATGCGAAAAGATCATATAATCACTGTCGAAGATCCCATCGAATTTGTACACAAGAGCCAGGGCTGCATAGTAAACCACAGGGAAGTCGGACTTCATACAAAATCCTTCAGCTCGGCTCTCCGCGGGGCTCTCCGAGAAGACCCCGATATCATTCTGGTCGGCGAAATGCGGGACCTTGAAACCGTATCGCTTGCAATTGAAGCAGCATCTACGGGACATCTTGTTTTTGCGACTCTCCATACTTCAAGTGCAGCAAAAACAGTTGACCGTATTATTGAGGTATTTCCCGCAAGTGAACAGGCTCAGATCCGCTCAACATTATCTGACGGAATCAGGGCTATTGTTGCTCAGGTTCTCTTTAAAAGAATAGATAAAAAGGGGCGGTGTCCCGCCCTCGAAATCCTTATCGGAACCCCCGCTGTCAGGAATCTTGTAAGGGAATCAAAAACTCACCAGCTTAATTCCATGGTGCAGACAGGGAAAAAATACGGGATGCAACTCCTTGATGACGCTATTATGGAATTATTTAACAAAGGCTGGATTTCTCCCGACGAAGCTTATGCTAAAGCAAATGACAAGTCAAAATTCAGGCCGCTTTTAAAAAGTCCGCCTGCGGATTTCACAGACGCATAATAAATTGTGAGGTCAATCCATGAGAAAACAGGAAGTAGATCATATCCTAACAAAAATGCTCGATGCTCATCAATATGTATCGGACCTTAACCTGACCACAGGTAAACCGATGCAGGTCGAAAGCGCCGGCCAGCTTGTAAGCGTTGACATGACGCCACAGTTTGAATCACTGACTCCTTTTCAGACTGAAGTATTTGCATTAAATCTCATCAACAAGGACCACCGGTTGACCGAAATTCTCCTGAAAGAAGGCTCATGCGATCTTTCTTACAGTCTTCCCGGTAAAGCCCGTTTCAGGGTAAACGTTTTCTCTCAATCAGGAAATTATTCTGTTGTCTTGCGGCGCCTCGAATCTAAAGTGCCAACCATAAAGGGAATGGATCTTCCTGAAGTTTTTTTTAAAATTACCCAGGAAAAAAATGGCATTGTTTTCGTAACAGGAGCAACCGGTTCAGGAAAAACGACCTCCCTTGCAGCTATTCTTGATCAGATAAACGAAACCAAATCGGTTCATGTTGTAACTCTTGAAGATCCCATCGAATACCAGCATCCGCATAAAAAATCGACATTCAATCAGCGTGAGCTTGGCTTTGATTTCGATTCATATGCAAACGGCTTGAGGGCTGCCTTAAGGCAGGCTCCAAAAGTTATACTGGTTGGGGAAATGCGTGACAGGGAAAGTGTTGAAATAGGATTAAGCGCTGCTGAAACTGGACATCTTGTACTTTCAACACTTCACACCGTAGACGCGGGGCAAACCATTAACCGCATACTTGGCATGTTCAACACCGAAGAGGAAAACCAGGTAAGAATTCGCCTTGCAGATACAATACGCTGGATAGTATGCCAGAGGCTCCTTCCAAAAGTTGGCGGAGGACGGGTTGCATCATTTGAAATCCTTGGAATGAATTTAAGAGTTAAAGAACTGGTTTTACAAGGTGAATCGGAAGGAAAAACATATTACGAAATCATGCAGGCAGGAAGAGCCTTCGGAATGACGACGTTTGACGATTATATCACCGACCTTTATGCCAAAGGGCAGATAACAGAAGAAACGGCTATTTCCTATGCTTCACGTAAAGGTGTTGTAGGCAGGGGCATAGATTCAGTTAAAAGCTCAAGAGGAGAGGCGACAACCGATATAGATAAGCTCGAAATTGATAAATCTTATGGAAAAGACGAAAAGAGGCGTTCATTAGGAGAAGTCCCTCATCCTAGGCAAGGAAAAATGTCTCAAGGAAGTTAAATATAAAAAATCGTAAGGGAGGCTTGTTAAAGAGACTATGGATATCACCTGCGATAAATGTAAAAGCAAATTCAGGATCCCGGAGGAAAAAATTCCTGCCGGGCTTGAAGCTATACCCTGTCCCAAATGCAAAAATAAAATAGTCTTAGGCGCCGGCCAGAAAACCGTTGAGTTAAATCTGAAAGAAGAGCCCGCCGGTCATTCTGACAGTGAAGATATCTCTTTTGATGAAGTCCAGTTGTCGGACTCATATGACGCTTCAGACAAGCCGTTCGATTTTATTGAAGAAGAAGGTAAAACAGCTCTTGTCTGTGAATCAGATCCCGAACGTAAAAAACAAATTGTTGAAGCGCTGCATCTCATGGAATTCAACTCAACCGATGCAGACAACTCAAGAGATGCGCTTAAAAAAATGCGTTATCATGAATATGACCTGATCGTCCTGAATGAAAAATTTGATACACCCAATAATGAAATAAATCCAATCATGATGGCCATAGATCGCATTCCGATATCTACGAGGCGTAATATTTTCGTTGCACTGATAAGCGACAGGTTTCGAACAATGGACAACATGACGGCGTTTCAGAAAAGCGTTAATATCATTATAAATACAAAGAACATGGAAGATTTCGGCAAGATATTGAGCCGCGGAATAACAGACCATGAGTATTTTTACAGGGTTTTCAAGGAAACCCTGAAAAAGCTCGGACGGACATAATTTTTATAAAGAATTCAAGTGATAATAGGTTCGAGCGGTAATTAAGACCAGGTATTCAAGCTCGACCCCTTCAATACTCGAATCCTCGACCCCTTATTTATACAACAACGAGTCAATAATGATCAATATAACTCTTCCTGACGGCAATATAAAAAGTTTTGAAAATGCCCCAACCGGCCTAGATGTGGCAAAAAGCATTTCAGAAGGCCTTGCCAGAAACTGCGTGGCAATGGATCTTGACGGAAAACTTGTCGATCTGGATACAGTTATCTCAAAGGATTCGGCAGTAAGGCTTATTACGACAGGCGACAGGGAAGCCCTTGAAGTACTCCGCCACAGTGCGGCTCATGTTATGGCACAGGCTATTCTTCATATTTATAAAGATGCAAAGCTGACCATCGGGCCCGTGGTCGAAGACGGTTTTTATTATGATATCGACATGGAGCCTGTTTCAAAAGAAAATTTTGACAAGATTGAAGCCGAGATCAAACGTATTATAGGCGCAAAAATTCCTTTTAAACGAAAGGAGGTCTCCAAGAAAGAGGCTCTCGATTTCTACAAAAACGAGCCTTACAAGCTTGAGATGATCTCGGATTTAAAAGACGGAACCATATCTTTGTATGAACAGGGCGATTTTACTGATTTATGCAGAGGGCCCCATCTGCCGCATACCGGATTTATAAAAGCCATAAAGCTCATGAAGGTGTCGGGCGCATACTGGAGAGCCGATCAGACGAAAGCCCAGTTGCAACGGATTTATGGCACGGCGTTTTTCTCAAAAAAAGAGCTCGATGACCATCTCCATTTCATCGAAGAAGCGATAAAGAGGAATCACCGCAAACTTGGAGTCGCTCTCGACCTTTTCAGCTTCCATGATGAAGCTCCCGGAATGCCTTTTTTTCACCCCAAAGGGATGAATATATGGGGAGCTCTTCTTGACTACTGGAAGGAGGAACACAGGGCCGCGGGCTATGTTGAAACAAAGACACCTATCCTGCTGAACCGCTCCCTCTGGGAAAAAAGCGGACACTGGGAAAATTACCGCGAAAATATGTATACGTCTATAGTAGATGAAACGGAATATGCCATAAAGCCTATGAATTGTCCCGGGGGAATGCTTCTTTATGGAATGAAACCGCACTCTTACAAGGATCTGCCATTGAGGGCCGCTGAAATAGGACTTGTCCACAGGCATGAATTGAGCGGGGTTTTATCGGGCCTTTTCAGGGTAAGAGCCTTTCATCAGGATGACGCACATATATTTATGACACCCGACCAGATAGAAGGCGAAATACTCGGGGTGCTTAAACTCGTCGAACGGATTTACAGCACATTCGGGCTCGGTTTTCATCTCGAGCTCTCAACACGCCCGAAAAAATCGATAGGAAACGATGAACAATGGTATGTTGCCACGGAAGGACTTAAATCCGCCCTGAAAGCTTATGGGATGGATTACAAAACTAATGAGGGGGACGGTGCGTTTTACGGGCCTAAAATAGACATCCATATAAAAGACGCGCTCGGAAGAACATGGCAGTGCGGAACAGTGCAGCTTGACATGGCTTTGCCTGAAAGGTTTGATCTTAATTATATAGACAAAGATAATGAAAAACGCCGCCCGATAATGATACACAGGGTTATTTACGGTTCCATAGAAAGATTTTTCGGGATACTGATTGAACATTTTGCAGGTAAATTTCCACTCTGGATGGCGCCTGTGCAGGCAACTCTGCTTCCGATTAACGACGACCTTGTTCCGTATGCGGCTGAAATAAGGACTGTTCTCGAAAAAGAGGGAATACGCACTGAACTTGACGGCAGAACCGAAAGCCTTAACAAGAAGATCAGAGACGCCCAGATCAGCTATGTTCCCCTGATAATAATATGCGGAACAAAGGAAAAAGAAGCCGGAACAGTTTCTGTAAGAACATTGAGCGGCAATGTAAAATACGGGGTTTCAGTCGATGAATTTCTGAAAATTACGCTTTCTCATATAAAAGAACGAAAGATCGAGCCTGAAATCTTTAATAATTGACAATTGAAGCTCTCCGTAGCAAACTACGGAGAATCTTCGACCGTAAAGATTTTTTATCTTTTTTATATTCGTTCACTAACCCTGCAGCAAGCTACGGAGAATGCGTTCGCTATCGCGGTTCAAAAATCCCGATGATCGATTTGCGAATTGTGATCCGCGAACTACAAAGCAAGGAGAATAAAAGCATCATGGCGGAACAACAGAATAAAATAACGATAAATGGTCATGACTTTATTTTTGAACCGGATGAAACAATCCTCTCGGTAGCTCAGCGAAACAGCATTGATATCCCAACTTTGTGCTACCTGAAAAGAGCCATGCCCACCGGAGCGTGCAGGATCTGTGTCGTGGAAGTTAAAGGAGCGCGGAGCCTTTTACCTGCCTGCTCCACCCCCGCGTCAAATAATATGGTTGTTAGCACGGAATCAGCCCCTGTCGTAGAGGCGCGCCGTCTCATAATACAGCTTCTTCTCTCTTCAGGAAATCACAACTGCGCTATCCGGGGTTCAGACGGCAAGGATTGGACCCAGTTTCAGCTTAACGTGCAGAAAGATGACGACAGCGGTGAACTTTGCCCTGTATGGGGAGATTGCAGGCTTCAGGATCTTGCTTACAAATACCAGGTAAATGGCGATAAATTCCCGGCAACCGAGATACGTTACCCCATAGAGTCGGTCAATCCTTTCATAATTCGTGATTTCTCGAGATGTATTTTATGCGGTCGCTGCGTACAGGCATGCAATGAAGTTCAGGTCAACAATGCCATAAATATAGGATACAGGGGGGCATCCACCAAAATCATTGCTGCCGGTGACAGGCCCCTTAAGGATTCCGATTGCGTCTTTTGCGGGGAATGCGTCCAGGCGTGCCCGGTTGGAGCACTCGTTGAAAAGGAGTCCCGCTACAAAGTCAGACATTGGAAAACAGATAAAGTCCGGACGACATGCAGCTATTGCGGTGTCGGATGCCAACTATATCTGCATGTCCAGGACAATAAGGTTGTAAAGGTCACCGGAGTCGATGACATTCCGCCAAATTTCGGGAGTCTCTGCGTAAAGGGAAGATTCGGATATGATTTTATCAACTCCTCCGAGCGCCTTACGGATCCGTTAATAAAGGAAAACGGCAGCTTCCGGAAAGCTACCTGGGACGAAGCGCTCTCTCTTATCGCCGGAAGACTCGGTAAAATAAAGGAAGAGCACGGATCAGACAGCATAGGCGTCCTGACATCAGCAAGAATTACAAATGAAGAAAACTATATAGCCCAGAAATTCACAAGGGCGGTTCTTAAAACAAACAACATAGACCATTGCGCCCGTCTCTGACATTCCTCAACAGTGGCCGGTCTGGCCGCAGCTTTTGGGAGCGGGTCAATGACAAATACCATAGGTGATGTGGAGGAAGCCAATGTGATTCTGCTCACAGGTTCAAACACCACTGAGAATCACCCGGTCTTGTCAACTTTTGTTAAAAGGGCGGTGAAATTTAAAGGCGCGAAACTCATCCTTGTCGATCCGCGACGCATAAAAATGGCGGAATTTGCAGATATGTGGTTGCGCCAGAACCTTGGTTCCGATGTCGCCTGGATAAACGGAATGATGCACGTAATCATAAAAGAAGAGCTTTATGACAGAACTTTTGTTGAAAACCGGACTACCGGCTTCGAAGAATTAAGAAAGGTTGCCGAGAAATATACACCTGAATATGTCGAATCAATAACAGGAATCCCGGCAAATGATCTGATTGAGGCCGCAAGACTTTATGCTGGAGCAAAAGCCGGCGCCATTTTATACTGCATGGGTATCACCCAGCACACAACGGGCACAGACAATGTTAAGTCTTTGGCAAACCTTGCCATGCTTTGCGGCAATATAGGCATAAGAGGCGGAGGAGTCAACCCGCTTCGAGGTCAAAACAATGTTCAGGGTGCATGCGACATGGGTGGTCTTCCCGATGTATTTTCAGGATACCAGAAGGTCATTGACCTTGGTGCAAGAAAAAAAATGGAAGATGCATGGGGAATCACAGGGCTTCCGGACAAACCCGGATTAAAGGTTACTGAAATGATACCCAAAGCCCATGATAAAACTCTGAGGGCTCTTTATATAGTGGGTGAAAATCCGCTCGTTTCAGACCCTGATCTAAATCATGCGGAAAAGAGCATTAAGAATCTGGATTTTCTTGTTGTGCAGGATATTTTCATGACGGAGACGGCAGAGCTTGCTGATGTTGTTCTCCCTTCCGCCTGCTTTGCGGAAAAGGAAGGAACCTTTTCTAACACTGAACGAAGGGTTCAGCGTGTCAGGAAAGCTGTTGATCCTCCCGGAGATTCTAAAGATGACTGGAAAATAACCTGCGAAATAGCATCCCGCATGGGATATCAAATGTCATACGAAAGCAGCAGTGCCATAATGGAAGAAATCTCGAGGGTGACTCCTTCCTACGCCGGAATCAGTTATGACAGACTGGAAGAAGAAGGCATTCACTGGCCATGCCCGACTCCAGACCATCCTGGCACCCCTGTTCTCCATACCCAGGCTTTCCCTATCGGAAAGGGCGTTTTCCATGCAATTGAGTATATACCTCCGGCTGAACAGACTGATGAGGATTATCCGCTTTATCTCACAACCGGCCGAATTATCTACCAGTACCATACCGGAACAATGACAATGAAAAGTGAAGGGCTGAATGAAAGGGCGCCGGAAAATTTTGTTGAAATTTCATCTGCCGATGCCAGAAAATATGGCTTTGATAACGGAACAATGGCAAAAATCGCCTCAAGGAGAGGAGATATAACGGCAAAGATCAGGATATCCCCTGCTGCTGTCAGGGGAACTGTCTTTATTCCTTTCCATTTCGCGCAGTCGGCAGCCAACAAGCTGACCAATGCGGCCCTCGACCCAGTATCAAAAATACCTGAATACAAGGTCTGTGCGGTAAAGCTTTCCAAAGCTGCATAAGTTAAAACATTCAACTAAAAAGCCCGTTTCTGCCTTAATGACAGAAACGGGCTTTTTTCTTTCATCAGATCGTACATCGGACTTCGTACTTCGATGTCCGAGTAAGGCGAGAGGCAGCATGGTTTTTCACTTGAACCCTCGAACCCTTGGCCCCTTGAATCCTTTGTTTCCTTAGATGTACGATTTTCGATATTATAGTTATACCACCGGCCTTGGAAGCATCTTGGCGCGCTCGGCAATCTCCGGAACCTTGTGTTCCCATTCGATTGCCATAAGATGGACGCCTGCCACACCCTTTAACTGCTTGAACTCCTCGATCTGCTCGCAGGCAAATTTAATCCCCTCATCGGCCTGCATTTTTTTGTCAACTCCCTGTAGGCGTTTTATCAGCTCGTCCGGAACATCCATGCCCGGCACATTGTTTTTCATATATTTTGCCATACCAACACTTTTCATGGGAGTGACTCCGGCAAGAAGATATACCTTCTCCGTAAGTCCCATGTCGTTTGCCTGCTTTACCCATGTCCTGAATTTTTCCATGTTGTATATGCACTGTGTCTGGATGAAATCAACCCCGGCGTTTATCTTCTTTGCGAGTCGGTGAACCCTCCATTCAAAAGGATCGGCAAACGGGTTTGCCGCAGCTCCAATAAAAATTTGCGGCGGATGGCCTATTTCAGTCCCGCTCAGAAATTTTCCTTCATCACGCATCTTTTTTACCATGCCGATAAGCTGCATCGAATCTATGTCGAAGACCCCTTTCGCCTGCGGATGGTCGCCGAATTTCTGATGGTCTCCGGAGAGGCAGAGCATGTTCCTTATTCCGTGCGCATATGCGCCGAGGATATCGCTCTGCATTGCAAGGCGGTTCCGGTCACGGCACACCATCTGGAAATTGGGCTCCAGACCTTCCTGAAGAATTATAATTGAAGCGGCCCAGCTTGACATACGAACAACGGCTGTCTGGTTGTCTGTTATATTTACCGCGTCGACCATACCCTTCAGATGGGATGCTTTTTCCCTTACTTCTTTAGCATCCGTTCCCCGGGGAGGGCCAAGCTCGCCGGTAAATGCAAAATGACCTGCCGTCAAGACTTTTTCCAAATTGCTTCCTGATTTCATTTTATATCCTGTCTATTTGTTGCCCCATTCGGGTAGCAAAACCCTCGCCTTGAGGCGAAGATTTCTATTTATGTTTTTGAACTTTTTTCGCTCGAATCCTGTCGAAGGCCCGCCAAGCGGTATGGCGGGAACCCTTGAATTCTTGAACCCTAGACTTTCTCCGGCTTTTTATATCCCGGCTGTATCACTGTCCTCGGAATCTGATTTTGCCAGTCGGAAGGAGGAGTAATTTCCAGGATACAATCAAGGCGATTCTGTGCCTTTAGCCTTTCATATATCATGTACCATGCACAGGGCTGGTTCTTGTCTATTTCACAGCTCCCTTTGTTCGTTCCGCCGCACGGACCGTTATAAAGACCCTTGGCACACATGGTTACGGGGCATATTCCCCCTGTAAGGCCAAGAACACAGCTGCTGCATGAACGGCATCTTTCCTCGTACCATCCAACTGCCTGGTTGACGCCGATAAATGTCGTATCAACAGCAGGAAGCACCGGTTTTTCCGGATATCGTTCGGCGAGAAACTGGATCCCGGCACCGCACGCCATTGAAAGGAGCGCATCATATTCGCCGACCACGGAATCAAGAGCTGCGAGATATTCCATGTCGCATTGTCTTTCGACCGTAATAGCGCCCATCTCAACAGGATTATCTTCAAGTTTTCGCGCCATATCCAGCTCGGCATTGAGCACCGCAACTTCCTTTTCGCCGCCTGCAAGGCACACAGCCACACAGGTTCCGCAACCCACATTGAGAACTTTTTTATAACCTTTAAGAAGGCTCTTTATCTCATCAAAGGGTTTTCTCTTGGCAACAATCATATGCCCTCCTCCCTGTTATTCGGCCGTCTCCGGATGGAATACATTAACTTCTTTAAGATCATCTCCCAGGTATTCCCGTTCGTTCGGCCCGAGTACTCCCAGAGAAAGACAAATTATTGTCCAGAGATGTACTACCGGATAATGGCCGCCGTAATGCTCACTCAGTTCATGAATCTGGGCGTGGCAGTTGTGGCAGCCGGCAATGCAGTAATCAGCGCCTGTAGCTTTAATCTGATCATCCTTAAGTTTTCCATATAAGAGGCGCTGATCCTTGAATCCCGACTGCAGGAATCCGCCGCCTCCGCCGCAGCAGTAGTTGTTTGATCTGTTGGGCTGCATATCTATAAAATTTTCTTCGCCGACTACGGATTTAACAACGAACCTGAGATCTTCGGCTATTGGATCGCCAAAGCTTTTTCTGACAATCTGACAGGGATCCTGTACCGTAAATTTGATTTTCAGATCCTTGTTCCAGTCTGAATTGACTTTGAGCTTTCCTTCGCGTATCCATTTTGCATAATATTCGTAAATATTCTTAACCTCAAAATTGTGCTCAAGGTTGAATTTTTTCAGTCCTGCCAGGACTGAGAATGTGACGTGCCCTCATTCTGTGTTGAGAAATGTTTTACACCCCAGTAAATTCGCCTGTTTTACCGCAATTGAAGTTGTATGCTTCCAGGCCTCGTTATCGGCAAGAAACATACAGTAGTTCTCTCCACCCCATCCTTTTGAGCCATAAGTCCAGTCAGCCCCTGCAATGTGCAATATTTTCCACAGGGGTACCATTTCGTTCGGCTCGGTCACCGGTTCCCTGGAGTTTTGATTCAAAAAGAATTCAGCTCCCTGTTTGTCAATGGGCGCTTCCATCTCGGCAAATTCAGGCTGCGCCTCCCTGAATTCTTCGAGCACGTCATTTACAACGAATACGAAATCATCCGGGGATGTTCCCATGGCGCTTATACTCTCGTTCCGGAGCGCCATATCGCACGATCCTAGGATGCCTTTCGGCCTCTGATCCCTCGGCCGCAGGGCCCGCGCGTTGTAAACGAGCTGCGGAATGTCGATCTTCATCGGGCAGACATATATGCACCGCTGGCACATAGTGCACATCCAGGGCCAGTCCGATTTCGCGATCTCGTCATCCATCCCCAGAGCCGCCATGCGCAGAAATTTTCTGGGATCCATTCCTTCAAGCCCTGTAGCCGGGCACCCTGAAGAACAGGCTCCGCAGGTTAGGCAGAGGTTCAGATTCCCGCCGTCAGGAATAAGTTCCTTCACCTTGTCTATAAACATGCTTTTCTTCTTACCGCCAAGTCTGATCGGTTCTTCTGCCATAATCTACTCCTTGTTATTGGTTCTTGACCATTTTTTCAAAGGGTTAGGTCCAAGTTTTTTTATATGTTCGGTCATCTCTTTTGCATAGGCCGCAAAGGTCGGTCCTTCGCCTGAAGAAAGGTTATACATCCTTACCCTTTCACCGTCAATCCCAACTTCTTCAAGCAGTTTCTGAGCGTGCATGACACGTTCGCGGGCCCTTAAATTGCCTGCATTATAGTGGCACGTGCCTTCCAGGCAACCTACCACGTATACGCCATCAGCGCCTTTCTGTATTGCGCTCAGAAGATACATCAAATCCACTTTCCCTGTGCAGGGAACCCTGATGATTTTTATGTTCGCCGGATAATCGAGTCGCATCGAACCTGCCAGGTCCGCAGCAGAATATCCTCAGAAATCACAACAAAAAGCTATGATTATCGGTTCAAAATCGGACATTACATTCCTCCCGCCAGCAAGGCGTCTATTTTACTTATTATCTGGTCATCTTCATAATAATTAAGCTGTATTGTCTGCCTCGGGCATACACCGGCACATATGCCGCATCCGTGGCAGATTGCTTCATCAATTTCAATAATCTGTTTTTCGGTATTAAAGACCGGCACGTTGAAGGGACAGGATCTGACACAGGTAAGGCATTTCACGCAGTGTTCGGTGTCCACCTGTGCGGTAATGGCCGAAAGTTTGATTTCAGATTTGGATAAAAAAGTCATGGCGCGTGAAGCTGCGGCCTGTGCCTGGGCAATAGCTTCCGTGATCAGTTTTGGACCATGGGCCGTTCCGCACAGGAAAATTCCTTCGCCCGGCATATCTACCGGTCTCAGCTTGACATGAGCTTCTATAAAATAGCCTTCCGGATTCCGGTTTAACTTCATGATCCCACAAAGCTCAGCGGTGTCTTCAGCCACCATGCCGGCGCTGAGGGCCACAAGATCCGCCCTTATCTCAAGGTCTCTCTGAAGAATATGATCTTTTATCCTAACCATCATTCCTTCGTCGGAAGGCTCAACCTGGGGGGCGTTTTCCGGTTCAAATCTTATGAAGATGACACCAAGGTCTCTCGCCTCCTTGTAAAAATCCTCCATCAGGCCATAGGTTCTGATATCCCGGTAGAGCACGAAAACATTAGCCTCGGGATTCTGTTTCTTTATAATCAGTGCGTTTTTGACTGCATTCTGGCAGCAGATCCGGGAGCAGTTCTCGTTTTCCTCATTTCTGGAGCCGACACACTGGATCATGACCACAGAGGAGAGATCGGCAGCGCCTTTTTCCTCCAGAATATCTGATAGTTGCACCTGTGTTACCACCCGAGGATCCTGACTAAAGCCGTATTCCCTTGGGATATACTCCCTTGCGCCGGTGGCAACAATGATGATGCCGTGCTTTATGGTACGCTTTTCTTTTTCCGGGCCGACCAGAACGCCCGTGGTAAAATTTCCCTGGAACCCGCCGAAGTCAGCAACCCGGGCCCCGGTAATCACCTCGATATTCTCATGGGCAATGACACTGACAATAAGATCTTTCAGATATGCCTGGATATCCCCGCCTTCAATTGTATGGTGCAACTTTCGGGAGTAGCCTCCCAGCGAAGACTCCTTCTCAAGAAGCACAACCTTGAATCCCTGCTTTCCCAGCCCCAGGGCCGCATTCATTCCCGCAATGCCCCCGCCGATGACCAGGGCTTGTTTGTTGACGGAAATGACTTTTTCCTTGAGCTGCTTCAGATTGGCGGACCGGGCGACAGCCATTCGGACCAGGTCCTTTGCCTTCTGCGTGGCAATAAGGGGTGTCTTGGAATGAATCCAGGAATCCTGATTGCGGATGTTGGCCATCTCGAAGAGATAGCGGTTCAGTCCGCAGGCCTCCAGTGTTTCCATGAACATCTGTTCATGGGTCTTGGGGCTACAGGAGGCAACGACTACACGATTCAGTTTATGTTCAATGATCTTTTCCTTGATCTTATCCTGAGTGTCCTGGCTGCATGTAAAAAGATTCTCATCCGAAAAAACGACATAGGGAAGTTTTGAGGCATATTCCTTAACCTCCGGAACATTCACAATACCGCCAATATTGATGCCGCAATTACAGACAAAGACTCCTATCCTCGGAGTTTCTGCCTCCACATCCTTCTGGTCCGTAATTTCAATGACCTTGGTATCTGTACCGCGCGCCGAAGCAATATCCGAACCCGCCTCACATGCAGCCGCACTTGCCTCGGTGATGGAACCGGGAATGTCTTTGGGCCCCTGAAAAACTCCGCAGGTATATATCCCTTTTCTAGATGTGGTAACCGGGGTGAATGGATCAGTTTGCACAAAATTATATGAATCCAGTTCGATTCCCAGCTGCCGGGCCAGAATTTTTGAGGTTTCAGGCACCTGAAGCCCGACTGAAAGAACAACCATGCTGAAGGTTTCTTCCAGCATCTCACCTGCCTCATTTACAAATCTAACGGTCAAGTCCCCGGTTCCCGGATTTTCGGTAACCGTATGGACTCTCGACTTGATAAACCGGACCCCGTCCTTGTCTTTAGCCCTCAGATAATATTTTTCATAATCCTTGCCGAAGGTGCGGATGTCCATGTTGAAAATGGCACAATCCAGATTACCATGCGCATGCTCCTTGGCGATCATGGCTTCCTTGACCGCGTACATGCAGCACACCGACGAACAGTAGCCATTTCCGCATTTGTTGGTGTCCCTCGAACCGATGCACTGAAGCCATGCAATCTTTTTGGGCTCTTCCCGGTCAAGGGGTCGGCATAGGTGTCCTCGATAGGGACCCGAAGCGCTCAGGATGCGTTCGAATTCCTCGCTGGTGACAACATTGGGAAATTTCCCATACCCCAGGAAATCGAGCTTGGATGGATCATATCCCTGGCTGCCGGAAGCCAGAATAATGGAGCCTACGGTCAGTGCCGATTCACGCTCGGTGTCATCATACCGGATGGCCTTGGCAACGCACATGTTCTCACAGAGTCCGCAACCTATACAGGTGTCGGTATCTATGCCGAAAGCAAGAGGAACAGCCTGTGGATATTCGATGAAAGTGGCCCTTCGGTCATCCAGTCCCATGTTGTAGCGGTTGACTGCTGTAACCGGGCAATGACGGGCGCATTCCCCGCAGCCCGTGCATTTTACCGGATCAATATACCGGGGGTGGTTTACAAGGGTGACGGTAAAATTTCCGAGTTCTCCTTCAACCGATTTAATTTCGCTGTTGGTGATGATATTTATATTCAGATGCCGGCCGACCTCGACCAGTTTGGGTGAGATCACTCACATGGCGCAGTCATTGGTCGGAAAGGTCTTATCCAGCCGGGCCATCATGCCCCCGATCGTCGGCAGCTTATCAACGAGATGCACATAATAATCTGAATTAGCCAGATCCAGAGAGGCCTGCATTCCGGCAATTCCGGCTCCTACGACCATCACTGATCCGCTTGTCTTGCCACTAACCGATCCCATGCTATACTCCTCTATCGTAAACACCCATAAATAAAAAGACTTGGGGCTGAAGGCAAATGATGCGAGACCTTTGCCTCTTACCTTCTGTCTTCAGTCTTCTGTCTTTATTCTTCCGCCTTAAACCTTTTGCCTCATGCCTTTCGCCTTCAGCCTTCCGTCTTCAGCCTTTCACCTCATGCCTTTAGCCTTCTGCCTACAATGCTCCGAAAACAGGCACACACTCCGTGTGACCCTTGAACTCGATCATACTGGTCTGTTCCATATCCGCCATAAGATATGAAATCCGTTTCAGATCCAGCCCTATTCGCTTGCTGATTGCCCTGACGGATGTAAAACCGGCGA
>JAWOHP010000131.1:0-46429 GCA_046485065.1 Desulfobacterales bacterium | reverse complement strand
ACAAATTCTCTTTTACCTTTGATCTGGGGCTGAACAAGGAAACCTTCAAGTTTATCGCCGGCTTTTTTTTCTATGGTTAAAGCAGCCTCTTTTACTTCTGCGGAATCTTTCAGATTCAGATGAACAAGTCCCATTTCCGTTTTATGCAAAATAGAAGATCCGAGCCCTTTAAGAACAACAGGGAAACCAATGCTTGAAGCCAGAGTTACCACTTCATCGGGAGACGCTGCTTTTTTCTCTTCAATGACAGGAACATCATATTTTATCAGAACCTGTTTCGACTCATTTTCAGTCAGAGCACGTTTTTTGTTTTGATTGAATTTTCCCGTAATATTAATTAGATCCATTCATTCTCCTCGAAATTATGCGCATTCATGAAGTTTCAGCAAAAATTCATCTGAAAATACCACAAGAAGTCTTTTATGCAAATAATTTATTATAAAAACTTGTATGTTTCAGATGATTTATTATATTCATTTGAGTAGAAACGGATAAAAAAAAATGTTATACATGATCAGATCATAAGAGGTTGTCACAATTTATTTCAAGGAGATAGTTGATGCGTGCAGGTATCGGATATGATGTCCACAGGCTTGTTTATAACCGCAAACTGGTTCTCGGCGGAGTTGCCATACCTTTTGAAAAAGGTTTACTAGGCCATTCAGATGCTGATGTTCTTGTTCATGCGATTTGTGATGCCCTGCTAGGGGCAGCAGGCCTTGGAGATATCGGTATCCATTTCCCGGATACAGATCCAAACTATAAGGACATCAACAGTCTTAAATTACTTGCCGCAACATCTGAAATGTTAAGAAATAAAGGATATGGAATTAACAACATTGATTCCACGATTTTTGCCGAAAAACCATCAATATCTTCTTTCAGGGATAAAATGAGAACAGAAATAGCTAATGCTGCAGGAATAGATGAAGCGCTTGTTAATATTAAAGCAACAACAACAGAGGGACTCGGGATTGTTGGAAAAGAAGAAGGGATCGCTGCTATGTGTATAGCATTAATAAGCTCTGTCAGAATTTAGTCTTGATGGACTCGTAAAAAGTCCATCAACAGGCCGACCTGGGGTGAGGGTGGAACCGCTTGAATTTACTTCAAGCGGCGGGAGAGGGGAATCCCTTTCCCGCTAGTAAAAAGTCGTTTTTTGACTTTTTATGAAGGTATCAATCTTGATATAATAAAATTACGATTTAATTGCGGAGGAAAATGTCGCTTCGTATTTATAATACGCTTGAAAGAAAAAAAGTTCCGTTCGTGCCTGTAAAACCGGGAAAAGTCAGCATGTATGTTTGCGGTCCCACGGTATATGATTCCTGCCATATCGGACATGCCAGGTCTGTGGTTGTTTTTGATGTTATTATTAAATATTTTAAAGCGATCGGATTTGACGTGACATATGTAAGAAACTTTACAGATGTGGATGATAAAATCATAAACCGTGCTATCCAGATAGGTGTTGACCCGATTGAAATAGCCGAAAAATATATAAAGGAATTTTATACGGATATGGATAATTTGAATATCGAAAGAGCTACTATTGAACCACGGGCAACCGAGCACATAGAAAAAATAATAGAGCTTATAGAAATATTACTGGAAAAAGGCATAGCATACAGAATAAACGGGGATATTTTCTATTCGGTCGAAAAATTTGAAAACTATGGGAAACTTTCGGGGCGCAAACTGGAAGATATGGAAGCAGGTGCAAGGGTGGATATTGATGAAAGAAAAAGGAATCCATTTGATTTTGCCCTGTGGAAATCTTTAAAACCCGGTGAACCTTTCTGGGACAGTCCATGGGGCAAGGGGAGGCCAGGATGGCATATTGAATGTTCAGCAATGAGCAGCGCATACCTGGGAGAAACATTTGATATTCACGGAGGAGGAAAAGATCTTGTTTTTCCTCATCATGAAAACGAGATAGCTCAGTCGGAGGGAGCTTACGGAAAACCTTTCGCAAACTACTGGATTCACAATGGTTTTGTAAATATCAATAATGAAAAAATGTCAAAATCTCTGGGAAATTTCCTTCTTATTAAAGATATACTGAAATCTTACCATCCCGACTCGGTTCGCCTTTTTCTCTTATCCAATCATTACAGAAGCCCGATAGATTATACCGATAAAGCTATGGAAGAGGCTGATGCCGGTCTTGATAAAATATATTCGCTTATAAAACGGGTTGAAGATAAAAAAGAACTTACTGCAAAAGGTGTTGGGCGAAAAGAGGGTGAATACTGGATCCGGTTTATGGAAGCCATGAATGATGATTTTAATACCGCCAAAGGGATAGGGATACTTTTCGATGCAGTTCGGCATATAAATCGCCTGATGGATGAAAACAGGGAAATTATTTCAAGCGATATAAGGGATATAATAACTTCTGCTTATCATGACATATGTAATATTTCTTATGTACTGGGTATATTTTCTGAAAAAGCTGAAACCTATTTCGAGAAAAAGAAAACAAAATTTCTTGAAAATAAGGCAATTGATCCGACATTTATTGATTCTTTGGTTAAAGAGCGTTTCGAAGCACGTAAAGCAAAGGATTGGAAAAAGGCTGATGAAATACGAAAGAAACTCTCGGATATGGATATAATAATAGAAGACAGACCTGAAGGAACCATATGGAAGCTCAACTGACGGCAAAGTGAAAAGTCCCTCTGCTGTGTTGTGTTTCTTTCTTCGTCATTGCGGCGTACTAACATGTAAGCCTCATTCCTCAGAATTCGCACTCCTTGCAGATTGCGCTTTTCACTTTGCCGTCAAAAAAATGACTTTTTAAGAGACCATAAGGCTTAAACGAATTATTTTCACTTGAACCCTCGAATCCTTGACTCCTTATATATATGCATAACTTTAAGATAGTTTCCGATTATTCTCCTAAAGGCGATCAGCCAAAGGCAATAGAAATTTTATCATCCGGAGTAACTTCCGGAAAAAAACACCAGGTGCTCCTCGGAGTAACAGGGTCCGGAAAAACATTTACCATGGCCAATGTAATTGCGAATGTTGATAAACCGACTCTTGTTATTGCTCCCAATAAAACACTGGCGGCACAATTATACAGCGAATTCAGATCCATTTTCCCGGAAAGCGCCGTTGAATATTTCGTCAGCTATTATGATTACTACCAGCCGGAAGCATATATCCCTTCAAGCGACACTTATATCCAAAAAGATTCATCCATTAATGACATGATAGACAAATTAAGGCATTCTGCAACAAGATCTGTTCTTACACGCAGGGATGTTATTGTGGTTGCAAGCGTGTCCTGTATTTTCGGTCTTGGCGCTCCTGAAGATTATCTTTCCATGAGGGCTGACGTGGAAATAAAGATGGAGCTCGACAGGGACAGGTTTTTACATAGCCTCATTGCAATGCATTATGAGCGAAATGACATAGATTTCTTCAGGGGAAGTTTCAGAGTAAGAGGAGACAGGGTTGAGATATTCCCTGCATATGAAGAAAACAGGGCAATAAGGATTAATTTTTTCGGTGATGAGATTGAAGCGATCTATGAGATAGATCCCCTTAAAGGAACTGTTTCGAAAAATTTAATTAAAACCAGCATATTCCCTGCAAGCCATTATGTTACCCAGAAAATGACCCTTCAAAAAGCAGTTGACTCGATTTTGGAAGAGTTAAAATCAAGAATTACCTATTTAAGGAATGAAAACAAGTATATTGAGACCCAGAGAATAGAAGAGAGAACTCATTTCGATGTGGAAATGATGCAGGAGATCGGTTACTGCAACGGAATTGAAAACTACTCCCGCCATTTAACGGGGAGAGCTCCGGGTGAGCCGCCACCAACCCTGCTTGATTATTTCCCGGAGGATTTTCTTCTGTTTATTGATGAGAGTCATATTTCAATTCCTCAGTTACACGGAATGTATAAAGGTGACAGATCAAGGAAAGAAACCCTTGTTAATTATGGTTTCAGACTTCCGTCCGCTCTTGATAACAGGCCTCTTAAATTTGAAGAATTTGAAAGCAGAATATCGCAGGTCATTTATGTCTCTGCTACTCCGGCTGATTTTGAACTGGAAAGAGGGAAAGACTCGCTTGTTGAACTTATTGTCAGGCCAACGGGGCTCATAGACCCGCCTATTGCTGTGAGAAAAGCACAAAATCAGGTGGACGACCTGTTGGAGGAAATTCTTGCCTGTGTGACAAAAAATGAAAGAGTTCTTATAACAACACTAACCAAGCGCATGGCTGAAGATCTGACCGAATATTATTCCGATCTCGGAATAAAGGTACGTTATCTTCATTCGGACATAGGTACGCTTGAACGGATGGAGATTATCAGCGACTTGAGAACTGGTGTGTTCGATGTCCTTGTAGGAATAAATCTGCTCAGAGAAGGACTCGATATACCAGAAGTTTCCCTTGTCGCAGTGCTTGACGCAGACAAGGAGGGGTTTCTCCGTTCAGCAAGATCACTTATACAGACTTGCGGACGTGCCGCCAGAAATATAAACGGGAATGTAATAATGTATTGCGATGTCGTTACGAATTCAATGCAGAATGCTATTGACGAAACAAACAGACGCAGAAAAATACAGGAGACATATAACAAGAAATATAATATTACTCCTGTGGGTATAGAAAAAGCCATAACGCGGGTATTTGATCAGGTTTATGACTCCCGATCTATTTCTTATGATAAGGTTGCCGAAACCATTTCCTCATATAAATCAATGGATAATATTGATGATATTATCTCAGATATCGAAAAAGAAATGGAAAAAGCGGCAAAAGAACTTGAATTTGAAAAAGCTGCCCGCTTGAGAGACAGGATAAATGAAATCAAGAAAAAAATTATATTTGAATTTCAGCAATATTGATAGGAGCATTAATAATGTCTGATGCTCTGATAGAAAAATTATCGGGTGTTTCAACAGGCCCCGGGGTTTATCTGATGAAGAATGGCGGCGGCGATATAATTTATGTTGGAAAAGCCGTGAATTTAAAGAAGCGTCTTTCTTCATATTTTACCGGAACCGAGGAAAATCTGTCGCGAAAAACTGATTTAAAAACAGGAGTTTTGATAAAGAAAATTGATTCCTTTGAAACAATAATAACAGGAACTGAAAAAGAAGCGCTCATACTTGAGTCAAATCTGATAAAAAAATATAAGCCCCGGTACAATGTAATATTAAAGGACGACAAGAGATATCCATCTCTCCGGCTCGATATTAACAGCCCTTATCCAAATCTTACCATAATCAGAAAGGCGAAAAATGATAACGCATTATACTTCGGGCCGTTCGCGTCATCCCTATCTGTTCGACAGACGCTTAAACTTATTCACAAAACTTTCAAGCTCCGTAAATGTACTACGACCAGTTTCAAAAAAAGATTACGCCCGTGTCTTAATTACCAGATCGGAACATGCCTTGGTCCTTGCTGTAACGAGATTGATACAACAACATACGGAGATATCGTCAAAGAGGTAATACTCTTTTTAAAGGGAAAAACACCGGTTCTTATTAAAGAAATAAGGGATAAAATGCTGAGCGCTGCTAAATCGCGCGATTATGAACTCGCGGCTGTCTGCAGAGACAAGCTGTTTGCCCTTCAGAAAACCCTTGAAAAGCAGATAGTAGTCGCGACCGATTTTATTGACAGAGATGTATTTGCAATAGCAAGGGGAAATGAATACTCGGTAGTTACTCTCCTTGTTATCCGGGGAGGCTATCTTCAGGGCACTCGTCATTTCAGTTTTAAGGAGATGATGTCAAATGATTCAGAAATTCTTAGTGAGTTCATAAAACAGTATTATGCAACAGCTGATTTCATACCGGAAGAGGTGGTTGTTTCAATTGAATTAGACGATGCGCCGTTAATGGAAGAATGGCTGACAGGAATTAAAGGAGAAAGAGTCAGGATTCACGAGCCAAAGAAAGGCGGGCGGTATCACCTGATAAACATGGCGATTCAAAATGCAAAAAACGAGGTGAATAACATACTCTCTTCGATTACATCATCAAGAAACCTTCTTGAGCGCCTGCAAAAACGCCTTAAAATAAAAAGCATTCCCTTCAGAATTGAATGCTTTGATAACTCAAATATCTCAGGTACAAATCCTGTGTCGGGAATGGTGGTGTTTGAAAATGGAAAACCAGCAAAACAATTTTACAGAAAATACAAATTAAGAACTGTGGAAGATCAGAATGATTATGCTTACATGGCGGAAGTTCTTATGAGACGTTTTGGTAAAAACAATGAGTCAAAACCACATCCTGATCTTATCCTGATTGATGGTGGAAGGGGACATCTTGGCATTGCCCGTACAGTGCTTAAAGAACTTAACATTGAAAATATAGAACTAATTGGAATTGCGAAGAAAGATGAAAAAAAGGGGGAGACGGAAGACAAGGTATATAAATACGGAAGGACCAACCCGGTTAACTTTGGAAGGGAAGGGGA
Organism: Desulfobacterales bacterium; assembly: GCA_046485065.1. Taxonomy (GTDB): domain Bacteria; phylum Desulfobacterota; class Desulfobacteria; order Desulfobacterales; family RPRI01; genus RPRI01. Next base: position 39,973 of record JAWOHP010000131.1, on the reverse strand, counting down.
CCTTTATTTTTTCCTGCAGAGAATAAGAGATGAGGCGCATCGTTTCGCAATATCTTTTCACAGGAAGCAACGGCTGAAAAAAACAATCCATTCTGTTCTTGATGAAATACCCGGAATCGGAAACAAGAAAAAGGATATGCTGATAAAACATTTCGGAAGTATAAAAAAAATCCGGGCAGCAACACATAATGAACTGTGCTCACTGCCCGGGATAAACTCTGAAATCGCAAAAAATATAAAAGAAGCCTTGGGACAATCTCAAATTTGAAATTTCAGATTTGAGATTCCTTTCCGGATCAGGCGCCCAGTTTCTTTAAAACCGCCTTCAACTCGGCAACCGCTTCCGCTGACTTTTTAAGAGCCTCTTTTTCTGCATCGGTAAGTTTGATCTGAATTATTTCTTCAACTCCTTTTGCCCCTAGTTTAACCGGAACCCCTATGAAGAGACCGTTTATCCCGTACTCTCCTTCAAGATATGCGGCACACGGAAGTATTTTCTTCTTGTCTTTTAAAATCGATTCGGCCATTTCAACTGCTGCTGAAGCTGGAGCATAATAGGCGCTTCCTGTTTTTAAGAGAGAAACAATTTCTGCACCTCCGCTGGCTGTTCTTTTGACAAGGGCCTCAATCCTCTCTTTTGAAAGCAGTTCGGTTATCGGAATTCCGGCAACAGTTGAATATCTCGGGAGGGGAACCATGGTATCTCCGTGCCCGCCTAAAACGAAAGCATGTGTGTTTTCAACCGAGACATTCAATTCCATTGCTATAAAAGCCCTGAAACGAGCGGAGTCGAGAACGCCGGCCATGCCTATCACCCTGTTTTTTGGAAAACCACTTGCCTCGTAAGCTACATGGCACATTGCATCGAGAGGGTTGCTGACGATAATGATGACGGCATCGGGGGAAAAAGACGCAACCTGTTTTGTGACATTTTTAACAATACCGGCATTTGTGCCGATCAAATCATCCCGGCTCATACCAGGCTTTCTTGGTATGCCTGCAGTGATTATGATAATATCGGATCCGGCGGAAGCTTCATAGCTGTTAAATCCCCTTATATGTGCATCGTGTTTTTCTATGGGAGCCGCTTCGGAAAGATCGAGAGCTTTCCCCTGGGGTACGCCTTCAACAATATCGATCAATACAACATCGCATAATTCTTTTTCCGCCAGCCGCTGGGCTGCGGTTGCTCCAACATTTCCTGCCCCGATAACTGTTACTTTCTTGTCCATAAAGACTCCTTATAATGATTTATAATTGGAAACTTTTGAGGAACATCCCGTTCCGTCTCATCAATTTTTTTTATAACACTCCTAATGAAAGACATTGAAAGCTCAAAATCTATAAAAAACATCTGACACGACTGGTTTCAGATAATAATATTTATAATTGTTGTCAATAGGTTTTACGTTTTCAAGTATTGACATTAAAGCTCTAAATAAGTTATGTTAAAAATAAGAGAGGGATTACTCCGTGTGTTTTTTTATCTTTGTGGTTTTAATCCGCCCGAGGCGGCTCTCTTTTAGGACTTATAAACGGATTACCAACAGATGGACTTGTAGTCCGTTTGTTGTATCAGCTCAAGGGGAATTGTCATGGGTATTAAGGAACAAATAAAATCTGTTTTGCAGGAAGCTGAAATATACAGGACTCAGGGCTTACTGAACGAAGCGATGGTAAAATATAAAATTGCCGCCGAACTTGTTGATAAAAATATTAAGAAGGAAAACAGGCAGACATTACTGGATGGAATAACAAAAAAAATTGAATTGTTAAAGGAAACAATATTAAAATATAACGATCCTGAAAAAACGCCAAAAATGCCCGTTGAAATTCAGAATCTGATAAAAGATAAATTTTCGTTTTCAGCCGATAAAGAGTCAGCCGTTCTTGAAGGGGCAATAGCTTTATCCAAATTTGGACAATATGAAAGAGCAATTACGGAATTTAGTGAATTGCTCAAGAACGATTCTTTAAGGCTCGTTGCTGCCAAAAATATTTTGAGATGCTATTTTGCTAACTCCTCTGTGGATGGAGCTATTTCACAATATGAGCAGTGGCTGAAATCCGTATTATTTAATGAAGGGCAGATTGAAAAAATACGCTTTTTTTTAGAGAATCTGCTGAAAGACAAGGGAATTGAAAGAAAAATCCCCACAGCTGATGTTCCTAAAGGGAAGGCAGTTCCCAAGGAAGCACCTTTTGAAAAGCCTGTTTACGGAAAAAAGCCTATGGCTGATATTCCTGAACAGGAGGAAGCTGATGAAGATGAGTTCCTCGACATAAATTCGGTTGGGATTGAAATTGCCGACGGACCGCAAAAGGGAAAGGAAGTTGTTCTTGATGTAGCCTTCCAGTCCGGCAAATCGGTCAGTTTGATAGTTCCTGGCAGGGAAAAAGCACTGATTGAAACATTTAAAGTCGGGTTGAAATTGGACAATGTCCAGTTCTATTCACCTATTGCAATCCTGAATGGTTCAGGTGTTGTTTCGGCTTTTACAAAGATCAGCTCAGGCCCCAAAATGGGAAGCTACAGTCTCGATTTGAAGATATCCGGTTAACAGCATAATTATTATAGTCTTACGGAGTTGTGCCAGATGGCAATATTTAATTTAAAAAATCGTGAGATTGAATGCAAAGTTGTATATTATGGCCCCGGGAGATCAGGTAAAACGACCAATCTTGAATATATTTTTAAAACTTATAAAAAACAGGTTACCGACCAGCTTGTATCAATTGATACCGAAGGCGACCGGACCCTCTTTTTTGATTTTCTCCCCATGGGACTGGGCAAAATCGGAGGGTGTGATATACGGGTTCAATTGTATACTGTCCCGGGACAGGTGCAATACAGTTCTACACGAAAACTGGTTTTAAAAGGTGCTGACGGGATTGTTTTTGTCGCCGATTCTTTTGCAATAAGGAGAGATAAAAATATTCTCTCGCTAAAGGATCTCGATCTGAATTTGAAAGAATGCGGCCTCAATATTTTTAAAATTCCTCTTGTTCTTCAGTATAACAAGAGGGACATGTCGAGCATGGCAGACGGGAGCATTCCCATCATGACTGTCGAAACTATGCAGAATGATCTTAACAGGCAGCTTAAAGTTCCTTATTTTCCAGCAAGTGCTTTAACGGGTGAGGGTGTCGGCAGAACTTTGAAAGAGTCACTGAAATTGACTCTATTGCATTTACAAAAAGAATTGAAATGGGCACAGAAATAAATGACTAATTTCTCCTTGACAGGCAATTTGAATTTTTTGAATCTTGGCGAGCTGCTTCAGATTTTTGGAACAAACGGCAGCACCGGTATTTTGATAATAAAAAGCAAGTATTCTGAAGAACCGGGGCGTATGTATTTTGTTAAAGGCAATCTCGTTAATGCAGAAGCCGGTTCCAAGGAAGGCTTAGATGCCGCGCTTGCTCTTTTTGGATGGACTGAAGGTGAATTCGAGTTTCGCGCGCAGAATGTGAAAACAAAGAATGTAATTCAAAAAAGCAGAATGGAAATTACTTTAGACGCATTAAGGCTTCTTGATGATGGCCAGATAGAGAAGCTGGGGCCGGTTTCTTACGAAAAAACATTTGATGGGAAATCCGAAGAGGATTCCCTGATTCCTGTTATCAGAGGCCCGCTTGTCGATTATACATATGTGGTTGAAGAAGAAGAGTATCGTGATGGCGACAAAATAGTCACAGAGGGAAAATACGGCAACTGGATATGGGTCGTTCTTGAAGGAAAGGTTGAAATTGTTAAAGAGACAAAGCAGGGTCAGTGCAGGATAGTAGCACTGACTGTCGGCTCATTCGTTGGAACCCTGTCAACAACAATGCCGGGTCAGTATAATGTAAGGACCGCCTCGGTTGTTGCCGTGGGTCCAGTACAACTGGGCCTTCTTGATTCCCAGAGGCTTTACAGCGAGTATATAAAATTGTCGCCTCAATTTAAAGAGATAATATTAAGCCTTGGTAACCGCATGAAGCAAATTACAGGCATGGTTGTTGATGTCAATTCAAAAAATCTAAATAGCAAAACGCTCTTAAAGGGTAAAAAAATTCTTATTGACCAGGGTTCAAAGGATGACAGGGTTTTTACAATTACTGATGGGGAAGCAGTAATAGTACGTAATACAGATAATGGAGATCTTCCACTTATGATTCTTTCTGCCGGAGATTTATTGGGCCATATTCCCTTTATTAATACCGGACATGAACCCCATTCAGCATCCGTTCATGTTTCCAAGGATTTTGATGCAAGGGAGATCGATAAAGAAATAATTCAGAAAGAATACGATCAGCTTTCATTAACCTTTAAGAATATGCTCGAAAACATGAGCGATTGTATTTCTGCAACAACAATGATTGTCAGCGAGTTTCATAGACGATCCTTTATATCCAAGTAATTTTATTTAATGTCCATCCGGAAACAAAGCATGGACAACATACACGAAATCCCGCAAATTGACACCGATATCGCACAAAAGGGCCATTTCAGGAAGGTGGAGAAACCATGTCAAGTGAAAATAGAAAACATCAGAGGATAGCATCACTCAACCTTTTGCATGTGGAAGTTTATAAAGAAGAGAATATTATAAGGCAGGGAGCGGGAAGAACCTTGAATATTTCAGAGTCCGGCATACTGCTCGAAATTCACTTTCCGATTGATGCGGATAATGTTGTTCAGGTGACAATCGGCCTTAAAGAAGATTTACTCGAAATCAGGGGTAAATCTGTGAGATGTTTAAAGGCTGAAAACGGAAAATATCAGGTCGGTATTCTGTTCGATAAGATTACAACTGAGACAACCGATAAAATTTTAAAGAAATATATTAAAGCATTTACGGCCGGAAAGTCTGGTATGTCCCAGACTGAATGGTTAAAAAAAAGATTCAAATGATTTAAAGAGAGCCTTTTAACCAAAGCAGCGGAGAGCTCTTAATAAAAGAAGAGAAAAAGCAGAGGAAAGGATGTGTAAATGGCCGGGGCAGTGAGTGAAACTGATTTAGGCAACATTAAACTCTTAAAAAGAGGAAAAGTCCGGGATATTTATGATCTTGGCGATAAACTGCTCATGGTTACTACCGACAGAATGTCGGCATTCGATGTTGTTATGCCGGATCCTATACCTGAAAAAGGCAAAATTCTTACTCAAATCTCTTTATTCTGGTTTGACATAATAAAACCATTGATCAAAAATCATGTCATTTCAAGTGATGTAAATGATTATCCTTCGGATTGCCGGCAATATTATGATATTTTGGATAAAAGAAGTATGCTCGTAAGGAAAGCGGAACCTCTTCCTGTGGAATGCGTTGTAAGGGGTTACCTGTCCGGCTCCGGGTGGAGTTCCTATCAGGAGCGTGGCGAGGTCTGCGGTATAAGGCTTCCGAAAGGACTGAGAGAATCAGATCAGCTGCCTGAGCCGATATTTACTCCTTCAACAAAAGAGGATGTAGGAACTCATGATATAAACATAGACTTTGATGAAACAGTCAAAAGAATAGGAAGAAAGGTTGCCGAAAGAGTTAAAGAGCTGAGTATCGAAATATATGTAAAAGGAACGAAACTTGCGGCTCAGAAAGGCATTATAATTGCAGACACAAAGTTTGAATTCGGTCTCATTGGGAATGATGTAATTATAATAGATGAAGTCTTAACTCCTGATTCGTCAAGATTCTGGCCGAAAGATTCATATGAACCGGGCGGACCTCAGTTGAGTTTCGACAAGCAGTATTTAAGAGATTATCTCACCTCCATAAAATGGAATAAAAAACCGCCCGCTCCATCCCTTCCTAAAGATGTCATCGAAAATACGCGCAGCAAATACATGGAGGCTTTGAAACGTCTGACCGGCGCCGAATTATGACATGGAAGGAAGAAATCATCAGTCTCTCCTCAATAGATATTGGGGATCATACATTCAGGATAACGACTGAAGAGAATATTGAAGGTCTCTCCTGTTCAATAAAAAATGCAGGTCTTATCAACCCGCCGATAGTAATTAATGGAAAATCGGGGTATACCGTAATAAGCGGCTTCAGACGCATCAGGGCCGTTCAAAAGCTCGGTTGGTCCAATTTAACGGCACGGGTGCTTGATACAAGGACAACTTCCCTTGAATGCGCCAAAGTTGCTGTAGCCGACAATTTAATGCAACATCCATTGAATCTTATTGAAACCTCCAGAATTTATAAATTGCTGTCTGGCTTTTATGTTAATGAACAGGACTTATTGAAAACAGCGTCCATTCTTGGTCTTCCTGACAATCAATTTATTGTTGAAAAAGTAATAAAGCTTTGTGACATGCCGCCTGCGATACAGAATTCTATTATTTCGAAAACTGTTTCTCTGGTTATTGCGCTCGAGCTTGGTAAACTGGAGCAGGATGCTGGAATTGCAATTGCGATACTTTTTGATAAATTAAAGCCCGGTCTTAACAAACAAAGAGAAATCCTGACTCTTCTTTATGAAATTGCCTCCCGTGAGAGTGTTTCAATTATTAAATTGATAAATGGCGACGAATTGCAAAGCATTCTTTCAGATAATGAATCCGATAGAAACCAAATAATAAATAAATTAAGGCAATACCTGAAAAAAAGACGCTACCCTTTTATTACAAAGGCAGAAAACGTTTTTAAAAGAAACATTAAGGAACTTGCTTTGGAGAGGGGAATGATAATAATCCCGCCTGCTAATTTTGAGGGAAATACGTTTGTTTTGAACCTGGAGTTTAATAATATAAAAGATCTTGAAAGACAAAAAGAATTTCTTGATAAATTGATAAAAAATCCAGCTATTGAGCGGATAATATCAAAATCGACTTATTGAGAGAATAACCGTCAATCCGTTTTTTTATCTTCTGCTGAATCGGTTTTGGTTTTTTTGAAAAATACGAATGATTCTTTTGTTAACAAGCAATATGTCGATAAAGAAAACAAAATTATTATTGATAAAGTGATATTTCCCAAAAAAAAGCTTTTACTATAATATAATGTATAAGAAACAGGAATATATGTCAATATAATGAGTATATTGCACAATATGCACAAAATTCTGATCCATTGTTTTGTCCATATAATTATGGACATATTCAAAATTCCTGCAATAACTATATTATAAGGAATATCTCCTTTAAAAAAATAGTAGTATAGACAAAAATATTGCCATATCCATCCTGCAATCAGAAAAATAATTCCATTTTTGACACTTCCGGGAAGCTCAGTAAATTTCTTAATATAATCAAGCATTAACCTTCCTTTTGTTAATTAAATAAGTTATAAATACCGCCGGAAAAAAATCACGCATCATTTCGCACCGTACAAATACCAAAACAATTTGAACCGTACCAATCGGAACATTATTCTTACAACTGCTATAAGCGGATAAATTTGTCAACAGTAACCTGAAAAAAAATATAAATTAATGAACAAATATTACTTGACATATTTTATATATTATTTATAAAAGCATGCATGCAATAAATACTATTCATAAATTTATGGGCATACAGGAAAGAAAAGAAAGAGAAGGGGAAAGAAGGCGGCAACAAATAATTGTCGCAGCAAGAAGAGTTTTTTCTTCAAAGGGTCTAAACAAAGCGACCATGGAAGACATTGCCAGAGAGGCAGAGTTGAGCCCCGGCACAATTTATCTCTATTTTAAAAATAAAGATGAATTATACGCGTCTCTTTCTCTTCGGATTCTTCAATACCTTCTTATACGTCTGCAGCATGTAAACAGTGAAAAAAACGGAACACAGGAAAAAAGATATGCTTCGTTAACAAAGGCAATGATTGATGTTTATGAATTTGATCCTTTAATACTTATAAGCATGTTTAATCTTCAGACAAGCGAAACGCTGAAAACTCTTTCACCGGAACTGCTATCTGAAATTAAAAAGCTCTCCTGCAAATCGATCGAAGAGATTGCAGTCATTTTCGGGCAGGAGAATAACGGCGAAGTTTTAACAGAACATAACCGTTCTCTTTTTGCCGAAATATTCTGGTCTTTATTTTCAGGTGTTGTTTTGTTTCAGGAATCAAAAAAAAGCATTCTGGGTGAAGAAAAAGTCTTTTTAAAAAAGACTCTCCAGAAGGCATTTGAAATTTTCGGAAAAGGAATCAAAGAAACGGTCTTAATACATCAATAAATGAAAGGAGGATTACGATAATAAACGGACAATAATCAGGCGTAAGGCATTTTAACAAAAAAATTAAAGGAGGTATTATCGATGGCGGAAAGAGAAGTTGTTGAAACATCGGAAGCTCAAATAGCTGTCCACTGGCAGGAAGAAGGTTATTACCATTCTTCTCCAGAATTCATTGCCCAGGCAAACATGACCGACAAGTCTGTCTATGATCGGTTCAGCCTCGAAAACTTTCCGGACTGCTTCAAAGAGTATGCAGATATGCTCACGTGGTATAAGTATTGGGATACAATACTCGACACCAGCGATGCCCCCTGCTACAAATGGTTCAAGGGCGGGTTGATCAACGCCAGCTACAACTGTATTGACCGTCACCTGCCGCTTTACAAAAACAAGACGGCTATCCATTTTGTTCCCGAGCTTGAAACCGACAAAACGGAACACATCACCTATCAGGAATTGTACGTAAGGGTGAATGAGTTCGCAGCACTCCTTATGGACCTCGGTTTGAAAGCAGGAGACAGGGTAACGCTCCATCTCCCCATGGTGGGTGAACTTCCCGTTACGATGCTCGCCTGCGCGCGGCTTGGCATTATCCACTCCCAGGTCTTCGGCGGGTTCAGCGGAAAAGCTGCCGCGGACAGGATCGTCGACTCAGGAAGCGATATTTTGATAACGATGGACGCTTATTTCCGAGGTGGCCAGCTTCTTGATCATAAGGAAAAGGCGGACATTGCGGTTGCGGAAGCGGCAAAAGAGGGCAGGACAGTAAAAAAGGTCCTGGTATGGCAGCGTTATCCCGGCAAATATTCCGCTGCTACCCCAATGGTCGAAGGTCGTGACTTCTTCATAAACGATCTGCTGAAGAAATATTACGGCGCAAGGGTTGAGCCTGTGAAGATGCCCGCAGAAGCCCCTCTCTTCCTAATGTACACCAGCGGTACTACAGGGAAGCCCAAAGGATGTCAGCACAGCACCGGCGGATATCTTGCCTACGTTACAGGTACATCAAAATATGTCCAGGACATACATCCTACAGACGTTTACTGGTGCATGGCTGATATCGGGTGGATCACCGGGCACTCCTATATCGTCTACGGACCTCTGGCGTTGGCTGCTTCTTCGGTGATCTTCGAAGGCATTCCAACCTATCCGGACGCCGGCAGGGCATGGAGGATCGCACAGGATCTGGATGTTAACATTTTCCATACCGCACCAACCACCATCAGGGGTCTTCGAAAGGTAGGTCCTGACGAACCGAAGAAATACAACTATCACTTCAAGCATATGACCACGGTGGGTGAGCCGATCGAGCCTGAAGTTTGGAAATGGTATTACCACGAAGTCGGCAAGGGTAAGGCGGCTATTGTCGATACATGGTGGCAGACGGAGAACGGCGGTTTCCTCTGCAGCACACTCCCTGCCATCAAGCCGATGAAGCCCGGCAGCGCCGGCCCCGGTGTGCCCGGCATTCACCCAATTATCTACGATAATGACGGACTGGTGATTCCGCAGGGCGCGGGAAAAGCGGGTAATATATGCATCCAGAACCCATGGCCAGGCATGTTCCAGACAATATGGGGAGACCGTGATCGCTTCGTGAAGACGTATTTCGAAAGATACTGTAAAAATCCGAAAAGCAAAGATTGGCGGGATTGGCCCTATCTGACAGGTGATGCCGCCGTGCAGGCTCAGGACGGTTACTACAGGATACTCGGAAGAATCGACGATGTTATCAACGTGTCCGGTCACAGGCTTGGTACAAAAGAGCTTGAATCCGCCGCCCTTACTGTTCCCGAAGTAGCGGAAGCCGCGGTTGTTCCCGTCAAGGATGACATTAAAGGCGTAGTTCCGGATCTCTACGTGGCGTTGAAACCGGGATTTAAACCAAGCGTTGAAATTGAGAAGTCGGTTATAAATGCCCTTGTAAAAGAGATCGGACCCATAGCGAAACCGAGAAAGGTCTGGATTGTTCCCGATATGCCGAAAACCCGTTCGGGAAAAATCATGAGGCGCGTGCTTGGAGCGATATCGAATAAAAAAGATGTAGGCGATGTAATGACGCTTGCGAATCCGGAGATAGTTGAGGCAATTACCAAAATGGTTCAGAAATAAATTATTAACCTTAATATTAACGCAAGGAGGTGATTAGAAAAATTATTGTAACCGTAAGGCAGCTGATTTTTTATTTCCGGGCAGCCGGTCAACATTATTGACAAGATGTCACAGGAGGAAAAAAAAATGAGTGGAACCACTTGGGTTTACACAATGTTGGGACTTTATATTGTATTTTGTTTTTATCAGGGAATAAAAGGATTTTTCACCGAAAAAACATCCCAGGGTTATGCTATTGCCGGAAGATCGATTCCCTTTTTCGCGTTTCTACTTGCGGCGACAGCGGCATCATTTTCAGGATGGACATTTATAGGGCATCCCGGCCTTATCTGGCAGGATGGATTGGCCTATGCTTTTGCATCATTTTATGTTTTAACGATTCCCATCACAGGTACTTTCTTTTCCAAAAGAACATGGTTTCTTGGAAAAAGATATGGATTCATCACACCGGGCGACATGTACGCCTACTATTTTAACAGCGAGTTTATCCGATTTCTCGTTGTTGCAACCGCAGTTCTCTATTCGATGTTCTATTCTGCTGTTCAGCTCATGGCTTCCGCAGCGCTTTTTCATGTAACAGCAGGCGTGCCGATTACCTTCGGCGCTATTTTCATGGCATTCATCGTATGGTTTTACGTCTGCGCAGGCGGTTTAAAAGCCGCCACATGGGTAGGGGTATTACAGTTTATTCTTCTTGTTTCAGGTATAGTACTTCTGGGGTATTTTGTTATTACCCGGCCTGAATTCGGGGGATGGAGCGGTTTTTCGGAAAGCTTACAGAAGCTCGACAAGAGATTTCTTGAGGTTCCGAGGGTTATCAACTGGGGGCTCGGAGGTGCAAAAGGTGAAACTCAGTGGACAGCTGTAATGTGTCTTACCTACATGTTTGCCCTCATGGGCATTCAGTCATCACCTGCTTTCACACTCTGGAATTTCGGACTTAAATCACCGAAACCGCTTGCCTGGCAGCAGACTTTCATGTCAACTTTTGTAGTCGGCTTTGCCCTCTTCTACTTTACCGCCATTCAGGGCATGGGCGCGAAACTTCTCCAGGTTGCAGGAGTAGAAGCATTTCAGAAAATAAACCAGGCAACAGTTGTTCCGACTCTTATGCATGAATTCCTCCCGCCCTTTATGCTTGGTCTTGTTTTCCTCGGTGCGATAGCTGCGATTCATTCCACCGCAGCGCCGTATATCGGTACAGGCGGATCAATTCTTTTAAGAGACATCTACTGGAGATACATAAAAAAGCAGAACGCATCAGATACTGAACAGGTCTGGATGAACAGATTATTTGTAACCCTTCTTACTATTATAGCCCTTGCTGTTGGTCTTACATCAAAAGCGGCTCTTGTTATACTGGGAGCTCTTGCCACGGCATTCGGTTTCGTCATGTATGTTCTTCTCATGGGCGTAATCTGGGGCTTCAGGTTTCCATCGGTAGGCGCCGCTCTTGGTACCCTGGGAGGAATGGTAGCCGTTGCCCTGACCTACAAGGTATGGCCCAATCCACTTTCAATGCATTGCGCATTCTGGGGAGTTTTCGCTGGGCTCATAATTGCATATGTATGCAGAGGAATCGGGATCAAGGATTCTGAAGAAACGATAAAGCGCCAGCATGAGGTAAGGACGTTCCTTGACAGCATAGATTCACCAAGTGAATCGGGCAGGTCATGGCGAAATGCGATGAAATTCGTTGTTCCTGTCTGGTATTTCTTTGCAATCGGTCCTGCTTGTATTCTCGGAAACACGGCTTTTTCTTTCGGTGGTTTTTCTCCTCTCTGGTCATGGCAGATTGCATGGTGGATTCTCGGAATTATTATGATGTGGGCTCTTACTTTTAAGGCTGAAATGTCCACGGTAACCGATAATCAGCTGCAGCGTGCGGAAGTTGAAAAAATGATAGTTATAAAAGGCGGAGAGTAAATTATCAACAGTAGGCAAAGGAGATAAAAACCATGAAAAGTGAAGATATGTGGTTGATTGGTATAGTTATATTCTGTATTCTTTTTACTATGTCTTTCAGTTGGGGTGTTTTCGGATAAAATTACAGCCGTTTAGGATAACCGGCCGGAATATATTACTACTATTTTCCGGCCGGCTATCACTAATTATTTGCCATTTTCCTGAAAGTTCGCTATGATCGATCAATTCCTGGCTCCCGTTTTCACGGGAGTGACGGCTTAATGTTTTTCTGCAGTATTAATTTTTGGAGATCCTCATGAATCTACCGATCAAAACAGTAACCTGTGAATGCGGTCACTCGTATTCCACGGAATTGAAGGAAAGCTGGTGCATAAAATGCGGACACCGGGTTTTCTATTATGAAAAAGACCGGCGTTCAAACAAGGTAAATAATTATTTCATGTTTTCGATGATTTTTGTCGTTTTGACTTTTTTACTCTATATTCTCATAGAGATGATTGTAAAACCTCTGACAATGTAACAAGATTTAAACAACTATTATCCTTCCTGCCGATACTATTAAACAGATAACTTAACAGCCGATATGAAATCCAGTTAACCCGTTGGCATTATAGGTCTGATACTATAGGGGTCAAAATAAGGCCAAAACATCATGTCTGAAAAAATACTGATTGCAGATGACGAACAAAGCATTGTAGTCCCGCTTGAATTTCTGATGCAGCAAAAGGGTTATCAGGTTATGGCCGCATATAACGGTGAAGAAGCTATCGAAAAAATCATATCATTCAATCCGGACCTGATTCTTCTTGACATAATGCTTCCCATAATAGATGGTTTTGAAGTCTGCCAGATGATTCGGAGCAATCCGAACTGGAAAGACATCAAGATTATTTTTGTATCCGCCATGGGACGTGAAGTGGATATCGCAAAAGGTCTGGCGCTCGGCGCCGACGCATATATTACAAAACCTTTTGCCAATGCAGAGATAATACAGAAAGTCAGGGAAGTTCTGGATCTTTAACCGATGAAATCCATTAATAAATTCTGGTGGTTTGTTGCTGCTGCTTTTGCAATAACATGCATAGCCATGTACAGTTTCGGATGGCTCTTCTGGAACCAGCTTGCTCCCTCTGAAAAAGCTATCCTGGAAGGCCTTTCCGGGAAGAATCTTGTTTATATTTTGAGTGCAATAACTTTTGTAATCGCGTGTTTGATATTCATCCTTGACGGAATTCTGCATGTTTATATCCTCCCTGCAAAAAAACTTATCGGAGAAACTCATATAATAAATTCAGTCAATCCGTCACACCGTATAAAAATGGAAGGAAGCAGGGATATAATACGTCTTGCCCAGGCTATAAATGAAGGCGCGGATCGTTATGAAAATCTCCAGAAAAATGTTGACGAGATGATACATTTCGCAAGAACAGAATCTGAAAAAGAAAAAAATATTCTTGCAGCAGTCATGTCCGAATTGACTGAAGGAATCCTGATATGCAATTACGACGGCCAGATCATATTATACAACAAAAGGGCAAAACAACTGCTTGAAAGCGAATCGGACGGAAAATCGGAACAGAATATTCAAAACGGAATTGTCGGAATAGGGCGCTCTGTTTTCGGAATTATCGAAAAAAAACTTCTTGTTCATGCTCTTGATGAAATTGCAGCAGGGCTCAACGAAGAGAAAAAGAATGTTACTTCATTTATAACAGTCAGCAAAGAAGACAGACTGCTTCGCGCAGAAGCAGTGCCTGTATTGAATCACCTAAAAAAAATTACCGGGTTTATACTTATACTCGAAGATATTACCGAACAGCTTGAAAAAGAGAGCCGCTTTGATTCTCTTCTTCTTTCATTCACAAGGGGGGTAAGGGCTTCAATTGCGGGTATAAGATCGGCTGTTGAGGTCTTACTTGAATATCCTGATATTAAAAAGGAAAGGCTTGACGAGTTTACAAAGATCATTCACAGGGAATCGATAACTCTCGGAAATATGATTGATGAAACTTTTTTTAATTATTCCTGCCGCTTTAACAGTATGTGGCCGCTTGTGAAGATGTCGGCGGGAGATTTCATCGAAACGGTCAAAAAGAAGGCTGAAGAAAATCAGGGAGTGATTATTCACTATGTTAAACCTGATCCCGACCTTTCCTGCTGGATTAAAGTGGATACCTATTCAATGTTAACGGCTTTCCTGTTTTTAATGGAAGAGCTGAAAAATGAAACAGGACAGCAGGAATTCAGTTGCAATATTGAATGCAAAAACAAGTTCGTAATGATAAATATTATATGGGAAGGCAATCCTCTAAAAATAGAAACTTTCAGAGTGATCGACAAGAAGATAATCAGGATTGAAAAAGAGGGAAAACCTCTGACTTTAAAAGAGATAATGAAACATCATGAAGCTGAGGCCTTCACTTTTGTTGACAGAAATACCGCAAATCGTTCATGTATCCGTATGCTTCTGCCTTCCTGCGAAGAGAGTGGTTCCGAAAATATCAGAAAACTGACGATCATGCCGGAGAGTCGTCCGGTTTATTATGACTTTGATCTGTTTAACCAGCCGGGGCAGGTTCCCGAGATAGATAATTGTAACTTAACTGAACTCATATATACTGTTTTTGACACAGAAACGACAGGACTCAATCCTGAAGAAGACGAGATAATATCCATAGGAGCTATAAGGATAGTAAACGGGCATCTGTTACGCGACGAAGTTTTTGATAAACTTGTCAATCCCGGACGAACCTTGTCTTTTGAATCGATAAGATTTCACGGAATAGAACAGCACATGCTTCAAAATGAGCCCTCGATAGAGCAGGTTCTCCCCCTGTTCGGCAGATTTGCAGAATCTACTGTCCTTGTGGCGCATAATGCCGCATTTGATATGCGGATGCTCAAGATGAAGGAGTTATCTTCAAAGACAAAATTTATTAATCCGGTTCTTGACACAATGCTTCTTTCGGCAATTGTTCATCCGGCGCATACCAACCATAATCTGGAAGCTATTGCAGATAGACTCGGAGTCAGCATAATCGGAAGGCATACAGCCTTAGGTGACGCTATTGCAACGGGGGAACTGTTTGTAAGACTTATTCCTCTTCTATCTAAAATGAGAATATATACTTTAAAGCAGGCACGCGAAGCTTCACAGAAAACACATTTTGCGAAGATAAAATACTAAAGAAAAAAGGGTTCTAGGATTCAAGGGATAAATGAATAAAGATGTAACTGAATTTTTATCGGATATCTTGCCGTTTTCCAAACTGCCCGAAAAAGAACTGAAGCAGGTCTCAAAATCTATTTCAATCAGCACGTATTCAAAAGACTCAAATCTGGCAATTCAGAATATTACCAAAATAGAAAATGTTTATATTATAAAAGAAGGGCTTGTCGAACTGTATTTTGATAAGCAGGGGAAAAAAGTTTTAAGCGGTTTTCTGAAGGCGGGTGATATTTTCGGCGGAATCTCGATATTGATGAATGCCGGCCTTTCCATACGCACCACAACAGTTCACCAGGATTCAACTATTTATACAATACCCGCAAAAAAGTTTCTCGATTTATGCACCCGTTACAAGATGTTTTATGAGTATTTCGTGGAAACTTTCAGCGGGCGTATGCTGGATGAATCCTACGCTTCAATAATAGCCGCCGGGCAGGCTTTCCAGTTTCTGAAAGGCATCGTTCCTTTCTCGTTCCTTCCTGAAGAAGAAATCGAAAGGGTGGCTTCCGAACTCTCAACGGTATATTATCCAAAAGATACGGTTTTATTCATCCAGGGCAAATCGAGGGTGGGTTATCTATATATAATCCAAAAAGGGGCGGCTGAACGGTATTTTGAAGATAAAGGCAGAAAATCACTTATAGGCATCCTTGGAGAAGGCGATCTTTACGGCGGCATCACAATGCTGTTAAACGACGGGATAGCCGTCAGAACACTCAAAACAAACGAGAATACTTATTTTAATATTCTGCCCCAGAAAAGTTTCCTTGATATCTGCAGCAGATATGAATCTTTTTCCGATTATTTCACCGATACTTTCGGAAAGAGGATGCTGGATAAGTCGTATGCCGAAATAATAGCAAAAAACATTCAGCCGAAGGAAGAGGCCCTGCAGTTTCTTAACCAGCCAGTATCTGCAGTTACAAACAACAAGCTTGTTTACTGCGGAAAAGATATGTCGATTCAGGACGCGGCATCTATTATGAGCAAACATGGCTGCAGTTCTATCTTTGTAAGAGATAATGCCGGCGAATTTATCGGTGTTGTTACAGATAACGACCTCAGAAAAAAAGTTATCGCAAAAGGTTACGACATTAAACTTCCTGCCGCGGATATAATGTCTTCGCCTTTATGTAAAATATCAGGGCAGTCCCTTGTATTTGAAGCTCTCATGGCGATGATGCAGCAGAATATAAAGCACATAGCTGTCACCGATACGAATGGAAAGGTAACGGGCATAGTAACAAACAGAGATCTTTTGACCGCACAGGGCCAATCTCCTTTTTTTGTTGTGCGGGAAATAGTTACAGCCAGCAGTATCGATGAGATCATAGATAAACACAGGCGCTTGCCGAAACTGATACAGGCTCTTATCAATAACGGAGCAAAAGCAAAAAATGTTACCCGGTTTATTACAACCGTTTCTGATACTATTTTGAATAAAATTATAGGATTTGCAATTAATGACCTTGGAACCCCTCCTGTTCCTTTTGTGTTCATGATACTGGGAAGCGAGGGGAGAAAAGAACAGACATTAAAAACCGATCAGGATAATGCAATAATTTACGATGATGTTCCTGAATATAATGGAGATGAAATCAGAAAATATTTTTTAAGTTTCGGGGATAAAGTCTGTACGTGGCTGGATATGGCAGGTTACGAGTTTTGTAAAGGCGATGTAATGGCGAAAAACCCCAAATGGTGCCAGCCATTATCTGTCTGGAAAGAGTATTTTTCATCCTGGATCCATACTTCAGAGGCTGAAGATCTTCTTAAATCAAGCATATTTTTTGATTTCAGATTCGCTTACGGTGATCAAAGTCTTACGGGGCAGTTAAGGAAGTATCTTTTAAAATCACTGGGTGGATGGGCAGGGTTTTTCCGGCATCTTTCCGAGAACGCATTATACTTCAAGCCTCCAATAGGTTTTTTCAGGAATTTTGTTGTCGAATCAAAGGGGGAACACCGGGATGCACTTGATATTAAAAGTGCCATGACACCGATAGTCGATTTTGCAAGGATATATGCTCTTAAGAACAGGATTGAAGAAACAAACACGCAGGAAAGACTCTATCAACTCTATTTAAAAAATGTACTGACCTGGCAGGATTACAATGAGATTGACCAAGCGTATAGCTTCATGATGCAGTTAAGGTTTGTACGACAGGTCGCATCTGTTATAGATGAAAAATCAAAACCAGACAATTACATAAATCCAAAAAAGCTCTCCAGAATTGAACAGACCATGCTTAAAGAAATATTTAAAAAAATTGAAAAGATACAGGTTAAACTAAGTTTTGATTTTATCGGTATGCCGTAATATAAAAAATACCATAATATTGTTTTACAACCAAGGAGGGATAAAATGGCTGTTATAACTATTTCAAGACAATTTGGAGCAGGAGGGAAGACTCTCGGCAACATAATTTCAAAAAAACTGGATTATGTTTTTATTGATGAACAGATTATTCAAATGGTGGCAAAAAAAGCGAGAGTTTCAACCGACTGGGTTAAATCGATTGAACAGGAAGCAGGAGGAAAGCTCCTTAAATTCATGTCAGGAATTGTATCCAAAAGTTTTATCGACAGAATCCTTGATGATAAAAAGGGATATATCGATGAAGAAGTATATGTTGAAGTTCTTCAAAAAATAATTACCCAGATTGCAGATGAAGGGAATGCTGTTATTCTCGGAAGAGGAAGCCAGTATATTTTGAGGGATCACAAAGATGCATTCCATATTCTTTTAATTGCGGATATGGAAAATAGAATAAAATTTATGGAAGAAAATTATGAACTCTCAACTAAACAGGCAATCCAGGTAATCAACAGCGAAACTAAAAGAAGGTCGAATTTATACAAAAAATTCGGGAAAGAAGATTACGATCAGCCCGCCCTTTATCACCTGGTAATAAATAGGAGTAAAGTTTCATTAGAAAAAGCTGCGGAATTGGCTTGCAAACTTATAGAATAAAAAAAGAATGTTATTTGCAGATCCTTAAACTATTTATTAATGAAAATATATCTGATTCTCCGGTCGCTGCATACATGCTTGCGCGGCTTAATATGCCTTATGAACTTGTTAATGATTCAGGTGTTGTCTTTGATTACATATCTTCTTCCGGGAATCCAATCCGGCAAGCAAAAGAGACTTTATACATAACAAAAAACAGGGGCGCATTTATAAGGGAGTGCCCTGGGACTTGTTTTTATACCTGCTGCGGATATAAAATTTTACACATCGGTACTTTTTGCAATATGGATTGTTCATATTGCATTCTTCAGTCATATTTTCACCCCCCCGTCATGCAATTCTTCGCTAATCATGAAAATCTTATTGATGAACTCGATACTCTTTTTAACAATCGGAATACTATCTCAAGAATAGGCACAGGTGAGTTTACCGACAGCATGATATGGGAAAGATGGACCGGCCTGTCTGCAACGTTAATTCCTAAATTTGCCGGGCAGTCAAAAGCCGTTATTGAACTGAAAACGAAAACAACCGACATCGGACTTTTGAAGAATTACCGGCATAACCGTAAGACAATACTTTCCTGGTCGTTAAATACTGAAAGAGTAACACGGGAAGAAGAGCGATATACTTCCACACTGACCGCAAGGCTTAAAGCCGCGGCAAAATGCGAGGCCTGGGGATATCCAGTTGCTTTTCATTTTGATCCTGTAATTATTTATGACGGCTGTGAAGAAGACTATAAGCATGTTATTAAAAGAATTTTTTCCTATGTTTCTTCTGATAATATCGTCTGGATAAGTATAGGCTCTTTCCGTTATATCCCTTCGCTTAAAGCAATAATCAGGAACAGGTTTCCTGAATCAAAAATTGCTTACGGCGAATTTGTTGCCGGCCTTGATGGAAAGATGAGATATTTTAAACCATTACGGATAGATATTTATAAAAAAATGGTGTCATGGATAAAAGAAAAAGCACCCGATGTACTTGTTTATTTTTGCATGGAAGATGATGAAGTGTGGGAAAAATCATCCGGTTTTATTCCAAAAGATAAAGGCGGGCTTGCTGCAATGCTTGATCGAAGCGCAATACATCATTGCGGTCTTGATACGACTTTGTAAAAAGATTTTCAGACAGGATTAACAGGATGGACAGGATAAAAAAAGCTCTTTGTATTTACGGCAATATAATCCTTGCCAGCTTTCTTTTTTTGCAGATATGTGCGGTAAATCATGGTGAATGCTCCGGGCTTTATGAAGTCAGATGGGTGGATGACGGAGATACCATTGTTTTGAATGATGGGAAGCGCGTAAGATACATAGGCATAGATTCACCGGAAGTTGAAAGCGAATATTCAAAGGCGGAACCGTTCGGTAATGAAGCAAGAGAATTAAACCGCAGACTGGTTTATCTGAAAAAAGTTCGCCTCGAATTTGACAATGAAAGATATGACCAGTATGGCCGGTTGCTTGCTTATGTTTTTTTAGAGGATGGTACATTTATTAATAATGCCATGATAACAGCAGGATATGCTTATTGTCTGCCAAAAAAACCTAATCTGAAATATGAAAAACTGTTTTTAAAGTCACAGCAAAATGCCATGCGGTCAAATATAGGTATATGGAAGTATCTGAATGATACAACTGTGGAATATATAGGAAACAGAAAATCAAAACGGTTCCATTTAAAGAATTGCCCGTTTGCAGGAAAAATTGACAAGAACCATATAAAAATCTATAAAGGGAAACGGGACGCTTACCGGGATGGTTATGCCCCGTGCAGAAAATGCTTTAACAAAAACGGTCAGGGGGATTAGCTGATGACTTTCGATAAGGAAAAAAGCAGACGCCTGGTCGGCTTGTTTTTGTTTGTTGTAGTACTCTACAATTATCCCATTTTGTCTCTCTTCAATGTTTCAAACAGAATATCGGGTATCCCAGTTTTATATCTGTATCTTTTTTTTGTCTGGATATTATCGATTATACTGGTTGTTATAATAAACCGGTATCCACGGGATAACAAATTTTCTGAAATTAGGGACTGAGGCGCTATTATGCTTGAGACAGGAACAATTCTTTCGGTCTCATTCGGCTATATCGGGCTTCTTTTTGCGATTGCGTACTATGGCGACAAAAGGGCTGATATCGGTCGAAGCATTATAAGCAATCCTTATATATACGCGCTGTCGCTTGCGGTTTACTGTACGGCGTGGACATTTTACGGAAGCGTGGGACGAGCCGTCAACACCGGCCCAGGATTTCTCACCATCTACATAGGCCCAACTCTAATAGCAATTCTCGGCTGGTTTGTGTTAAGAAAAATAATCAGGATAAGCAAGGTTCACCGGATAACATCGATTGCCGATTTGATTGCTTCACGTTACGGAAAGAGCACAACTCTTGGTGGAGCCGTAACAATTATTGCGGTTCTTGGAATCATACCCTATATTTCTCTTCAGCTTAAGGCGATTTCCACCAGCTATTTGCTTATCAGGCAGTATCCGCTGATTTCAGAACCGGTCCATTTTGCGGATATACCGGTGCTTGCCGATACGGCTTTTTATGTCGCTCTTCTGCTTGCTATATTTACAATCCTGTTTGGAACCCGTCATCTTGAAGCAACAGAACGCCATGAAGGGCTTGTGGCTGCAATAGCTTTCGAATCAATAGTAAAACTTGTTGCTTTTCTTGCAGTCGGCATATTTGTCACCTACAGTGTATATGACGGTTTCGGGGATGTTTTCAGAAAAGCCGAAGCTATTCCCGAATTGAAAAATATTTTTACATTGGGAGATAATCCCGGAGCATATACCGACTGGAGCATATATATATTCCTGTCAATGATGGCTATAATGTTTCTTCCGCGACAATTCCAGGTGACAGTTGTTGAAAATGTGAATGAAGAACATTTAAGCAAGGCCATATGGCTTTTCCCTTTGTATCTGCTTGCCATAAACATTTTTGTTATGCCGATTGCGCTGGGAGGTGTTCTTCATTTCGGAATCGGAAAAGTGGACGCCGATACATTTGTGTTAACCCTTCCCATGGTTGAACATAAGGAAGGTCTGGCTCTTTTTGTTTTTATCGGCGGTTTGTCGGCAGCAACGGGAATGGTAATTGTTGAAACAATAGCGCTCTCAACCATGATATGCAATGATCTTGTGATGCCGGTTCTGATACGAATGCAGTTTTTCCAGATATCAAAGCGAACCGATCTAAGCAGTATTCTGCTTTCAATCCGCAGAGGGAGTATAGTCCTTGTACTTCTTTTCAGTTATATGTACTTCCGGTTCATCGGTGAGTTCTATGCCCTGG
Source organism: Desulfobacterales bacterium (assembly GCA_046485065.1). Taxonomy (GTDB): domain Bacteria; phylum Desulfobacterota; class Desulfobacteria; order Desulfobacterales; family RPRI01; genus RPRI01. The sequence goes on along the minus strand of JAWOHP010000131.1, from coordinate 18,269 downwards.
TATCGATAGGTCTTGTATCGTTCGCCGCTGTCGCGCAATTTGCCCCTTCCATACTCGGAGGCATTTTCTGGAAGAGAGGGACAAGGGCAGGGGCTTTAAGCGGATTGCTCGCAGGTATTCTGGTATGGGCATACACGCTTGTTTTCCCATCTCTTGTTCAGGCCGGTTTTCTTCCCCAGAGTTTTGTAACAGAGGGACCTTTCGGAATAGAGTTTTTAAAACCCTTCCAGCTTTTCGGACTTCAGAATTTCGATCACATAGCTCATTCTTTGTTCTGGAGCATGCTTGCCAATATAGGCGCTTACACGGGAGTATCTCTGTACAGTCGCCCGACTGCCATTGAACACAGTCAGGCAACCCTTTTCGTGGATGTTTTCAGGCATTCGGGCGAAACGGATGAATCTCCGATATGGAGAAGAACGGCATCGGTTCCCGACCTGAGGTCTCTTTTGAGCAGGTTTCTCGGGCAGCAAAGGGCCGATGAGGCTTTTTCTTCTTATGCGGAAAAGCGAAACATCGACTGGAAAGCCGCTTTAACAGCGGATGCCGGACTTGTAAGTTATGCCGAGAAGTTGCTTGCCGGTGTCATAGGATCGGCTTCAGCGCGTGTAATGGTCGATTCGGTTGTCAAAGAAGAACCGCTCGGCATCGATGAAGTGATGGATATTCTGGATGAAACGAGGCAGGTTATCGCATATTCAAGGGAGCTTGAAAAAGCAACCTCGGATTTAAAAGCCGCAAATGAAAGACTCAAAGAGCTTGATCAGCTCAAGGATGAATTTATTTCAACTGTTACGCATGAATTAAGAACACCTCTTACTTCGGTCAGATCTCTTGCTGAAATACTTCATGAGAATCCGGATATAAGCCCTGAACAGCACAGCAATTTTACTGGAATAATAATTAATGAAAGCAAAAGGTTAACCCGTCTTATCAGCCAGATTCTGGATTATCAGAAAATGGAATCGGGCAGGATGGAATGGCAGATTTCCCAAATTGACTTAAAAGATATAATCAATGAAGCCGTTAATGCCACAAGCCAGCTCATTTATGAAAAAAATATAAGAGTAAATCTGGATTTACAGGGTGCCGTGCCTCTTGTTTCCGGCGACAGGGACAGGCTCTTACAGGTAATGTTTAACCTTGTTTCAAACGCTGTAAAATTTTGCGACGATAAAGATGGAAATATTAATATAAAACTAAGCCGAAAAAATAAACACCTGAAGATTGATGTTTCGGATAACGGCATAGGAATCAGTCGCGAAAATCAGGATATTATATTTGAAAAATTCAAGCAGGTGATAGATACAAAACTGGGACGTCCGCATGGAACGGGTTTAGGCTTGACTATAACGAAGCGAATTATTGATTATCATAACGGTAAAATCTGGGTAGAAAGTGAACCCGGTAAAGGATCCACTTTCTCTTTTATAATTCCGGTATCGGTCTGATAACGTATGTTATTCCTTTTCTTTATTTGCTTCTTCAATAATTTTTTCTGCGAGTTGAGCAGGCACTTCATCATAATGCGAAAATTCCATGGTATAGATTCCCCGGCCTCCTGTCATTGACCTTAAATCCGGCTCATATGTAAGAAATTCAGCCATAGGAACATTTGCAAGAATTACCTGATTTTTACCGGCGGTGTCCATTCCAAGAACTCTTCCACGCCTGCTGTTAAGGTTTCCCATTATATCGCCCATATATTCATCAGGGGTAGTAATTGAGACTTTCATTATCGGCTCAAGAAGCACAGGTTTTGCTTCCTGAACGGCTTTTTTAAAGGCAATGGATCCGGCAACCTTAAAAGCCATTTCAGAAGAATCAACAGCATGAAAAGACCCGTCATCGAGAGTTACCCTGAAATCGACACACGTAAATCCCGCAAGAACCCCTTTCTGGCTTGATTCAATAATTCCTTTTTCAACAGCCGGAATGTATTGCCGTGGGATAGAACCACCGACAATAGCATCAACAAATTCAAACCCGCTTCCTCTCGGCAAAGGCTCCATCTGGATCCAGCAATCACCAAACTGGCCATGCCCGCCGGACTGCTTTTTATGTCTTCCCTGAACCCTGACTTTTTTCTTAATTGTCTCCCTGTATGGAACCTTGGGAGTATTAAGCTGGGCATCTACATTGAATTTTCTTTTTACCTTCTCAACCACAACCTCTATATGAACCTGGCCTCTTCCTGAAAGGAGGATTTCCTTAGTCTCCGCGTTTCTTTCGATTTTCAAAGCGCTGTCTTCTTCCAGCAGTTTTGAAAGAGATAGGAATATTTTATCTTCCTCACCTTTAACTTTTGATCCAACTGCAAAAGATATGAGTGTTGGAAGTGGTTTTACGCTTTCGAATTTAATTTTATTGTTTTCATCGGATAATGTATCACCGGTAGTAGTTTCCTTAAGTTTGGCAACAGCGACAATTTCTCCGGCGCCGGCTTCGGTAATAGGTTTCTGTTCTTTGCCGGCTATCATAAGAAGTTGATTATAACGCTCTCTTGACTCTTTGTTCGTGTTGTAAAAATTACCACTTTCTCCGAGTGAACCGGAAAAAATTTTCATTATTGAAAGGCGCCCGGCATATGGATCTGCAACTGTTTTAAACACAAGGGCGGAAAATGGGGCCTCAGGATCGGGGATTCGTTCGATTGTTTCGCCGTTATTCGGGTTGACCCCTTTTTTGGGTGCTCTTTCGCTTGGAGAAGGCATGCAATTTATGATAAAATCGAATATAAGATCGATACAAATATCATTAATTGCCGAACCACAGATAACGGGCGCAAATGCTCTCGATATTGTGCCTTTTCTTAATGCCGATTTTATTTCATCATCGGAAAGCGATTCTCCCTCAAGATATCTTTCAATGAGATTGTCATCCGCTTCAGCAACATTTTCAATAAGAGATTCTCTTTCCCTGCCAGCCAATTCAATCATATCTTCAGGAATATCGCCTATTGTTACTTTACCGTCAGGACCGTAAATATACGCCTTCATGGTAATAAGATCCACGACTCCTCTGAAATTGTTTTCAGATCCTATTGGCAATTGAATTTTTATTGGTTTGGGGTCAAAAAGACTTACCGCATCCTTTAATGTACGAGTAAAATCGGAACGTTCCCTGTCTAATTTATTGATGAATATAGCGCATGGAAGACCAAATTCCTTTGCATAGTCCCATGCCAGTTCGGTTTGAACTTTTATGCCGTCAACGGCATCAATTACGACTATAACTCCATCGGCACCCTGCATACAGTTTATTGTATCAGTAAAAAAATTCTGATCTCCCGGTGTATCAATAAGTGAAATAACGTGCTTTTTCCAGTTAATCTGGTGAAATCCGCTGCTGATGCTTATTAACCGCTTTAATTCTTCCGGTTCAAAATCCATGGCGGTATTTCCATCTTCAACTCTTCCGAGACGCTTTATCGCACCGGTTTTAAACAGCATTATTTCAGACAGAGACGTTTTCCCGGAACTACCGTGACCGACAAGAGCAATATTTCTTAATTTGTTTAACCTTTCACTCATTTAAACTCCTCTCTGTGATTCCTTTGTATAACAACCCCTTTTGCCCGATTACTACTATAAAAATTTGGTTTCTGGTTTTTTTCTTTTAAACATGAATTATAAACCAAAAACCTGAGCCTTTTTCGCCTTCCTTGTACTTGGCCAAAATTGGATATTCTTCAAAGGTATCCTTATAAAGTATTTTGATCGGATATGCTGAATATTATGAACTTTTTAGGCATATAATTTTGTGTGAACAAAATCAAGCTGAAAATCCTTATATTGTGAGGCTTTTGCATAACATCGAATCTTAAGACATGTCGGGGTATGGGAGCACATGCCTTGACATATAAAATATGAGTTATTTAAAGCTCTTATATTGCGAATTCTATACACCAGGGTATTTCATGTAAATTAAAAATTCCTTGTTGCCCTTCGAACCATAAACAGGAGAAGGGATAATACCTTCTATTTTTAAACCTGTTTCGATAAAAAAAGCTGATAAATTCTTTACTACTTCATCGTGCATGATAGATTCTCTTACAACTCCTCCTTTACCAACTTTACCTTTTCCAACCTCAAACTGTGGTTTAATAAGGGCGATAATGGATCCGTTTGTCTTCATAAACTTGAGTACGGCCGGAACAACTATTTTAAGAGAAATAAATGAAACATCAATCGTAACAAGGTCAACGGGACGGGAAACTGCTTCATGCGTTAGATACCTTATATTTGCGCGTTCAATTGTAACAACCCGCGGATCTTTTCTGAGGTTCCATGCCATTTGCCCGTAGCCGACATCAACCGCAAAAACCTTTTCTGCCCCATGTTTAAGCAGACAATCGGTAAAACCGCCCGTTGAAGCTCCAACATCTAAGCAAACTAAATCATCGATTTCAATATTGAACGACTTTAAAGCCGCTTCAAGTTTAATTCCACCTCTGCTGACAAAGGGTATGTCTTTATCCTTGAGTACAATGTCATCATCATCAGAAACCAGTATGCCGGGCTTGTCCCTAACTTCGCAGTTTACGGTAATCTTGCCTGCCATTATAAGGCTTTTCGCTCTTTCTCTGCTTTCCGCTATTCCGCGTTCAACTAGTTTGATATCGAGCCGTTTCTTCTTTTCTGACATCAGGATACCATCTGATTTATAGAAGGATGGAGCAAATTTCTCATCATCTTTAATGCTGAATAAACTATCGCATCGGAATCTATTTTGTACTTGGCTCTGAGCAGCTTTTGAGGTCCATGTTCAACAAAAATATCTGGTATGCCAAGTCGTTCCAGCATAAAGCCTGATATTCCGATATCATTCAGGCATTCAAGTACAGCGCTCCCAAATCCTCCCTGCAGAACATTTTCTTCTACTGTTATGATGCGTGGAATTTCTCCGGCAAGAGATGTGATTAATTCAAGATCAATCGGTTTCACAAAACGGCAGTTTACTACAGTCGGGTAAATTCCATAATCGGAAACCAGCACTTTATGCGCTTTCGATGCCTCATACACAGATCTTCCTACAGATAAAATCAGAATATCTTTTCCTTTATTCAAGACTTCCCATTTCCCTACCTGCAACGGTGCAATGTCCTCATCCAAAGGAACGCCAATTGATCTTCCCCTTGGATAACGAAATGCAATAGGGCCGTTATGAGAGAGTGCGGTAACTATCATGCGACGCAGCTCGTTTTCGTCCTTTGGCGCCATGACTACCATATTGGGAAGACTTCTCATATAGGACAGATCAAACAGTCCGTTGTGTGTAGCACCATCTTCACCAACGATACCCCCACGGTCTATGGCAAAAATAACCGGGAGAGATTCGATGCAGACATCGTGCAATATCTGGTCATATGCTCTTTGCAAAAAAGTAGAATATATGGCTACAACCGGTTTGAATCCTTCTGTTGCGAGACCTGCCGCAAAAGTAACTCCATGCTGTTCGGCAATTCCGACATCAAAAAAACGATCGGGAAATGTCTCCTGAAATTTTTTTAACCCTGTTCCTTCCGGCATAGCCGCAGTTACAGCAATTATTCTTTTGTCTTCCCCGGCAAGTTTAACCATTGTATCACCGAAAACTTCGGTGTAGGTTGAGATATTATCCTGTTGGCTTATACCGTTGCCGGTTTCGACTTCAAAACAACCGACACCATGAAAATATACAGGGTTTTTTTCGGCAGGGAGATATCCTTTCCCTTTTTTAGTAATTACATGGAGAAGTGTCGGTTCTTTAAGATACTTAATATTATTAAGAATATCAATTAGATGATTCAGGTTATGTCCATTTATCGGTCCAAAGTATTCAAAATTAAAGGCCTCAAAAAGCATACCGGGAGTCACAAAGGCTTTAAATGACTCCTCAGAGCGTTTTGCGAATTTATATATATCATCCCCGATTTTCGGAAGAGATTTTAAAAACTCACCGAATTCCTTTCTGAGATCCTGTAAATATTTTGCTGAAAATTTCCTGCTCAAAAATGAGGATAACGCACCGACATTCTGAGCAATAGACATATCATTGTCATTTAAGATAACAATTATGTCTTTGTCTTTATGTGTGTCGCCGGCCTGGTTTAAACCTTCATAGGCAAGACCGGAGGTTAATGAACCATCCCCTATTACAGCAATGACTTTTGAGTTCTCATTTTTTAATTGCTTGCCACAAGCCATTCCAAGGCCTGCAGATATTGAAGTGCCGCTGTGTCCGGTTGAAAATGAATCATAAGGGCTTTCGCACATACGGGTAAACCCACAAATGCCTTCATGTTTACGGAGAGAATGGAACTGCTCACGCCTTCCCGTGATTATTTTGTGAGCATAAGCCTGATGTCCGACATCCCAGATAATTTTGTCTTTTGGAGTGTCAAAAACATAATGAATCGCTATTGCAAGCTCAACTGCGCCAAGGCTGGAAGCAAGGTGCCCGCCATTTTTAGATACTACCTTTACAATCATTTTACGCATTTCTGAAGCAAGTTGCGGAAGAGATGAGCGGGGAATTTTTTTCAGGTCTTCAGGAAAATTAATTTTATCAAGGATGCTCAAATGTTGCTGCCCTTTGTCTTAATATTTATCGTTTTCTTTCAATAATATACATTGCGATTGCCCTGAGCGGATCGGATCTATTATCAAATAATTCAATAGCATTCAATGCATTATTTACAAGTTTTTTTGCATACGTCTCTGATTCGGAAATTCCAAGAAGGGCAGGGTATGTGCATTTATTTCGTGCCTTGTCTGTTCCAATCTCTTTTCCCGTAACAGATGAATCTCCTGTAACATTAAGCAGATCATCAGTTATCTGAAAAGCAAGACCTATATTCTTTGCGTATGTTTCAAGCTGTTCTATCTGTTTTGGGTTCCCGTTCCCCAATATAGCCCCCGATTTTACTGAAGCCTCAATGAGCGCTCCTGTTTTCAGGGAATGCATTGTTTCAAGTTCCTCAATTGAAATATCACGATTTTCATAAGAAATATCCCTCATTTGCCCTTCTATCATTCCCTTATATCCTGCAGCAACTGAAATTAAATGTATAACTTTTAACCATTTATCAGCATTGCAACTGTTTGCATCTATATTTGAAAGCACCTGGAATGACAGTGTAAGAAGGGCGTCTCCGGCCAGAATGGCTGTAGCTTCATCAAAAGCAATGTGGCATGTTTGTTTACCTCTTCTTAAAGAATCATTATCCATTGGAGGAAGATCATCGTGTATTAAAGAGTATGTATGTATGATTTCGAGGGCACAGGCAGCTGGAATAACATATTTTTCTTCGCTACCAACCGCTTCGGCAGCTGCTATGCATAGGACAGGTCTTAACCTTTTACCTCCTGACATAAGAGAATAGACAACCGCCCTTGTTATGAGATTTGAGCTTTTGAGATCTATAATTTTTTCAAGCTCATTATTTATATAATTGATTTTAGACTCAAGGTATGAGTTTAAATTGAAAACAAACTGATGTTGGATCATTCATTTTCCTTTTCTGGTGTAAAAGGTTTTTCTATTATAATACCATTCTGATCCTTCATCAGAATTGTAATTCTTTTCTCTGTTTCATCAAGTTTGGCTGAACAATAGTTTGAAAGTTTGATGCCTTCTTCAAATTTTTTGATGGAATCTTCCAGGGAAAGATTTCCTGATTCAAGGTCGTGGACAATATTTTCGAGTTGTTTCATTGCGTTTTCAAAGGTAAGTTTCGCCATTATTATATCCTTTCAACACGGCATATTATTAATCCTTTTGAAACTATAACTTCAAGGTTCTGATCAATACTGACATTTTTTGAGTCTGTAATAATATGTTTATCGGGTATAGTTCTAGTTATACTGTAACCACGCTGCAGGATAGCAACCGGATTTAAAGCTGATAATTTTGATGAATATTCATTTAATATGTATCTTTTTATGCCTGTCACTGTATTAAATGATTTATATATACGTAATGTTATCATATTAATATAGTCTTTTTTTTCTGAAATACTTTTAACTTGATTATACGATAATAACTTATCATATCTGAAGTATATATAACTCTTTTGTTGCTTTATCAATATGATAAATGCTCTTGAAAGTCTGTAATAAAGATCGTCATTTCTAATTGATAAATCCTGAATTTTTCTTTTTGGATCTTTGAGTTGTTTCAGATGATTATTAATAATTAAACGATAATCTCTGATATATCTGAAATAATTTTTTATTAATAATGAAGATAATTTTTTTATGTTTATTAAGAGTTCATTTTTTATTGGAACAACAATTTCAGCAGCAACAGACGGGGTTGACGCCCTGTAATCTGAAACAAAATCGGCTATTGTAAAATCTGTTTCATGTCCTATGGCAGAAATAATTGGAATTTTTGATTCAAAAATTGCCCTTGCAACAGACTCAGAATTAAATGACTGCATTTCCTCAAGAGAACCGCCACCACGTGCAATAATTGCTACATCAGAATTGCCATAATCGTTTAATAATGTAATTGCGTTAACAATATCTGGTTCAGAAGATTCTCCCTGAACTTTAACTGGTATTATCTGAATTTGCATATTATAATAGCGTCTGTTAATAACGTTTATAATATCAAATAGTACAGATCCTGTAGTTGATGTGATAATTGATATAACTCGGGGAAGAAAGGGGATCTTTTTTTTATGTATTTCATCGAATATGCCTTCATTGGACAATTTTTTCTTAAGTTGTTCAAACGCAAGATGCAAAGAACCAATTCCTTTTGGTTCAATATATTCGAATATAATTTGATAAGTTCCTTTTGATTCATAAAGACTTAATCTGCCGAATCCAATGACGGACATTCCATTTTCGGGTTTAAATTTGATATTTCTGAGTTGACCTTTAAAAATAATCGCATTGATTCTTGAATTATCATCTTTAAGTGTAAAATAAAGATGTCCGGAGGAAGGGATATTCAAGTTTGATATTTCTCCGTATACCCAAATGAAAGGGTAATGATCTTCGATTAATTTTTTAATTTCAGCTGTCAGTTCAGTAATAGAATATATTTTATTTTCCATATGTTAAACAGATTCTTTTTATATTTGGGCATAGAATTCCGATATTAAAAGCGAAAACCCCGAAACCAACATTTTTATATAACGTCTGATAATGAATATTATGTAAACTATACAGTGTTTTGAGCCTTTTCAGTCTCTGAAAGCACAACTATCCCCTTTTTACTACTTTTGTTTAAATTAATAAAATCACGAACTGCAGGTACAATGTAAATATTTTCATAATTAAGATTGCTAAAGTATTCAGCAATCAATTCATTTTTTTTTGGAGTTGAAAGATCCCTGTCAACTATAAAGTAATTTTTCCCTTTAATTCTACAGAATCCACTCCTAACCTTAATTCCAGTTTTTCTAAAACTTTGTTCACTTATTATAATATTCAGTTTTTCCGATAGATTTTTGAGCTCAATGTATATTTGTTCAGGCTTCATTAAAATCCTCTTGAAAAATAATTATAATGAATTATAATGTATTCAAAAATCAATAGGAGGTAAAAATGCAATCATATCCAGTAAATAGTGCCAAGGTCCAGTCAATTACAAATGAATTTATTCGCAGTGTTTACAACTGGATGGGCATCGGTCTGGCATTAACAGGTTTAATCGCTTATTATGTTTCTACCGATATTTCAATACAGAATATAATCTTTGGAAACAAGCTTGTGTTTTTCGGTTTAATTATCGGTGAATTAGCTCTTGTTTTTTTTATCAGCGCCAGGATTAGTAAAATTACAGCTTCAACCGCGACTTCCCTTTTTATTCTTTTTGCTGCTTTAAACGGCGCCACCTTATCATCAATATTTATTGTATATACAAGCTCATCTATTACTTCAACTTTTTTTATATGTTCTGCAACTTTCATCTCTTGCAGCATTTATGGAATGTCAACAAAACGCGATCTGACTTCAGTTGGCGGTTTTATGACCATGGGTTTGATTGGAATTATTATTGCTTCAGTCGTTAATATTTTTATCCGTAGCTCCGCAATGGATATGATAATCAGTTATATTGGTGTTATTATATTTGTTGGTTTAACTGCATATGATACTCAGAAACTGAAACAAATGGCAATTGCTCAACCTGATGATCTTGATTCAAGTGTAATAAGGAAAGGAACTATTTTAGGCGCTCTTACTTTATATCTTGATTTTATTAATCTATTCTTGATGTTACTCAGAATATTAGGAGATCGAAAATAGTTTTGTACAAATAAATTAGCAGTTAACAGTTATCATACGGTTAACTGCTAATTTATTATTTTTATAAAATAACAGTAATATATAAATAATATGTTTAAGTTATTATTCCAATATATTTTCTAATTATATCTGCTATCTGTTGACAAAAAATTTCGGTTTCTTTTTTATCAGGTCCTTCAACCATAACTCTGCAAATTGATTGTGTCCCCGAATATCGTACAAGCACCCTCCCCTTCCCATTAAGTAAATTTTCAACATGCTTAACAGCATTCGATATTTCCGGAATATCCCATAGTTCGGGTTTTTGTGAAACATGCACATTTATTAACACCTGGGGATAATCAAGAATGATTTTATTTAGTTCCGAAAGCGGTTTTGATTCTTCCTTCATAAATTGTATCAACTTTAATGCGGTCAATATCCCGTCTCCGGTTGTATGAAAATCTAAGAATATGATATGCCCGGAATCCTCTCCGCCAAGAACAGCACCTATTTTTATCATTTCCTGCATAACATACCGGTCACCAACCTGCGACATGGTGTGATTAATTTCTTTTTCTTTAAATAACGAAACCAATCCCATATTGCTCATGATCGTACTGACAACATGGTTATTAGTTAACAACCCGTATTTTTTCATTAATATTGCGCTTATAGCAAGTATTTTATCTCCTGATAATATATTACCTCTTTCATCAACTGCTATTAGCCTGTCTCCGTCACCATCAAATGCAATTCCAATATCAGCGTTACTTTCCAACACCTTATTTATAAGTGATTCGGTATGTTCAGAACCACAATTTTGATTAATATTCTTTCCATTAGGTGAATTATATAAGATATTAATATGTTCTGCACCAAGCTCGGAAAATAACTCAGGAGCTATTTTGTAAGTGGCGCCGTTTGAGCAATCTATTACTATTTTTAATCCATTTAAGGTAAATCCTTCGGGAATCAAACTTTTTAAAAATTCCGAGTACTTTTTCGCAGAATCGTTTATAATTGAGACGTTACCAATATTAATGGCCAGATTACTTTCTAATAACATATTATTATTTAGAATAAGATCTTCAATTCTATCCTCTACTTCTTCTGTAAGTTTATAACCATTTTTATCAAACAACTTTATTCCGTTATCAAAAAAAGGATTGTGTGAAGCCGACACTACTATCCCGGCATTTGCATTTAACGTCCTAGACAAATAAGCTATTCCTGGAGTCGGCAAAACACCCGCAAGCAAAACATTAGCTCCTGCTGAACAAATACCTGATGCTAAAGCATATTCAAGCATATCACCAGATTTGCGTGTATCTTTTCCTATGATAAATACCGGGGGGGATGCTTCTTCCTTAAATGTATACGCAATCGATTGTCCGATTTTGACTGCCATTTCAGATGTCATTGGATATTCATTTGCAACACCCCTAATTCCGTCTGTTCCAAAAAGTTTACCCATGTCTTATACTTTCCATAACAATTTGTTTTTCAAAGGTCATAGTTTACCATGTTTTAAATGAAACTGTTCTGTAAATATTGCAATAATAAACAATAATGACTATATAATATTTTTATGATCATCTTTCAATCACCTTTTATAAGGAAACCGTATTGGATTTAATATTGCCATACGCAGGTATACTTCTTATTCTGCTCATATTTTCAGGATTTTTTTCAGGATCTGAAACCGCTCTTTTTTCTTTATCTCAGATTCAACGTGAACGGATTAGAAGAAAAAATAATAACAAAGGGTTATTAATAAATAAACTCTTATCACGACCGAGAAAGCTTATTATAACAATTCTTATCGGAAATGATATGGTTAACATAGCAGCTTCTGTTATTGCTGCTTCACTTTTTGTCTCATTTAATAAAGATTATGGCGAATGGATTGCAATGGCGGTGATGACGCCTTTAACACTCATTTTTGCTGAGGTTGTACCAAAAACACTGGCTATGACATATAATGAAAGAGTTGCGCCTTTTATTTGCGGTCCCCTGAATTTGTTCTCAAAATTAATTTTCCCCATACGGTTTATATTATATAACATATCAATAATAATCGCAAAAATTGCAGGATTTGAAAAACGTCATGTTTCAACGACCATAATGGAAGATGAATTCAGGGCTCTTGTCGATCAAAGCCATGAGAGCGGTGAAATTAACAGAGCTGAAAGGGATCTTATACATAATGTATTTGAATTTAGTGATACACATGCTTTTGAAATTATGACGCCTTTAGATGAAATATTTTCCCTTTCCGAAGATATTACAATTGAAAGAGCCGTGAAAGAAGTCCAAGAAAGTCGGTTTTTAAGAATACCCATATACCGAGACCGTTTCGACAACATAGTCGGAATTCTTTATTCAAAAGATCTCTTAAAAACAATCACTACTAAATCCGGTAGTGCCGGAAATACAATTCAAAAAATTTATCGAAAGCCTTTTTTTATTAATGAAAACATCAAGACAGATGATCTTTTTCATATTTTAAAGAAAAAACGAATACATATCGCTATTTGTATAAATAAACAGGGAAAAGTTACTGGTCTTTTAACAATGGATGATCTTCTCGGTGAGTTATTCGGAGAAATCCATGACAAATATGACATGGAATTAAAAAGTGAATAACTTTATTTATATTTCTATAATAGCCCTATGTATTTTATTTCAGGGATTCTTTTCGGGATCCGAGATGGTGATTCTCTCTTCAAACCGAATAAAACTGAGACAGGCTGCAAAGCGTGGGCATAGTGGGGCTGCACGTTTCTTAAAGCTCATCGAAAAGCCCGAATGGTCACTTGCAACAACAAGTACCGGCACGAATATGTTTGTAATCATTGCGTCAGTATTTGCGGCGGTATGGCTTGATGAGGTATTCAGGAATAACAGTGAACTATTTACAATTCTTATTATAACTCCGGTTCTGCTGATATTTGGAGAGATCCTGCCCAGGACTGTTTTTCAGCAGAAAGCTGATGAATTAGCCCTTAAAATAGCCTCCTTTTTTGTTTATGCTTCAATAATTATTTTGCCGGTAACATATCTTGTTTTTTGGAGCAGCAGGGCATTTTACAAACTGATCGGGAAAGAAACTCTTAAACGAAATTTCTATATTTCAAAGAAAGAGTTGGAGATTGCACTTTCCATCGATGGAGATGGAAGCGATCTTGAAACAGGAGAGAAAAATCTTATACGCAGAGTTTTCCAGCTTTTTGAATCGAACGTTTCAGATGTTATGGTTCCTCTTGTTGATGTAACCGCAATATCATACAAATCAACTGTTGGAAAAGCGATAAAAACGTTTAACAGCACAGATTATTCAAGACTGCCTGTATACAAAGGCAGAATCGATAACCTGATTGGAATCATCCATCCTTTTGATCTGATTAATATTGCTGATGAAAATACCCCTATGGGCCCGTTTATCCGTGAAGTACCGTTTGTTCCTGAATCAAAAAAAGCCCATGACCTTCTGCTAATGCTTCAGAAAACAAAAAATTCCATTGCAATAGCTCTCGATGAGTACGGCGGGACAGTCGGAATCATAACAATCGAGGATATCCTTGAGGAAGTTCTTGGTGAGATAAACGATGAGTATGACGATGACACAAAGCAGTTTGTAAAACTGGATGAAAAAAAATATCTGGTAAATGCAAGAATGGAAATAGAGCATGTAAATGAAATAATGAATTTAAGCATTCCCAAAGAGGATTATGAAACCATAGGCGGTTTTCTGCTGAAACAACTAGGTAAAATTCCAAGAAAAGGCGAGTCGGTATCGTTTGACAATATAAGGTTTACTATCCGCTCGTCTGGCAAGAAATCGATTCACACCATAATTGTAGAAATACTCGAAAAAAAATAACTATCACTTTTTTTTATGAGTCGATTATTTCTTAACACGTTCAACATATTGTCCCGTCCTTGTGTCTATCCGCACAAGTTCGCCTTCTTCAACAAAAGGAGGTACCTGAACAACATATCCCGTTTCAAGAGTCGCTGGCTTGGTGCTGCCTGCGGCGGTATCCCCTTTAGCCCATGGATCTGCTTTAATTATCTTGAGATTGACAAAATTTGGGAGTGTAAGACCTATGGCTTTTTCTCCAAAGAAAAGGATATTGCAAACCGTGTTTTCCTTTAAAAAATTTTTTGAGTCGCCAACCTGGTCATCCATTAGAAATTCCTGCCCATAGGTTGATGTATTCATAAAGCAGTAACCGTTCTTGTCTGAATATAAAAATTCCATCTGGTGTTCTTCAAGATTTGCCTCGTTAAATTTATCACCAGACCTGAATGTTCTTTCAAATTGAGCGCCTGTTACCATGTTCTTCAGCTTGCACTTATATAGTGCCTGACCTTTTCCTGGTTTCACAAAATCAAACTGAATTATAATGTATGGATCGCCATCTATCTCTATTTTAAGTCCCTTTTTTAGATTACCGCTTTCGTACATCTGCCTGCTTTCCTCCCCTACTATAAATGTCAAACCTTTGTGTACGTTAAAAATTTTTCAGCTCTTCTGGATTCTTCAACAAACCGTTTCACTCTGGCCATGTCTTTTTTAAATCTTACAGGGGTGTCCTTCATATCATGGAAATTTGTATGTGTGCAACTGTCAACTCCTGCGGGCTTTACCTTTATAATTCCGTCAAAAACATTATCCGGTGAAAGTCCGCCTGCAAGTATCACAGGTGTATCGGTTGAATCAACAAGTTTTCTCGCAATATCCCAGTTGCATGTGAGACCTGTGATTCCAACGAATCCGCTTACCGGCTGCTTATCCCGGATTAGACCTAAATTGTTCATAATAACCGTGTCTGTCAAAAAATAATCGCTGACATGTTGAAATGCTTTTGCATGTTCAATTGACGAAAAAGGTTCCGCAATCCCGGGTTGTGGAATCGGAATTGACCTCATTATAAGTATTCTGGGGAATCTTTTTTTAACATTCTCCTGCAAATCAATAAGAAAATCGAAAGCAGAGTTTTTATTCTTATATTCATTAAGGTTTTCACAGAAATGCACAATATCCGGTTTGTAGAAATCAAGTGCATGTGAAATTGAATCAATATTTGAAAAAAGCGGGATCAGGGAACTTTTCGATTTTGAACTTCTTACGACATCAATTGTTTCTTTAAGGAGCGGCCGCTTCAAAGAACCTTCCGGAGTCAGCACACTTCCGATGTGATCGGCTCCGACTTCTATTATCGCTTCCGCTTCATGTGGGGTCTGGATTTCATAAATCTGAATTATCATGAATAAAAATATATCCTCAAAATTGATGGTATCGTAAAAAAGTCGAATTTAAGCTGGCAAAGTAAAATTGAGCCAGTAAAATTGAGTTGACATTTTATGCCATGTCTAACATATTCTTTATCGTCAGACAAGCAGGACACTTTGTGCCTTCGCGTCTCTTTGATCTTAAGTATTCCCATATAATAAAAGGTATGAAGTTTATGATACTGATAATCGATTTCGGATCCCAATACAACCAGCTTATAGCAAGACGGGTGCGTGAAAACCGTGTTTACTGCATAATAGAACCACCCTCAATCCGTACAAGTGAAATAAGAAATCTTAAACCCGAAGGAATAATACTATCCGGAGGACCATCAAGCATTTATGAAAAAAACAGCCCCAAGATAGATACGGAGATATTCAATCTGGGTATACCGATCCTTGGAATCTGCTATGGTATGCAATTCATGGTTCATTCACTCGGAGGAATAGTTCAAAGAGCGGGAAAACGGGAATATGGTTTTGCGGAGCTTTACGTAAAAAGGCAGGAACATGTTCTTAAAGATACCGGCAGTTTAACAAAATGCTGGATGAGCCACGGAGACTCCATAATAAGACTTCCGAAAGGCTTTACCGTTACGGCTTCAACGGAAAACACCGAGATAGCCGCCATAGTACATGACAGCAAAAAGCTTTACGGGCTGCAGTTTCATCCCGAAGTGGAGCATACGCCCATGGGAAAGAAAATGCTGAAAAACTTTCTTTTTGACATATGCGGATGCCGGCATTCGTGGACGATGAAATCATTTGCGCAAAAAGCCATAAATGAAATAAGGGATACGGTCGGAGATAAAAAGGTGATTTTGGGACTGAGCGGGGGAGTCGATTCGTCTGTAACCGCAATGCTTATTCATAAAGCCATTGGAAGGCGTCTCACCTGTATTTTTGTCGACAACGGTCTGCTCAGGAAAAATGAAATGGAAAAGCTGAGAAAGACCCTTGTTCAGAATCTCGATATCAATATAAGATTCGTAAATGAAGGAAACAGATTTTTAAAAGAACTTTCAAAGGTTATAGACCCCGAGAAAAAGCGTAAGATAATCGGGAAAATATTCATGGATGTTTTTGAATCTGAAGCACAAAAAATAAAGGGCGCTGAATTTCTTGCGCAAGGCACTCTATATCCCGATGTCATCGAATCAAGGTCCGCATTCGGCGGCCCAACTGCCGTGATAAAATCCCATCATAATGTAGGCGGTCTTCCCAAAAAGATGAAACTGAAACTGGTCGAACCCTTAAAATATCTGTTCAAGGATGAAGTGCGCCGCCTTGGCAAAGCAATCGGGCTGCATGACGAGATGATTTGGAGACAGCCTTTTCCGGGTCCGGGACTGGCCATAAGAGTAGTCGGGGAAATCACAAAAGCAAGGCTTGCAATCCTTAGAGAAGTTGATGATATTTTGATTACAGAAATTAAAAATGCAAGCCTTTACAGAAAACTATGGCAATCATTTTCGATTCTGCTTCCCCTAAAGAGCGTAGGAATAATGGGCGATCAGCGCACCTATGAAAATATTGTTGCGATAAGGGCGGTTACGAGCAAAGATGCTATGACCGCCGATTGGGCGAAACTTCCTCATTCGCTGCTGGGAAAAATATCAAACAGAATTATTAATGAAGTAAACGGGGTAAACAGGGTTGTTTATGATATAAGCTCTAAACCTCCGGCAACCATTGAATGGGAATAGATTGCATCGGATTTCAAGACTGGAAAAATCGTTAAAAGCTGTTTTATGCCGCTTTAAGGCAACCTGTTTTAAACGAACTCGCTGGAAGTCTTAATATGGCTCACTTAATGAGCTTTTTGGGGATTTTTAAATCACTTCGCTAAATCACAAGAAGGTTTGGGCTGACGCCCCTAAAGCCTTGTGATTTTTAACGCTCAGTTCTTTAAAAATTTATCTCCCAAAAATCTCAAATCCGTTCGCATATAACTTCCAACTGGTTCATCAAAATTAACGAGTTCGTTGGAAGGACTTGCGATAATATGGACAGAGAATATTTGGAAAGGATTCTAAAAGGCGTTTCAACAGGAACTTTTACAGTTGAAGATGCGATAAAATCATTTAAGCATATACATCTCGAAGATATTGATTATGCGCATGTAGATCATCATCGTTCACTGCGTAAAGGATTTCCGGAAGTCATATTTGGTGAAGGAAAGACATACATACAGATTGTCGGGATAATGGAAAAGATGGCGGCACAGGAAGAAATAATTCTCGTAACACGAGCGGATAAACAGAAAGCTGAATCGGTACTTTCAAGGTTTCCCGATGCAGTTTACCATGAAGACGCAAGGATGATTGTATGGAAAAAAAAAGATATCATTTCGCAGGGAAAAGGCAGAATACTTGTCCTTTCAGCAGGAACATCGGATATTCCGGTTGCAAAGGAAGCATATCTCACGGCACAGGCAATGGGAAACGAAGTCGATTCCGTTTTTGATGTGGGAGTTGCGGGTATTCACAGGCTTTTCAATCATAAAAAAATGATCGATGATGCCATGGTTCTGATTGTTGTTGCCGGAATGGAGGGGGCTCTTCCGAGTGTTGTTGCCGGAATGGTAAGCCGTCCTGTGATTGCCGTTCCCACGAGTATAGGATATGGAGTAAGTTTGGGCGGGCTGACAGCGCTTTTTGCAATGCTTAACAGTTGCAGTTCAAATGTCGCTGTCGTGAATATTGATAACGGGTTTGGGGCGGGGTATATGGCTTCGATTATAAA
>JAWOHP010000068.1:0-10383 GCA_046485065.1 Desulfobacterales bacterium | reverse complement strand
GCCGGAAGCGGAAAATGCGACCTTTTTATATATCCAGGATACAGTTTTAAGTCTGTTGACGCGATGATAACAAATTTTCATCTGCCCAAATCAACACTAATTATGCTTGTGTCGGCTTTTGCGGAAAGGGAGAAAGTGCTTTCGGCGTACAGGGAGGCTATATATAAAGGATACAGGTTTTACAGTTATGGAGATGCAATGTTTACGGCTTAATAAAAAGTCATTCTACTGTGTTGCACATCATCTTTCGTCATTGCAGCGTACAAAAGTACGCTTCATTCCTCAAGATTCGTGCGCCTTGCATAATGAGCTTTTTACTTTGCCGTCCAAAAATTGACTTTTTATAAAGGCATCATGTTTGATTTTACGGTAGTTTCAGAATCAAAAGATACGCGGGCAAGAGCCGGGCTGATGAAGACATCTCATGGGGTTGTGGAAACTCCGGTGTTCATGCCTGTTGGAACACTTGCGTCCGTAAAATCATTATCTCCTGAGGAAATTACAGAAGCGGGAGCAAGCATCATTCTCGGGAATACATACCATTTGTATTTAAGGCCCGGCTGTGACGTGATAAATCTTTTTTCCGGGCTGCACAATTTCATGAACTGGAAAGGGCCAATATTGACCGACAGCGGCGGTTTTCAGGTCTTTTCACTGGCAAAACTTTCAAAAATAACGGACGTAGGTTACACATTCCAATCCCATATTGACGGATCAAGTCATATTCTTACACCCGAAAAGGCTGTTGAAATCCAGATATCATTAGGGTCGGATATAATGATGTGCCTCGATCAGTGCATACAATATCCCGCCGAAAAAAAAGAAGCGCAAGCCGCTCTTGACCTGACCACCGTGTGGGCAGAGAGATGTAAAAAAACATGGGAAGAAAAAGGCGAAAACAGAAACGCCATTTTTGGAATTGTGCAGGGGGGAATGTATAAGGAGCTCCGTGAAAAATCCTCCCGCGATCTTGTGAAAATAGGATTTTTGGGTTATGCACTGGGGGGTTTAAGTGTTGGTGAACCGGTTGATATAATGCTTGAAATTGCTGATTTTACACTTCCGAAGCTTCCTTCGGAAAAACCGAAATATATTATGGGCGTTGGGACACCTGAAAACCTTGTTGAACTCGTTGCGCTTGGAGCCGATATGTTTGACTGTGTCCTTCCCACAAGAAATGCGAGAAACGGACAGATGTTTACAGATCAGGGTACAATCAATATTTGTAATGCACGCTTTAAATGTGATACGAAACCGGTTGAAGAAGGATGCCTTTGCTATACCTGCCGGAATTATTCGAGGGCATATCTGAGGCATCTTTTTATGGCTAAAGAAATTCTTGCCTATCGCTTGAATACAATTCATAATATTTATTATTATACTAAACTCATGAGAGACATGAGAGCGGCAATATTAAATGATGCGTTTGAGGTGTTCAGGAAGGAATTTTATAGGAGAAGGCACGAAGTGTGAGCAACGAACATCGAACTTCGAATATCGGACCTCGAAGTACGATGTGCGAAATTCGAAGTCCGAAAGACAGGGGGTATTATGAAAGAACTTGTGGAAGAAGCGATAAAAAAAATCAGACCAATGCTTCAGAATGACGGCGGGGATGTGGAACTTGTAGATGTAATCGAGGGTGTGGTAAAGGTGCGTCTTAAAGGCGCCTGCGCTGGATGCCCAATGTCACAGATGACATTAAAAAACGGAATTGAAAGATTCTTAAAACAGGAGATTCCAGGAGTAAAATCAGTTATTTCCGCCACATAAAAGAAGAATTATACGAAAACACAGAGAAAAAGAACGAATAACGAATTGTTGGATTCGAAGTGCGATATTCGAAATTCGAAGTTCGAATCAAAGGAGTTTTCAACCATGTCCATAGCAAAAAATATTGAAAATATTATTTCAAAATCATCCTGGATAAGAAAGATGTTTGAAGAAGGCACCCGCCTTAAGGCGGAGCATGGCGCAAAAAATGTTTTTGATTTCAGTCTCGGCAATCCGAATGTCCAGCCCCCTGAAAAATTCAGGAAAGTACTTGCGGATACTGTTAATTCTCTGGGATACGGGGACCATGCCTATATGTCCAATACAGGCTATCCTCACGTGCGTAAGGCTGTGGCAGGCTATCTTTCCGGAGAACAGGGAGTGTCTGTAACTGAAAATGAGATTATAATGACCTGCGGCGCAGCCGGCGCTCTGAATATTATCCTCAAAACAATACTGGATCCCGGTGATGAGGTTATTACTCCTGCCCCCTGCTTTGTGGAATACGGTTTTTACGCCGAAAACCACGGAGGGGTTTTAAAAACCGCATCGACAAATAAAGATTTCTCTCTTAATATGGAAGCTCTTTCTTCAGCCATAACCGGAAAAACAAAAGCGGTTTTGATTAATTCTCCGAATAATCCGACGGGGCAGATATATTCGAAAGAAAGCCTGATGGAGCTTGGAAGGCTTTTGACCGAAAAGGGTAAAAAATACGGAAAGACAATTTATCTTTTATCTGATGAGCCTTACAGGAAAATAACTTATGATGGCGTGAAGATGCCGGGTATTTTTAACTGTTACAAAGAAACGATAATAGCGACTTCCTATTCTAAGGATATATCAATTCCTGGTGAGCGAATAGGTTTCGCGGCGGTGAATCCTTCCGCGACTTATAGGGATGCGCTTTTAGGTGGAATGGCGCTTGCCAACAGGATTCTCGGTTTTGTCAATGCGCCCGCACTCATGCAGCGTGTTGTTGCTTCAATGCAGGGAGAAAGTGTGGAGGTTTCGGAATATGCAAGAAAAAGAGAGCTGTTATGTAACGGGCTGTCAGAATGCGGTTATAAATTTGTGAAACCCCCCGGAGCATTTTATCTTTTTCCCGAAACACCAATTGAAGATGATGTTAAATTCGTAAGGGCGCTTCAGGAAGAGCTGATTCTGGTTGTGCCGGGAAGCGGGTTCATGGGGCCCGGCCATTTCAGGATAGCGTTTTGCGTTGATGATGAAACCATTATAAATGCCATGCCGGGATTTAAAAAGGTTTTCAATAATTTTGCTTGAGCCTCATATTGCAAAAACATTTTGAAAGGAGTTTTACATATGAAGATTCTGAAAATAGACCATCTTGGCATTGCTGTGAACAGCATAGAAGCAGGCAGGGGATTCTGGACGGATGTTTTGGGACTTAAGTTTGAAGGTTCCGAAACAGTTGCTGAACAAAAGGTAACCACCGCTTTTTTCCCGGTTGGTGAGAGCGAAGTAGAACTCCTGGAATCGACCGCGCCTGACGGACCAGTTGCAAAATACATAGAAAAAAGGGGGGAAGGTATCCAGCATGTGGCATTTCGTGTTGAAAACATAGAAGAGGCGCTTGAAGAGTTAAAGAGCAAGGGAATTAAGCTTATAGATGAAAAACCGAGAATGGGAGCAGGCGGTGCTAAAATAGCTTTCCTTCATCCCAAATCAACAAGCGGCGTTTTGGTTGAATTATGTGAAAGGTAAAAAAGTGAATAGTGAATAGTCGGAAGCCTGAAGGCTGAAGTCGATAATAAATCTTCAGCCACTCTATCTTTGGACTTTTTACACAAACAAAAGATCTGAAACGGTTCACGATGTGCGAAGTACGATGTACTAATCGCGAGTTAAAGGAGCAAGTTATGTCTGAAAAACCTGATTTAAATAAATGGGTAGAACTTAGCGCAAAAGAGCTGAAAAAACCTGTTGAATCCCTCAACTGGCAGACACCTGAAGGGATACTTGTAAAACCACTTTATACCGCAGAAGATCTGGAAGGTCTTGAGTTTGTCAATTCTCTTCCCGGATTTTACCCTTATGTGAGAGGGGTCAAAGCGACGATGTACTCCGGAAGGCCATGGACGGTGAGACAGTATGCTGGCTTTTCAACCGCCAGGGATTCAAACGCGTTCTACAGGAGAAATCTTGCCGGCGGGCAAAAAGGACTTTCGGTTGCCTTCGACCTTGCTACGCACAGGGGCTATGATTCGGATCATCCCAGAGTTGTGGGGGATATTGGTAAGGCGGGTGTTGCCGTCGATTCGGTTGAAGACATGAAGATTCTTTTCGACCAGATTCCTCTTGACGAGATGTCCGTATCAATGACCATGAACGGTGCGGTTCTTCCCATACTTGCCGGTTATATAGTGGCAGCCGAAGAACAGGGAGTTGCTCAGGGTAAACTAAACGGAACAATCCAGAACGACATATTGAAAGAATATCTTACGAGAAACACCTATATCTATCCTCCGGAACCGTCCATGAGGATAGTGTCCGACATAATTGCCTATTGCTCAAAACAAATGCCGAAATACAATACAGTGAGCATAAGCGGTTATCACATGATGGAAGCAGGAGCGAACTCTGTTTTGCAGACTGCCTTTACACTGGCCGATGGCCTTGAATATGTGAAAGCTGCGCTTGCGGCAGGCCTTGATATAGATGATTTTGCTCCGCGTCTCTCCTTTTTCTTCGGGATAGGAATGAATTTTTTCATGGAGATCGCCATGCTGAGAGCCGCCCGTTTCCTGTGGGCCGATATGATGCGCGGGTTTAATCCCAAAAAGCCCCAGTCCCTGATGCTGAGGACCCATTGCCAGACATCAGGCTGGAGCCTTACCCAGCAGGATCCATACAATAATATAATACGCACGACTCTCGAATGCCTTTCCGCTGTGCTTGGCGGAACCCAGTCATTGCATACCAATTCATTTGATGAGGCAGTAGGTCTTCCAACAGATTTTTCCGCCCGGATTGCGAGAAACACACAGATCGTGGTTCAGGAAGAATCCCAGATTTGTAATGTCGTTGACCCTCTCGGTGGTTCCTATTATGTTGAAGCGCTGACCGATGCCATTATCCGCGAGTCGAAAAAAATAATAAAAGAGGTCGAGGACCTTGGCGGAATGACCAAGGCCATACAGACAGGAATGCCCAAGATGAGGATAGAAGAGTCGGCCGCAAGGAAACAGGCGCGGATCGACCAGGGTAAAGATGTGATTGTAGGTGTTAACAAGTATCTCATAAATGAAGAATCACCAGTTGATGTGCTTGAGGTTTCAGGAAGTGTGAGGGATGAGCAGATTGCAAGATTAAAGGAAATAAAGGCAAAAAGGGACACCGTTGCAGTTCAGAAAACCCTTGAAGCAATTACAAACTGCGCATCGTCGGGTGGGAACCTGCTTGAAGCATGCATTCCGGCGGTTAGGGCGAGGGCGACTGTCGGGGAGATTACGGAAGCCATGGAAAAAGTATTCGGGAGATATGTCGCGACGACCCAGTGTATTTCAGGTGTATTTGCCTCGGAATACGGGGATAGCGAGATTATAGCCTCAATAAGAAAAAGAACGGACGAATTTCTTGAAAAAGAAGGGAGACGGCCCAGAATTCTTGTAACAAAGATGGGGCAGGACGGGCATGACCGGGGCATCAAGGTTGTCGCGACAGCATTTGCCGATCTGGGGTTTGATGTTGACATAAGTCCTATGTTTCAGACTCCGCTTGAAGCGGCACGAATGGCTGTTGAAAATGATGTTCATGTCGTCGGCGCGTCAAGCCTTGCGGCAGGACACAAGGTGCTGGTGCCCCAGTTAATAGAGGACCTCAAGGCCGAAGGCGGTAAGGATATTCTGGTCGTTGTGGGAGGAATAATTCCTCCGGCCGACTATGATTTTCTATATGAAAAAGGTGTTTCGGGAATATTCGGACCCGGCACAGTAATTACCGATTCCGCCAACAAGGTTTTGAACGTGCTGTTTGAAAGCAGAAAAATGTGAATAGTGAACAGTGAAAAGTGAATAGTAAATCGAACCATAAACCATAAACCAGAGACCAGAAATAAAAATTACTATGCCGGAAAAAAATATTCCAGAAGATCCGCAATATTATATCAAGGGAGTCCTTGAAAAAAACAGGCGGATACTGGCAAAAACCATAACACTTATAGAAAGCTCGCACCCGTCCCATCAGGATCTTGCGAGATCGATTCTCGATGGGTTGCTCCCGGAGACTGGGAAAGCCGTCCGCCTGGGTGTTACCGGCGTTCCGGGTGTAGGAAAGAGCACGTTTGTCGAGAGCCTAGGGATGATGCTTGTTAAAAAAGGCCATCGTCTGGCGGTGCTTGCCGTTGATCCCAGCAGCAGAAGAAGCGGAGGAAGCATTATGGCGGACAAGATGCGCATGGAAAAACTTGCCATAGAGGAAAATGCTTTTATCAGGCCTTCTCCTTCCGGTTCAACCCTGGGAGGCGTTGCAAGAAAAACAAGGGAAGCCATGCTCATTTGTGAAGCGGCGGGTTTCGACGTAATAATAGTTGAAACCGTCGGAGTCGGACAGTCTGAAACGGAAGTTTCATCCATGGTTGATTTTTTTCTTGTTCTTATGCTTGCCGGTGCAGGTGACGGAATCCAGGGGATTAAAAAAGGGGTACTTGAACTTGCTGATGCGGTTGCCATAAACAAGGCCGACGGAGACAATATAGAAAAGGCAAAAAAAGCAAGGAAAGAATATGAAACGGCCCTTCATCTTTTAATTCCATCGACTCCAACATGGTCCCCTCCCGTTGTTACATGCAGTTCAGTTAAAATGACGGGGATAAATGAAATCTGGAGCATGGTGCTCGATCACAGGGATAAAATGGTAAAGAGCGGAGAACTTGATATAAACAGAAAGAAACAGTCTGTGAACTGGATGTGGTCTCTTGTTGAAGAAGGGCTAAAGGATATGTTTTTCAGCAATTCCGATGTAAAAAGGCTTCTTTCAAAAATTACACGGGATGTTGAAAAAGGAATTAAAACGCCGACGGTTGCAGCCTGCGAACTGCTTTTTTTTCTTGACAGAAACCGCAAGTAAAAGGATAGTTCTTCCTCTAAAAGGATGGGAAGCTTGTATAACCGGTTATTGTCATGTCGGTGTATGAGCAAATAAGATAGCGTAAATAGAAGATCGTGGGTCGTGGATCGAATCACGAATCACAAACGACGGATTCATGCGGTATACAGGGACTATGAAACATAAAAACAGGAACCATAAGAAAGGAATTCTGTTATGGGTATTGTGAAAGATAAAATAAAGGATCTTAAAGAACGTGAAGCAAAAATCTTAAAGATGGGAGGCGAAAAGGCGGTTGCCAAACACAAGGAAAAGGGACGCCTTACAGCCAGGGAACGTCTTGATTTATTGTTTGATCCTGGCACTTTCAGGGAAATAGACATGTTTGTTACCCACCGGTGCGTTAATTTTGACATGGATAAGGTTGAGATCCCTTCAGATGGTGTAATTACTGGGCATGGCCTGATTGATAAAAGGCCGGCATTCGCCTTTTCCCAGGATTTTACATCAAGGGCTGGAAGCTTAGGCGAAATGCATTCAAAGAAAATCTGTAAAGTTATGGATCTTGCTTTGAAAGCCGGAGTCCCTTTTATAGGGATAAATGATTCGGGAGGCGCGAGAATACAGGAAGGTGTTGATGCTCTTTCAGGGTACGGCCAGATTTTTTACCGGAACTCTCTCGCATCCGGTGTAATACCCCAGATATCGGCGATAATGGGGCCTACGGCGGGAGGCGCGGTTTACTCGCCTGCAATGACAGACTGGGTTTTTATGGTAAAAAACAGTAGTTACATGTTTATAACAGGACCCGAGGTTATCAAATCTGTTACCGGTGAAGAGATATCATTTGAAGATCTTGGCGGAGCAATGACGCATAATGAAAAGAGCGGAGTTGCCCAGTTTGCGTGTGAAAGCGATGAGGATGCAATTAAAAACATCAAGAAACTACTTTCATATCTTCCCTCCAACAACATGGAGGATCCTCCCGCGATTCCGACCGGTGATGATCCTGCACGTACTTCTCCTCTGCTGGATGATATAATTCCTGACAGCCCGAACCAGTCATATGATATGAAGGAGGTTATCCGGGCGATAGTTGACGACGGAGAGTTCTTTGAGCCTCATCAATATTTTGCCCAGAATATAATAGTATGTTTTGCAAGGCTGAACGGCAGGACAATCGGAATCATAGCCAATCAGCCGAAAGTAAAAGCCGGATGCCTTGATATTAATGCGTCCGACAAAGCAACAAGATTTATCAGATTCTGCGATTCTTTCAACATACCGCTTCTTACCATTGCGGATGTTCCCGGATATCTTCCCGGAAGCGACCAGGAGTGGGGCGGAATAATACGTCATGGAGCAAAGCTTCTGTGGTGCTATTCGGAAGCAACGGTTCCCAAAATGCTTCTGGTAACCCGGAAGGATTACGGCGGATCTTATCTTGCGATGTGCTCAAGGGATCTTGGTGCTGATATTGCTTTTGCGTGGCCGTCGGCTGAAATCGCAGTTATGGGAGCAGCCGGGGCGGCCAATATAATTCACCGCAAGGAAATAAATGATGCCCCGGATTCCGCCGGAAAGCGAAAAGAAAAGATTAAAGAATACGAGGACCTTTTTTCAAATCCTTACTGTGCCGCGAGAAGAGGCTATATAGATGCAGTTATAATCCCGAGCAGTACAAGGCCGCGCCTGATAGAGACTCTTGAGGTCATGTGCAGCAAACGGGAGATAAGGCCTCCCAAGAAACACGGCAATATTCCGGTATAAAGAGCGTTTGTTTGCACCCACACCCAAACTGAATATATTTGTGAGATACAGTCAAATAGGAATATGGGAGTGCGGACGAACCGCATAACATTATAAGGAAGAATAGAGATGGATAGAAAAGCAAAAATAACCGCTGCAATTTCCGCTGCCGTTATGAACTATATATACACAGAAGAAGAGATTATGGCGATGCAGCAGGCCGGTTTGCAGACCGGGCAGGCTGCCTCAGTTATTGTGCAGGCCGTTCCTCTGCCGCCATTTAATATATGGAGCGTGAGCGGCAGGCAGGATGTTATGCGGATGCGAAATATGATGCAGTTTAAGGCTTTTGTCAGGGGCAGGCAATAGAAGAAAACAAGTTACCGACCAATACAGCGAGGGTATTATGAAAAGCCTCGTAAACATATTTGAGAGGAGAACTGAAACATGAACGATCACGATAAATTAAAAAGAACACCTATGGACTATAGAAAAGAGAGGCCTAAAGCGAAAAATCCTGTCATGATAGAAGATCTGACATTTCGTGACGGTCACCAGTCCCTTTTTGCAACAAGAGGGCGGACTGAAGATATGATTCCTGTTGCGGAGATGATGGATGAAGTAGGGTTCTGGGCCATGGAAACGTGGGGAGGCGCGACTTTCGACACCATGCACCGGTTTCTGAATGAGGATCCATGGGAAAGAATCAGGACATTGAAAAGTTATGTAAAAAAGACTCCTTTCTCCATGCTTCTCAGAGCCCAGAATCTGGTCGGTTACAGGAATTATGCCGATGATGTTGCCCGGGCATTTGTTGAAAGGGCTGCAGCAAACGGTATGGATATTTTCAGAACATTCGATGCGTTAAATGATTACCGTAACTTCGAAACAGTCGTTCCTGTAATAAAAAGCTGCGGGAAGCATTTTCAGGGTTGCATGTGCTATTCTCTGACAGAACCGAGGATGGGTGGGGATGTATATACTCTTGAATATTACGTCAACAAAGCCAAAGAACTTGAAAAGATGGGGGCTGACAGCATATGCATTAAAGATATGGCAGGGCTGATAGCTCCTTATGATGCGTATGACCTGGTAAAGTCATTAAAGGCGGCTGTAAAAGTTCCTATTCATCTTCACAGCCATTTTACTTCGGGTATGGCATCGATGTCTCATTTAAAGGCTATTGAAGCCGGAGTGGATATAATAGACACCTGTATGACACCTTATGCATTCAGAACTTCTCATCCTGCAATCGAACCGCTTGTTATGGCGCTTTTAGGCACAAACAGAGATACGGGTTTTGATATAAGGCACCTTGCGGCCATAAACGAAGTTCTCGAAAGAGATATTCTTCCCAAGTACAAGCATCTTCTTGATGATTCAAAGGTCTCGATCATAGATATAAATGTTCTTCTGCACCAGACTCCGGGCGGCATGCTCTCCAATCTTGTCAACCAGCTTAAAGAGATGGACGCCCTTGACAAGATAAACGAGGTTTATGCGGAACTTCCGAAAGTAAGGAAGGATCTGGGCCAGATCCCTCTTGTCACACCAACAAGCCAGATAGTTGGAATCCAGACGGTTAACAATGTCCTTTTCGGTGATGAGAAAGACAGATACAAAATGATTACGGCCCAGGTGAAGGATCTCTGCTACGGCCTTTACGGAAAAACAGCAGTTCCCATCAATCCCGAATTGCAGGAGAAGGCTCTAAAAGGGTATCCGCGCGGAGAAAAACCGATCACATGCAGACCGGCCGAGGTTATAGAGCCTGAACTTGAAAAGGCAAAA
>JAWOHP010000151.1:0-7696 GCA_046485065.1 Desulfobacterales bacterium | reverse complement strand
TACGCACACATACCCAAACAGGTTGATGGTTTCAATCTGAATATTATTCTGACAACCACAATAGAATACGCCCGCTGTTTCCAGTTCAATCCTATGGATACTTCAGATGGTTGACTTCAGACGGTTGATTGACACTCCATAAAATAACGATAAAATGCAGCCACAACCAGGGAGTGACGGATATTCCCTTCCCGGATCATGGCGGGAATCTCTTTCAGGGGTTTTAGGATGACTTCGATGTCCTCTTTTTCGTCCTGTACCTGACGGCCTTTCAATGTTACGTCCTTCGCCAGGAAAGTATGGCACCGGTTGTTTAAAAACGCGGGGTTAGGATAAACATAATCCAGGGAAAGCATCTCAGCTGCCTGATAACCGGTTTCTTCAAACAATTCGCGATGAGCGGCCTCTTTGGGGGAATCGTTTGCTTCTATAATCCCTCCCGGGATTTCCAGACAAAGATCCCGCAATCCATGACGGTATTGGCGCACCAGTACCACATCCCCGCTGGATGTCAGGGGAATCACGTTGACCCAATCAGCCGCTTCCAAAATATAGAAATCATGTTCGACGGCGGTGCGCGGCGAACAGGCCCGGTCAATACGCAGATTGAAGATAGTAAACCGGCGTTCGGTGCGGCTTTGAATCAGTTTCCAGGGTTTAGGAACCATTTTTACTCTTCCTCCTGCCGGTGAAATATGTTGAAAAGAATAAGATCATTCATGTCGACATCAAAATATTGCATGTATGGAACGCATTTTGAAAGAAGCAAAAAGGTGATATCGGTACTCAGGTTAGCGCTTTCTTCGCTCAGCGTGTCGAAATTCCCGCCACCTTTAGAGATGATAAGGTCTGCCTGATTGACCAGGTGGTTGAGTTCTTTTGAACACCTCGACAAAATCGTTCCGGGAACCGGCCCATCTATTCCGTTTTCAACAATCCCGGCCACGGTTTCGATTCCTACTGACAGCGCTTCTTTGCGGGTAACATCGTTTAGAGCCGGCATGCTTCGCACCACCACGAATACTTCAATCCGCGGAGAGAAAGCTTTCAATGTTTCAATTAGCAATTTATCCGCGATTATCTCACCGCAGTTGTCGGCAAAATAAATCAGAGAGCGTGCCTTTGCCAGCTTAAGTTCAAATTGTGAAAAAGCCTTGGCAGAGAAAGGCGCAGTCAATCTGTTTTGAATAAAGGCGGCTAAATCGGACGGGCCACCGGCAATCATGAAATCTATGGCGTTTCCTATAATTGCCAGTTTGACAGCTGTTTCAAGTGGAGCCGCGGCTTGTTGAACCCATTGTTTCATGTCCGGATAGATAGCTATCATCCTCTCGTTCTGATTTTTTTTAACCATAGAAAAAGGATCCGGATCCTTTACTGTATCGGCCATAAGCGTCATTATGATCTCTATAACCTCAGGGCTGGTAGTCTGCCAGTCATTTCCCTTGAGCGCCGGAGATTCAATAACCCGATTGAAAAGATCACCGACTTGCTCTTCGTTGATGGGAAGTTTTCGAAGCAGATCCAAAGTCATTTTCAAAATGCATGGAATGCAGTCCGGCTTAAGAAGCATGAACTATCTCCAATCGGAACATTATTCTGATAATAGTCGTAAATTTGTTTTCTGGACGCCGAGATATTGCAAAAGGGGAGTTGGTTGTCAAGGATAAAGACACCACATCCGCTCGCTGTTTCGGTTTAATGGGCTTAACTTGACAAATTGCAAGTTTCAATTTTATAAAAGGATATTCCCGGTATATGACCGGCAACAAAACCGATTAGGTAGATAAAAGAAAGGACCATTCCAATGATTCAGCATCCAAAATGCAAGATTACCGTTATAAAAAGGTCCCTTAACCAGGATATCATTGACGGTTACATGAAAGACGGGATGAAGAACAGTAGCCTGTGCAGTATTTTCAAGGAAGGCGATGAATTTCTTGTTAATTCCGAATTTCAAATGCCTGAAAACTTCTGCCACTGGGCTTGGGCAGATATAAGAAAAGATATCATTGCTATCGCTAACGGCGCTCAATTCCCATGGTTAATGGAAAAGGGATTGACAATTTCAGGGTGCACAGACTGGTTCAAACCCGTTCTTTTTAAGATTGAAAAAATAAACGGATAACACTGTTCTTTTTCAGGAGATTTTCACTCCATGGCAGCCGAAAGAAAATTCGATATAATCCTGTTCGATCTTGAAGGGACAATTGTTGATTTTCAATGGCGCCTGAATGATGCTGTCAAAGAAATCCTTAAAGTTCTGGTCAACGCCGGCATTGATCCTGCTCTTTATGGACAGTCGCCAAGTTATGCCGGTCTGTATAATACTACCAGGGATATTACAAACGATTGGAAGATGGCAGATTCCAAACACCTTTTTGACCGGCTGGCTGCTATTTACGAGAGATATGACCGGGATGCTTTGAGCCGTTGGGCGCCATATCCGGATACAGTGGATACACTGGTCCGACTTTCGGATTGCGGATACCGGATGGGAGTTGTAAGCAACTGCGGATCAATTGCATCATGCTCGGTACTTGAAAAGTTCGGGCTTGCCGTACATTTTGAAATCGTTCTGTCAAGAAATGATGTCGAATACCTCAAACCCCGACCCGAAAGCTTAAAGCTTGCTTTAAAAAAGCTTTGCGCCCCTGCAGGGAGGTCATTATTTGTCGGTGATTCAATAAATGATATTCTTGCGGCAGACCGTGTGCCTATGGCTTCCTGTTTTCTCTCAGTTGGAGAAAGCCTCGTCACAGGAGAGGATGCTGATATCGCAACCTTTCAGATATCTTCACTTTCAATGCTTTCCGATATCCTGATTCTATAAGAAGAATTCTGTATATCCGGATCAACAGACCTTCAGCCTGCCGGAGGACTCGTCGTTATTTTCTTCTTCCCCCCAGCGCTGAAATAGATTGTGTTCGATACCCATGTAATCGAAGATCTTGCCGATGGTCTGATCGATGATGTCCTGGATGGTTTTGGGATGATGGTAAAAAGAAGGCACCGGTGGCAGTATGTGGGCGCCCATGTCGGCCGCCTGCGCCATCAATCTCAGATGCCCTTTATGCAGTGGGGTTTCGCGTACCACCAGCACCAGTTTCCGCTTTTCCTTCAGGCACACATCGGCCGCCCGCACCAACAGATTTTCGGTATAGGAGTTCGCGATTCCCGAAAGGGTCTTGATGGTGCAGGGCGCCACCACCATCCCGGATGTTAAGAATGAGCCGCTGGCCACCGCAGCGGCAATATTGCCATGCTCGTATGTAACATCGGCCATAGCCAGCACATTCTCAACTTTATAATCGGTTTCGATCTGGATGTTGAGTTTACCTGCTTCGCTTATTATCAGATGTGTCTCATAATCTGTATCACGCAACAGTTCCAGCAGCCTGACTCCGTAAATGACGCCGCTAGCCCCTGACATTCCAACAATGATTCGCTTTTTCATTTCTTTATCTTCCATTTTTTGAGCCAAACATTCTATAAAAAACATCATAATTATATTTCGTTTGGAGTATGGGTGCGTATGCGATCCGCAGTAATAATGCCGAACCCTTCGTCAACGGCGGCATATCCACATCCGTGGAAACCGTGAAGCTCCAAATACCTACGTACGCACAGCGAACATCATACTCCGAAATTCGATGTACGATATTCGATATTCTACTTATTGACTTTTTCCAAGTCCTGCCAGTTTCGGCCACCTGGATGCAGCCTCCTCCAGCATCAAATCCAGCAGAATTTTACTGTTCGCAATCACCCGCTTTATTCCAGTCCTGGATATATTGTCCCAGTGAATTCCGGCAGTCACCACCACCGTTGCATTTAGCGTGGCCGATAAATTTTCAGCAACCTTTTTGGCAAGCTCATCTTCCTTGTGGGCGGGCAGGCAAATCACCGAGGCCGTCGCGCTCAAAACGTTAGGATCCTTTAAACTGGGCCGCGGCTGGGCCACAGCCACAGCCCCGATGTGAGGCTTTTCGCCGCCCCAGACGGCCACCAGCAGATCCGTTCCGATCCGTCGCACCTCGGCCTCGATATCATATGCGCCTGTGCCGGTTTTCACCATGAATGAATTGTCGTACAAAGTCGCTCCTTTATAGTCGCTATGCCGGATCAATGTAAAATTAGCGGTTTCGTAAAAAGTCATATGTGAACGGATTTGAGATTTTTGGGAAATAGATTTTTAAATTATTGAGCGTTAAAAATCACAAGGCTTTGACCGCCGCAGGCGAAATTTTCTTGTGATTTAGCGAAGTGATTTAAAAATTCCCAAAAAGCTCATTAAGTGAGCATATTTTGACTTTTTAAGAAACCATCAAAATTAATTGAGTTGATCTTGTCCTGGCTACATGCTCAGGCCTCAAACAATCCTATTTCACGGGCCAGCTTACGCGAAAGGGTTTTGGCTGTTTCTGTCCTGAACCATGCGTCCAGTCCCTCCAGTCTCACTACCTTCGCTTCCTGCCAGGCAGCATAGGCATCCCCGAACATCGCCTGATAACGGCGGACACTCTCCGGACCGTAACGGTCCAGTCGGTCTGCTTCCATCACCAGAAGGGCATTGAAATCCTGCATGGCAATTACTGCTTCAGGTTCATCATGCACGGCTATGATGGCCACAATCCGTTCTAGTTTGGCGGCATCGCAGGCCAGCTTTTCCAGAATGCCTGCGGCCAGCTTTGCGCCTTCCTGCATATGCTGCTGCAGGCTGACACAATGTTTTTTCTCGGCTGGTGTGGCATCCACAAAATCCTGATAGTCCACCCTGCTCCAGCCTATATCATGCAGGTATAGGCATGGCAGGACGATAGCCGGATCCCCCGGCTCACGTTCCAGCAGGTACCTACCGTAATCCACAGCCCGGAGCGTATGCTCCATGTCACCTTTTCGTCCGCTTAGCAGATGAGGTTCGGCAGCCTGCAGAAGTTGTTTTTCAAACAATTCGTTCATCAATTTTAATTTTCTCTATGACTAAAATATCTTCAAAGCCAGATTAATCACCGCCTGGGCAAATTCCGGTTCTTCCATATTGGCATCCACTTCCAGAATCTCTATTCGCGGGTTCAGACGCGCTTTCAGGGTATCAACAAAAACACGATCTTCTCCCGGATCATAGGTCGGCTGTCCCTGCCGGTCTACCCCTGACCAGCCTTTTTGTGGAATAATTATCTTAACCG
Source organism: Desulfobacterales bacterium (assembly GCA_046485065.1). GTDB lineage: Bacteria > Desulfobacterota > Desulfobacteria > Desulfobacterales > RPRI01 > RPRI01. The sequence continues at coordinate 2,507 of JAWOHP010000151.1, read as the reverse complement.
GACCTTTTGCCAAATTTAATTTTGCGGCAAAGGCTTCCGCAACGGCTTTCAATTCATCCGGATTAAGCCTTAACCAGGCCCTGTATTTGTCCAGATCATATTTGCGGCGTTGATTAAAATCCGGTTTGTATTTAGATTTGGACGGTGTCATGTGGTTTACGCTGCATGTGGAGATCACCTGCGGTATACCGGCCAAACCGGCCGATTCCATCCGGTTTGGGCCTGCATCACGCATATATCCGAAAAGATGTTCCCCCACTCCACCAGGCGCGAGGTCTATCACACCATGAAAAAGACCTTCGGCTATCATACTCTCCATGGCCCGGTCACCGATTCCGGCCGCTGAAAAACCGATAACCTGATAATCCGCCTGTTCCAATCCTATGCGAACCAGGCTGGCGCATTGTTCACACGGTCCCAGCATGGTCAGGGCGATTGCCTTGCCCCTGCCCGCTCTGGGCGGAGTGATATCCTCCGAGACCATCCCGGCCACTGCAAAGGCAGCCCGGTCAAACACATTTTTCAAGAGGTCGCTCATCCCGGATATCTCCACCACCGAATGAAACAAGGTAATATCCCCGGTCCCGATGTAGCGTGTGGAGAGCCCAGGCAAGGCGGCAGTGGAAGAAACCATCAGTTTGGGTAAACCAAAAGGCAATGTGCGCATAACTTCAGTGGCCATGAGCGAACCGGTGGAGCCGCCGACACCCACAACGCCGTCAATTTTACCGGCCGCGAGGAATTGTGCGGCCAGACGCGAAGCGCCTGCTATCATGATGGCAGTAATCCTGGCCCGCTCCCTGGAATTCCAGATCGCTTCGAGGCTGCTGCCTCCTGCTTCGGCCACCTGGCGGGGGGTAATATCGCCGGCGCTCAAGCCTTCACCGCCCATGGAAATATCCATAACCATGACATCGAGACCGATCGACTCCAGTTTCATCTTCAGATACCCGGTCTCGGTACTTTTGGTGTCGAGAGTGGAAATGATCAACACTCTTTTTTGCATTACGTTGTTCCCGCCTTTATTCTCCGCGTTCCACTTTGGCTGCGATCTCTTTCTTCAAGGTCTCTTTGTTTACCTTGCCGGAATCGCCCACTGCCGGAAATTCAGCCACAATCTCCAGGCGTTCCGGAACCTTGAACATGGCCAGTTTCTTGCTTTTTAAAAAGTCCACCATTTCCCTGAAGGTGAAGCTTTCGCCCGGCTTTGGAATCACGTAGGCACAGCAACGCTCCCCCATCTCACGATCCGGATAGCCCACAATAGCCACCGATGAGACCTTGGGGTGTTCGTTGAGGAGGCCTTCGATTTCCGCCGGATAGATATTCTGTCCGCCCCGGATAACCATATCCTTGGCCCGCCCCAGGATCCAGAGGCATCCTTCATCAAACTTTACTATGTCTTCCGTAGTACACCACCCGTCTTTATCAAAAACGGTGGCGGTGAGCTCCTCATCACGGTAATACCCGGCCGGAGCGTGGGGGCCGCGGAAATATAGAATCCCCGGTTCGCCGTCCGCAACTTCCCTGCCCTGCTCATCCAAAAGCCGCACCTTGTTACCGGGCAGCATTCGTCCCACCGTGCGGCGGCGCAGTTCCTTGCTGTCCTCTACCCGGCAGCCTGATACGGATCCCTTGTCCTGGGTTCCCAGATCGGAAGTAATAACCGCCTTGAAAGCATCTTCTGCCTCTTCGGCTACCTGGGGCGAAAGATAACCGCCTGCCGAGCGGATAAAACGCAAAGAACTCAAATTGTACCTGGCCGGATTTGCCTCCAGCATGCGGATCAGGTGAGTCGGCACCACTCCAATAGCCGTGGCCTTCTCCTTTTCAATAAGAGCCAAAGCGTCTTCAGGGGTGAACTCCTCCAGCATGACTGTTTTCGCTCCGGCGATCGGCGCTGCAAAATAAGTCAAAGTCCCGGCAGCCCCACCGGCGTGGGGAGCAATTGCCATCGTGATATCGTCCTTTGTCAGCTTCCATATATCCACACGACCCTTGGATGTGCATACCCTTGGAGCCGCAGGCCATTCCACCAGCTTGGGAATCCCGGTGGTGCCGCTGGTGGTTGTCAGCAGAGATATATTCCAGATGGGATCAAGACGCCTTTCCGCAAGCCTGGCCTCATCTACAGGTTTCTTAACCCGCTCTTTAGCCATGGAAGTGAGAGAATAGGTTTTTTCCGGAGCGTTGGGCGGCACTTCATCGTCAAACAGGAAAATATACTGCAGGTGGGGAAATTGCGTCTGGAGTCCCTTATACATTTCGAGATAATCGAAATTACGGTACACGTTGGGTATCACTACAGAGGTTGCCTCGGTGCGCTTCACCATATATTCCAGTTCGAGCTGACGCAAATAAGGATATACAGTCAGTGAAATTAGCCCTGCCCGTTCAGCGGCTATACGTGCCAGAAATCCGTAGACGCTGTTCGGGGATTGAATGATAATACGTGAAAATTTCGGGATTCCCAGATCGACCCAGGATATGGCAATGGCATCCACCAG
>JAWOHP010000107.1:0-4261 GCA_046485065.1 Desulfobacterales bacterium | reverse complement strand
TTTGCCTTTAACTTCCAGATCGACGCAGCTGAAAGAAAATGGTTTCCCCTCTTTTTTCTGTTTTTCAAGAATTCCGGGCATTTTAAAATCAGGATATTTCTGGGTTATGGCAAAGACAAGGGAGTATGTTTTATCTATACCTATCTTGTTCATTATCTCAAAAGGTCCCATTGTCCATCGCAGGCCGATCTTTGCACCCCTGTCGGTATCTTCCATTGTGGCGACACCTTCATCAACAAGGGCAGCGGAGACACCGAGGCATACGCCGTAGAATCTGTCAATTACTGTTTGAATTTTCGATTCGTCAACTTCACCTGAAAGATCCCAGTTTTCCTTCTTGTCCATCTGGGCTTTCATTACGGGAGAAGTGGCGTAGAAAGGACCGAGTTCATTCCCGAGCGTGTTGGAAGCGTGCACTGCGATTGGTATGCCGGTGACGTTCATTAGTTCAAACGGCCCCATGCCTATCCTGAATGCTTTTTTCCCGGCTTCTTCAATTGTAGGAATGTTTGCAATATTTTCTTCCAGCATCCGGGCGGCTTCATTCAGGAATGGAACAAAGAAACGGTTTACCGCGAAACCGGGTGCGTCCTTTACGACAATTGCCGTTTTGCCGTGGAGTTTTGCTGCAAGCAGTGATCTTTCAATTGTCTCCCTGCTGGTCTTTTCATGGGGTATTATTTCAAGCAGGCGGTTCTTGGCAGGGTGATAAAAATAATGAAGGCCCACAAAACGATCCGGACGCGAAGTTTTTTCTGCAAAATCTTTCACAAAGAAGCTGGAGGTATTTGTGGCAAGTATTGTTTCAGGAGAGCATACTTTGTCAAGCTTTCCGAAAAGCTCCGACTTAACATCCTTGTTTTCAAAAACGGCTTCGATAACAATATCGGCATCAGCAAGGGCATTAAGATCTGTAGTGCCTGTAATCCTGGATTTTATTTCCTGAACCTTTGCCGGAGTGAAGAGCTTGCGTTCTACTCCTTCATCAAGGATTTTACCTATGTTTGCAAGTCCGCGGTTAACGAATTCCTCCTTTACATCCAGCATTACGACATTTATGCCTTCCTGGGCGATTTTCTGGGCTATACCGCTGCCCATGTTACCTGCTCCAACTACTCCTATCTTGTTTATCACTTTGGTTGACTGGGACATTTTGCCTCCTGGTGCAGATTTCAAATTTCAGATTTCAAATTACAACTCACTTCTGTCCGTCCTCCTGCTACATGTTTTTCCATGACGGTTTTCGCTTTTCATAAAAGCTTTTTATGCCTTCAAGGGTGTCTTCGGTTTTCATGAGAGTGTTTAGGAAAAGATCGCTCACGTCATTTATAGCGTAAGTGAGATTTTTACCTATATTCTGCTTCACGGCTCTTTTGTTAAGCCTTATTATCAGAGGACTGCACGCGCATATTTCATTTATATAGGCATCGACTTCAGATGAAAATTTGTCATCGTCGGTTACCCGTGACACAAACCCCATCATCATCGCATCATCCGCGGTGTAGATTTTCCCTGTGGTGCAGATTTCAATAGCCTTAGCTGGACCGACTAAATGAGGAAGTCGAATGGCGGCATAAGGGGGAAAAAACCCGAGTTTTATTTCAGGCTGCCCGAAAACGGCCTTTTTTGAAGCAACGATAATATCGCAGGCTATGGCTGCTTCCATCCCGCCTCCAAGGCAAGCGCCATGTACGGCAGCTATTGTTGGAACTTCGATCCTGTCTGTAAGTTCGAATACTCTGTTAAATGAAGAGATCATCTGATCCACGAGTTCAGGCTTGTGGTCTCCTACATCGACTCCCGCGCACCAGCTCGGTCCTTCAGCCCTGAATACAACGCATTTTATTTCGGCATTTTTCGCAAGGCCCTCAAGAACAGAATTCAGTTCATTTAACATTTCGATGTTAAAAACATTGTGTTTCGGACGGTCAAACCTGATATTTGCAGCACCGTTTTGTATCTCAAACCGGATAAATTTATATTCAGCCATTGTTCACCTCTTATCTATTTTTTAAAGCCGTCAGTTTTCACGTTTTACAATCATAGCCGTTGTCACTCCTCCGCCTCCGCATATGGCAGCACAAAGAAGTTCTTTGTTTCTTGACTTGATGGCATAATAGCCGGTAACCAGTATTCGGCAGCCGCTTATACCCGTGGGATGGCCGAGAGCAATGGCGCCCCCGTGTATATTGAGTTTTTCCCGGTCAAGTCCGAGAGTTTGCACATTAGTTAAAACCTGTGATGCGAAGGCCTCGTTTATTTCAAACAGCTCAATATCCGAAAGCGCCATACCCGCATTCTTTAAAGCCATAGGGATTACAACACCGGGGCCTTCTCCCATCGTTGAAGGTTCCACGGCGGCCTGGGCGAAGCTTACAAAAGAGAAAAGCGGTTTTGCTCCTATCTCAAGGGCTTTTTGACGCGTTGTTACTACTACAGCGCATGCGCCGTCGCTCAACCCGCATGAGTTTCCGGCAGTGACAGAGCCGCCTTTGCGGAATGCCGGGGGGAGGGTAGCCATCTTTTTTAAATCTGCATCATGCCTTATTGTTTCATCTTGTGAGAATATCAGCTCGGTTTCCTTTTTGCTTGCAGGCGGCACTTTTACTGGCACTATTTCTTCATCAAAGAATCCTTCCTTCTGCGCTCTTGAAGCCTTAAGATGGCTTTCGACTGCAAACTGGTCAAGGTCTTCTCTTTTCAACGAATACTTTTCAACCAGATTCTCTGCTGTATCTCCCATTCCCTGGCCGGTAAGAGGATCTATCGAATCACTCCAGCCGTCTTCAATGGTCTTCGGCCCCATCTGGAAGCCTTTCCATCTTACGCCTTTTAAAAGATAGGGGATTGTGCTCATGGAGTCCATTCCGCCCGCAACAACAATTTCGCTTTCTGAAAGACGAAGAGCCTCAGTTGCAAGGTGAACTGTTTTCATGCCGGAAGGGCAGGCCATATTGATTGTATTTACGGGTATTTCTTTTGGTATGCCGGACCTGACGCTTGCTGTGCGGGCGGGGTTGGGGCCGTTTCCTGCCTGGCGGCAAGAGCCGTATATTACTTCAGAAACTTCTTTTCCGGCTATTCCGGCCCTTCGGAGAGCCTCTTTTATTGCCGTGGCGCCTAAATCAAATGAAGGGACATCTTTAATGGTTCCTCCGAAACGTCCCATAGGAGTCCTGACTGCGCTTATTACTACGATATCAGAAAGTTTGAGCGACATATATTATTTCCTTTTCTAAGTTTAAATGTACTGACCTCCATCAACCTTTATCACTTCACCCGTAATATGCCTTGCCTTGTCCGATGATAGAAATACTATTAGATTTGCAACATCTTCCGGCAGGCCGACTCGCTTTAAAACAATTTCGTTCATGGCCATATCTATTATTTTATCTCGGGCTTCCGAATCTTTCAGCATCGATGTTTCAATCAGGCCGGGCGCAACCGCGTTAACATTAACTCCGAAAGCGCCGAGTTCCTTGGCTATTGCTTTAGTGTATCCTATTATTCCGGCTTTTGAAGCGGAATAATTGGTTTGGCCGAATTTTCCCCGCATTCCGTTTATGGATGTGACGTTTATTATTTTACCATATTTCTGGTCTTTGAATAACGGGGCTGTATGGCGTGTAAAATTGAAATATCCTTTTAGATTGACCTCTATTACTTTGTCCCACTGTTCCTCGGTCATTTTCCAGGACACGCTGTCCCAGTTCATCCCCGCATTATTGACAAGTATGTCAATCCTTCCAAACTCCTTTAATGCTGTTTGCACAACATTTTCAACCTCTGAGAATGAGGCGATGTTGCATTTAAGATGAAGTGCCTTTCGTCCCATTTTGCGGATTTCATCCGCAAGCCTTAAAGCTTCTTCTTCATGCTTACGGTAAAGAAGACAAACATTTGCGCCTTCTTTTGCAAGCTCGATTGAAGTCGCGGCTCCTATGCCTTGAGAGCCTCCCGTGACAATTGCATTTCTACCCTGAAGGAGCATTTTACCCCCTTTATATTGTTTGTTTTTTACAACAACTACGGCCGTTAATCGGGCATAAAATTATTTGCGTGCAGCCCGTTTAAAGATTTTTCAAAACATTTTATCAAATGAAATTCAAGCGGTTTCAATAAGTTATTAGAAAATGGATTCTAATACATTAAGATTAGTATTAAGCTATATTAAAGCTACAATGTTTAGTCAAGATATAAATTAGTTTCCATCCGGAAATGGACCTCTTATCCTTAACCATATTTTTTTCTTGACTTTTTT
>JAWOHP010000137.1:0-18429 GCA_046485065.1 Desulfobacterales bacterium | reverse complement strand
ATTATCCGCGGATGATTGCTCCACCGGGGATGGTAAACCTCATGCCCATCAACCCCCGGGGCGCCGTTGATTTTGACCTGCCATTTCTTCTCATTTCGCAGATCAATCAATGTCAGATTCCGGTGAGCGCCATCAAAGATCCAGTAAAGATTTTTACCTCCTACAGAGTTAAACGCAGGCCAGCACCCCTTGACATAGATTTTAAGTGATTGGTTGGGCAGTTGGGCGACACCGCCAGCGGGCCAGGGCAAATTGCCCCCGGCCATCCGGCCGTCCGCCGACAGCTGAAAACTGTCCACACTCACCGGTGTCCTGTTCCAAACCAACTCCCCTGATCCAGAACTGTCCAACAATCTCCGATAAACTGCCGGACAATGTCCACCCCCTTCCGGCATTGTCTCCTCTAATCCATAATAAATCCACTCCCGTCCGTCCCTGGGATCCCGCCACAATGCCAATCCAAAACCCCCAAACAATTCCCGCAATCCTGAACCGTCCCAATTCACTATATAAACCTTCTTACGAATCCGGTCCGTATAGACTACCCGGTCCCCGCGAGGCGTGATCAGGGGCTTTGAATAATTCCCCAAGGGCTCCAATATTGCACGCTCCCCCCGCCCGTCCCCTGTGTCCAACCCCAGCAAACGCAAATTGCCCCCTCTTGTATCCACATCACTACCATCACCCATGTCCTGTACCCAAACTACACGGGTGCGGGCATTGTCGGGAGAAGAACGAGGAATAGCCGAGATTTCTTGGGAGGCACGACTTTCCCCAAAGAAGTTAACGGCTGTCACCACATAATAGTATATAGAACCATTGGTTAATCTACCATGCGAGTAAGGGCTTGATACTCCTCTGATTTTATTACGCTGTTTAAGGGTGCCTCCCTCCACAGCGGACCAGTAAATGTTATAAGAAGATGCCCCCTCCACAGCTTTCCATTGAACTGTAATCTGCTCATTGCCGACTATCATGGAGACTTCCGTCGGTGCCGAAGGAGCGCTACCCACCAATGAGCAGGACATTACCAGGAAAACCAATGGCAATAGAATACATTTAAAAGCACTTCTCAATTATCTAACCTCACATTCTTTATTTTGACGACTAACTTTTATAATGACGGTTGATGTTGTAGTCATCTTTTAGAAACCACCATCTTATTTGGACTAATTCCATAAGTGTTTTCCCATAGGCGCTCAATTTCACTTTACTATTGAGGTCATTAATCCATTTAACGGGTATGATGGCTATAGAATATCTGAGCCTTTGGGCCAATGAAAGTAGTTCAATATCAAAACCCCACCGATCAATTTTCGAACGAGAAAAGATATCCTCAGCAGCGGTGGCGGTTAACGCCTTGAATCCACACTGTGTATCCCATATTCCCCTTACAGCCATTATCTGTATAAGAATATTGCTTATGTTACCCAAGAATCTTTTAATGAAGTTTTGAGGTACTTCCTGCCTTGCACCTTCTGCATCTTTTGAATCACGTGAACCTATAACTACCTGGTATCCTTTTGAAAACAAAGGAGACATTAAATCGAAATGCTCGATACTAGTCGAATTATCTGCATCCATGAAAAGGCGAATTTTTGCTTTCGTATTCAACATACCCTGCCTCACAGCCCAGCCCTTGCCGTGATTTATATTATTATGGATGAGCCGAAGATTTTTCGTTTCTTTTATAATATTATTTATCAACTGAACCGTGCCGTCTGTCGATCCATCTGAAACAATCAGTATTTCGTAAGATAGTTGTTTAAAGATGAGATATTCATTAATTGAACGGATTGTTCTTTCTATTCGCTTTTCTTCATTGTAGGCAGGAATGATAATTGCCAAATCATTATTAGATTCCATCCTAACCTATTCCCTTAATTCTTAATTATTCCTTGTGAGGGCTCAATTCGGTATGCGTTGTATGGACCTTGCGTGTGAGAAATATCAAGCTTTAAATCTGCATTGTTCCATATCCAGCTTGCAGATAGAGGAATATCATCCCCCGTTCTTTGCATAAAAGAGTTAATGTGTAAAAAAGATAAATATTCGTAGAGTTTTTCACGTGCCGGACTGAAAGATCGGCCAATGTATATCCATGGTTTTGACTGATTCTTAAGCTCCTCTGACGTCGATACGTGATTATTTCTGCCAATCCACCACTGAAAAGCATCGCTCTGAATAAATGATTTATTTTCTCCGGTTCGGGAAAATGTTGTTATAGAAGATCGGATTTGTTTATCGGGATAAACAAATTTCAAGAAACAATAGTCTGTTATCCATGGTAAAATAAGCGTTGCTCGAGGTTCATGTTTATATACATCCGAGACAATTTTACGAAACTGTTTTTGATCTATCTCATAAAAAGAAATAGGCGTGAAAACAAAACGATTTAAAATGACGATTAACGCCAGGGCAATCGGTACTATTATTTTCTTGTCAAGTCGCAAGGCCTTTACGAAATTCTGAAGTCCCTGATTGATTATAATTGCAGTAGGAATAAGACCGATACTTAAAAATCTCGGTTCTAAATTACTCGCAGCAATGAATAGGGGAATAACGGTTGTGGATAACCATAAAATAGATAGTTTGAAAGGCCTGTTCCACTTAAACAACACCGAAAAGGGTAAAAGAATGATAAAGAATTGGAAGTACATCATAAGCACATATAATTTTATACCACCCCCATCACCTCTTTTATTCATGATGATGTCTTTTAGTGGACCGGCAGATTGAACCAAATGATCACCGATAATGGAAAAAATAAATATAAATAACACAAACAGGCCTGTAAAAATTATCGATGCCCGATGTATAATTATTTTTATTGGATAGCGTTGCCGGTAAATGACTACATACGAAAAGACTAATCCGATAAAATTAAGAAGGAAAATAAATCTGCATATCGTTCCTAAAGCAACTCCTATTAAAGCTAATGAGAGTTGCATACAGATTTTTTTGGGTACTGTTTCGCGGATACTTCTCATAAACATCCATAAACCAAATGTGCTAAAAAAAAGGGCCGGAACTTCGGTAAGTGTTTTGAAACTAAGATACATGGTGACTGGTAAAAACAGAACAATGATTGATGCAGTTAAAGCCCATTGTGAATTTACCAAATCTTCCGAATCAGTTAATTCCATGCAGAACTTAAATGATAGAAAGAAAAAACCTATTAATAACAAAGCAAATATGAATTGAAGGATATACAGGGACAACCATCCCGCACCAAATATTTTTATAAGCAACCAAATGATGAACATGCTGCCAATTTTAGAAGAAAAAAACCCGTTTGGAAACAAACCTCCGCTGAGCTCATTCTCCTTAATTAATAATTCCGTTAATGAGTGATAATTCAACGTATACAAATAGTAAAACTCATCCCAGTGATGAAGGGGAGTAAAGCTTATGATGAGAAAAAGGATTGATATAAGAATAAAGAATCCCTTATTATTATAAATAGTTGGATTCTTATATTCGCGATATACGACGTGATTATTCATAATATTAAAGCGTAAATCATCTGATTGAAAATTTAGAGCCTTCCTTATACATCGCAGTGTTTACCGTAACTTGACAATCTAATAAACCGAAATTATTCCTAAATGAACAACGCTCCTTCCGCCGGAATGAAACAGACCGATTGCTCAGGTAAATTTAACTAATATCATAGCGTAATCGCTGAATATATAAGAACATACGCTTGGGGATAATTTAAATGTAACGGACGCAAGAAAGTTATATGCCTTGTCTTTAATATTCATTTTATTAACGTAATACTTTGATGACAAAAAATACTGGAATACATTCGTGTAGTAGTACGTTATGACAGAACCTCCATTCTTATTGATCAATATTATTAGTTTTTCGGTATTAAATGAATTGATATGTCCCCATTGCCTGATAAAATATTCCCTTGTTTTACCGCGTAAAATAAAATCACGTATTCTCATATAAAGATTATCTTCTAACGGCACTTTAAATATGGCATACTTAGATACCCTGCATAATTCTTTTAATGCCTTTGCAGGTTCCGGTATATGTTCCAGAACATCAATCATAAGACAAATATCTACGGTTTTGCTATCAAGAGACGTTTTACAAATATCTTCATTTAATGCTTTATATATATCGGGGTTATTTGCTATCTGGACGGAAAGTATTCCAGGGCTCAAGTCGAGAGCTATTTTTTTCACAGCAATATTATATTTATTTACTATATGTTCGGTCACGCCTCGTAAAATTATCCCGGCACCACCACCAACGTCCATCAAAACAATCTCTTTCCTGTTTAGGAGAGAGCTTATAAATAACTTATCGATAAGTTTAATAATATTATCTATTTTCCAGGCAGAATCCTCTGAGTCAAGAGTTGGGTTCTTGGCAAGATACTCATCTGATGAATAAATATTATCACTCTGGTGATTCAAAATGTCCCGTTGTGTCCTTCCTGTTCATAATTGAGTTTAAATTCTTATTTCAATTCCTCATGATCGACCATTCTAACAAGATCCTTTTGCATGAGAGCCGCGGTTGCGTTTTGGATAATAGTAAAATCATAACCAGATATCTCAGCAATATCAAGAAGTGTATGCCAGCCATCGGACAGGTTCAACACCCACAGCAGCGACATCTGATCAAATCCCGTGTCCCGATCACCGCCCATGAGGCGATAGAGCCCCCTTTTACCGAGTTGGGGTTCGCATTTGGGATTCAGATTCAGATATGTCCGGTTATTTTCCAGAATATTCAGAGCCGCGAGATATTTTTTATAAGAGTCGGCAAGGCACTCGGGACGCACAAAAGTCAGATCATCGGCAGAGGTGTGATACTCGGGATAGCGCCCGTTGGGCGTTCTCATGAGGCAACCGACAGGTAGATTGAACCCCGGTGAGCCGTACTGCCTCTCATCGTAACCGTAGGGGGAAAAGTTTATGATCTCGTAATCCTGCCCGGAATGCTTCAGGACATGGGCCACAGCTTTGTCGATTTCCGCATCCCCCTGCCGACTTTTCTTGTAGGTGGACTTTCCCGGATCGCCAACGCAGGCCGCCACGAGACCGTGCCTGATTCTATGAACATCCGACTCATTGAGACAGAGCCAGGTGATGGAACCGATCGTTCCGGGAATAAAGAGGAAGCGGTAGGAATAACGCCGGGGCCGGGTGCTCAGATGTTTTGCAAGAAATGTCACCATTGCAACGCTGGAGAGGTTGTCGTTACACAGCGAGGGATGGCAGGCATGGCAGGAGATCAGGACCTCATCTTCTTTCTCTCCTGGAAGATAATACTCCCCGTATGTGAGACGACCAGGTTCGAGGGAACTGTCGATGCAGACTTCATAGCGATCCTCTTTCAACTTCAACATCTCGTTATGTCGCAGGCAGAATCCCCAGGTCTCCTGGTAATAGGATGTACGGTAGGGAATCCAGTCCGGGTGCTCCGGGATGGTAAAAAGATGGTCTTTCAATTCCGCAAGCGAAAGGTTAGCCCTGATGGGCACGCTGTAACTAACCACATGCAGGTTCGATTTCCGGAAATCGATAACCCGTTCACCCGCACTATTTTTTACGTAGGCGTCCCTGATATTCCATTCCTTGGGTACGGTCCAGTCAAAAACCTTGGTTCCCGTCGGCACCTCATTTATTTGCAGTGGGATATGGTTGGAAACTAAGGAGAACGTCTCCCTGATACCGGCCCCCGTAATACTGCGGCATATAGGATATAAAATTTTAATAAATTCATACATCTGTTGACCGACCCGTTCATGATCGACGATGTGAGCTGTATGTTTCATGGCTAAGTTATCAATCTCCTGAAATAATCAATCAATGTAATCAGGCCAGTTCCGATCCCGATCCGAAATAATTAACCGCTCCACGCGCGGCCATTGAATACCGAATACCGGATCATTCCAGCGGATACCAATTGCGGATTCCGGATGATAAAACTCGGACATCTCATAGAAGACCTCGGTATTGTTCACCAGGGTCTGAAAACCGTGCGCACATCCTTTGGGGATATAGATCATTCGTCGATTGTCCTCTGTTAATTCAAGAGCGGTCCATTGTTTGTACGTCGGCGATTCTTTACGTAGATCTATGATCACATCATAGAGACCGCCTCTGGTGCATCGAACTATTTTATCCTCGGCATGTGGTTCTACCTGATAATGCATCCCTCGCAATGTCCCGGCATGCCGGTTAAAGGAAATGTTACACTGCGCTATTTCCGGATTAAGGCCAAATTTAGAAAATTCATGGCGGCAAAACGATCTGCAGAAAAAGCCCCGATCATCCTCCATGCGTTGTACGTCAATAATAAAAGCCCCTTGCAGTTTTGTTTCTATGAATATCATTTTAGTAACTCCAAAGATCGGGGCTTTCTGCCCTCCACTGCGCTGCAAGACAAAACCCTCCCTCTGTGATTAATCGACATCGCGCTCCTTTTTAATATAGTATTTTCCACTTACCTTCTGACAATAATTTTTACAATTTTTTTCAAATAGCTTCTGATCCAGTGATCACGAAGAAAGATGGAGCTGTTGGGGCAGATCTCTATGCAGCAGTAACATCTGATGCAGCGTTCATGGTCACATATTGGCTCAGGATGAAAAGAAATTGCTGTAGCGGGACACTTTTCCCCACAAAGTTTGCAGCGGACGCAACGATCATGATCGAAATTAATTAGCGATCGCGGAAGGAGTTCCGCAAAATAAATCAGATAAGGAAAATTCGCCGACAGAGGTTTCTGAAAAAACATACGCTCTTCTCGACCGTTGCCTATAGTCTTGATTTCAGCGCGTCTGATCCCGGAATATCTGTTTGTATATATCTCGTGCGCTTTGAAGCCCATTACCTCAGAGGCAATGATATCCACGGCACAGGCAGAGGCGCCTGCAAAAACCAGACCCGAAGAAATCGGCTTTCCGGATGCACCGGGCCCCTCTCCTTCCAAACCAACTATACCATCAATGATGTTCAGGCTTGGTACTAATTTATGATGGAGTTGTATCAAAAATTTTGAGAAGGATCGAGGCGATGGTAAAATCTTGTGATAGCCCTGTTTCAGAGCACCGGGAATACACCCATAAAGATTTTTCACGCAAAGTGTTACACCCGTTAAACCATGGGTTTTCATTTTAGCAACATTTATGATGTAATCAACCTGAAAAAGGATTTCAGGCAACGGGATATCTCCAGCCTTACCTCCAAAAGGAACGAGGCGAGTTGGTTCCGTATCAAAATTGACCAATCGGGCATATTGCTTAAGCGGTGCAATATCGCAAACACCAAAGGCTTGATGCGTATGATAAAATGAACTTTCCCCGATTATGATCTCCGCACCGGCCGCCTTGAGAATTTTGCATAACTCTTCCAGAACAACGGGATGAGTGGTAATCGCTCTTTCCGGTTTAACCGGGGACATAAGGTTGGGCTTGACCAAAATCCGCATGCCTGGCCTGAATGAGATTTCCAGATGGGCAAAAAGCTCTTTTAGGGTTGTGCTGACCTTTGTTGAGTCATAGGCGTCACAACGAGTGATGCTCACATTATAGCGGGTCATTTATTAAGACCTTTAACAGACAAATGCTCCGTCAATTATTTCGGGGCACTCTGAAAATGGTTTTTCCCATACAGAAAACATATTGTCCGGAACGACGCTTGCCATCTACGGCGGCCATCCACCTTTCACCGCCAACCGGAACGGCGGATATTTGATGCATGCCCTCGCTGTTCCACCCAGTTCCCGAACCTTTCAGAATCGGATTTTCGTCCAACATGCGCTCTTGATATATGTCCCGCGTCAGTGTTTCGATTTCAAAACCCCGGACGGCCTTACCGTACTGTTCCCCAAAGGCTTGGGAATCCTGGGCAAAACGGATGAGACGCTTTTCAATATCCAGGATATTCCCTGCCGGTCTGGCATCACGGGCCCGGTTCCTGATAATGGGACTTTGGGGATGCTCATGCCAAGGCCCTTCCGGGCGGTCAGCAAAAAAGAGATAAAGGTCTTTATTATCCTGAGAAGAACAAAACAGCCACAAGATATCCCCGTAATACAGCACCGTTGGATCGACCAGAATCCTGTCGGGAATGATAGTTTTCATAAACTTCCATTCATATGGAAAATGCGTCGCTTGGTATAGACGGACGCCATTGAAAGCAATAGATTCGGGAATCAGGTAATAAGTGTTTTGCCATTTAAACACACAGGGATAGGAAAGATGAAAAGGTTCGGACAGAACAACGCGTTCATATTCCCAGCGAAGACCATCATTGCTTTTAGCTAATCCAATGACGCCGTTATCCACACCCAGAGCTTCAAAGAATATATAAAACTTGTCTTTCTCATGAATTAGAAAGGGATCAGCCACAAACCGGGCCGGCATGTCCCTTACATCCTCAGCCGTTAAAACCGGATTTTTTGCATTCGCTGATAAACGGAGAGATTTGCCGTCTGATATAATATCATAGACACCGATGCTCCAAATCCCTTCATCAGGTCCGGAATAGCAGATATAGGGCAAATCAATTTTTGCGAAGTAGACTAAAAACACCCCGGAAAGGATAACCATCAAACACAGGAACATGATAACAATTCCTGTCCGGAAACGATTTTTTTTCATGGCCTCGGTCAACATAGCAATATCTACCAGATTTTCCAGCCAGCCTTGTTCTCATTCCAAAGCTTTTCCAGTTTCTTCAGGTCTCTGAGCGTATCCATACAGGACCAGAAGCCGGTATGCTTATAAACCATGAGTTGCCTCTCTCTGACGATCTGTTCCAGCGGTCCGTATTCCAGATCGCAATCGTCGGCTTCGTTCAGGTAATCAAATATCCGTCTGTTGAAGACAAAAAAACCACCATTAATAAATCCCGGCGTCTCGGGTTTTTCAAAAAACTCATCCACACGGTCCCCCGTTATCTTCAGTTCCCCGAAATAGGAGGGGGGGCGGAGTACGCCTGTCACGGTTACCAGTTTACCGTGACGCATATGAAAGTCCAGCAGTGCATGGATGTTTACGTCGGACAGCCCGTCACCATAGGTTGCCATGAAAGTGTCACCCTTGATGAACTTCTCAACCTTCTTCAACCTCGCCCCCTTGAGGGATTTTTCACCGGTATCAGCTAGGGTGATCCGCCATCCAGCATCTTCATGGTTATGGTGAATGCAGAGATTCTCCGGTTTCCCCAACTCGATGGTTACATCGTTATTCATCAGCTCATAATGGCAGAAATAATTCTTGATCATTTCTCCCCGGTATCCCAGGGCCAGGACAAAATCCTTGTGGCCGAAATGAGCATAAGTCTTCATAATATGCCATAAAATGGGACGTTTTCCAATATTCACCATCGGTTTGGGACGCGATTCCGTTTCTTCCCGCAGGCGTGTGCCCGCGCCACCGCAAAAAATAACTATCTCCATGATTCTATTAGCCTCCCTTGAAAATAACTGTCCGTTTAATATAATAATATCCGGCTTACAGCGACTCTTTTCCTCCCCTTCTGCTTGCTGCAGGATTCGGATTTCACAACTTACCCAAAGCTTCAGGTCGCTGATTGCCTACTTGCCTTCAAAAACGATCTTTTTAACATTCTTGATTCCATATTTTGTATCGTGCACTTCAACAGTCAATGGTACCGCTTGTCCTCTGACCAGGTTGCCGTATAAAATACCAGTGTTCCTGTCAATAGTCCAATCTTTCACGCCATTGGGAATATCCGGCAGGAAATAAACAAGAGTCGATTTGTCCCATAACCTAAGACGGTAATCCGGTACTCTGGCCGTAACGCGGCCCAAGGAGCTGATTACAGGCACCTGCCACCGGATTGCCCCTGGCGGCAACACCACTTTAATGGGGGAAACAATCTGGGGATGGGGCAGGTGGATCTGGGGGGATGGGCAGCTCCGGGATTTTTCTTCATCGATCGCGATAATCCGGTAATGAGCGCCCAGCTTCGAGGGTAAGATCTTCTGCGGACCATTTTTACCAAAGACGATCCATTCCATCTGATCGGTGGTGGTCAAAAGCGTCGGTGGTACCATTGGCCAATCCGATGCGTAGACATCCGTCCATTGGTACTTCATGACTTCTGATGAACTCATTCCAAGAATCCGGTGGCGCCTGTCGGTCGGCATGAAACCTTCCAGAGAACTGGTATGAATCTCATATTTCACCGGGGCTGTCCCTTGAGGATTCCGATCCCACATGAGAATATTATTGCCGTTTTTCGTTACCAGGCGGACATTTTGAGGGACGCCGGGGCCCCGGATTTTAAAAGATTTGACCGGACTCCAATCGCCGGCCAGATTGTTGCTGTCATAGGGACGAACCCTCCAGAAAAGCTCTTTTCCAATAGGCAGCATACCGCGCCAGGGCAACTGAAAAAAAACATTTCCATTTTCATGGCGCAAGAATGTCCCGTCAACAAGTCGCTCGAAAGTCGGTGAAAGAGGATAACGCATATCCCGATGGGCGCTAACCTGCCATTGATAACCCGCAGCTCCGCTGTCCGGCAAGGCAGGCCATACAAACCGCAGGGCGCTTTCAGCCACTTCCTTACCGCCACCGGGAGAGAAGACTCCTTTTGAAAAGAGTGGCAACTGGACAGTCGCTGGTTGCGTTTCGATCTCGATACGGACATGACGGTCTTTGGATGCATCTGTATAGATGATGTTATTATGTCCCGACTGAGGTGACCGGCAGGCGAAAGCCGTTGACTGGCAGAATAATCGAATCTGCAATCCTTTTATATTCAGGCTTATTCCGGAGTTATTCACCGGCGATTTTATAGAAATCAGCACGTCCATGTTTCTCAGGGGATAAGGCAATTTTTGGAGCAGCCGGTCCAGGGAATAGGAACGATCAATCAGTTTTGCCAGGGGGACCTCCTCAACGACAGTTTTGGCGGGGGTCTTCAACGCGATACTGAGGACCAAGGAACCTTTGCGCGCCATATTCTCCGAATCCGAATCCAATCTGAGAAACAGGTCCATTCCCAGAACGGGAAAGAGCAGACGATAAGGGATCATCCAGGGATGATTGCTATCGATCGTCACATGTTGTGCGGCACTGACCGACTTCCAGATGTGTGAGCCCTTGATAAACCATCGATGGTGCGACTTGCTCAAGTCCAGGTCAGTTTCCCAGACCAGTTGCCTTGACACATTAAGTATTGGGTTTTCTTTTAAACTTTCATGATACCGATTTTGATCGGAATGCCAGCCATAGGATTCTCCCGGACGCAGGATTATGGAAAAATTTTCATTCAAATGAGGCCCTGTCTTTGTCATCTCCAGAGGACGGGGTGGCGCCGCACCATAGAGTGCCGCCATCTTTTCAGAACTCCCCCACATATCCACAATCGGATCCCCTTCCTGCCAGGGAGATCGATGATACTCCCTTTCATGGGTTGACCGCAGAATCAGCATGGGATCTTCCTGGACATCCCGTGCAGATGCAATATTCCAATTATCGTGCTTAAGATAATAGGCGTTAAGGTCCGTATCCAGCAGCATTGTTTGCTTCTTGTATGGATTTTCCACTTCTATAGTAGCATGATTCATCGGATCAGCAACCCGCCATGGTAACCTCATTATATCATATAGTTGTGCATTGATTCCTCTTTGATTAAAACAGACTCCATAGCAGTAATTCAAAAAAAACCCTAATGGATATATCGGGTCCGTAGCTGGCAGCACCTGGTGACTTACATAATGGGTCATCTCGTAAAAAACACGCAGGATACGATCCAGGTCGTCAGGGCTGTCATGGGTCAGGGCTCTGATCAGTTCCTTCGTCGTCAGCGGCATTTGGAAGCCGTTCAGGATAAGGCGTGGATTCACTACATTCTTTTTACCCTCATTTCTGATCCGCACCGAACTATAATATGCCGTTTTACCGGGGAAATTTGGCCAAAGGAACCGGGACTCGTCCACGTTGCCGGGTACCGTTATCTGAAAGCGATAAGGACTGTTTCGGATCACAACAGATTCTCTTACAGGGGTTTGACCTACCGCTTCGCCACCACCCAGGGTCGTGAATAGTAACAAAATCAAAACATTACATAATATAAACGGTTTATAAAAAACTCTGAAGTCATTCCTTGTCATTCTAAATCCTTTTGGCCGCTGCGCTTGGTTGGACGAATGTAGTCGAAATCCTTGATAAAAGATTCCTGCTTCAGGACATGTTTAAATATGAAATACAGAAGGCTCCTATTTTTAGCCGCTAATGTAAAAGCATGAAATCGTACATCCAGCATCAATAACCTGTAAACCTGCCGGTCATAATCCCTCAGATAATCCAGAATATTCTTTCGCAGGGTATCATCTTTCATGATCAGGGCCATGGATAGAATTTTAACAAAATAGCGCCTCAGCATCCGCCGCCGCCAGCGGTTCAGAACTTCCGGCGTAAAATGATGGCGTTCCAGGGCGAAACGATATGGCGATTCAATGTATTCCACGTTCGCCAGAAGTCTTTGCAGATCGATCTTCATCGTTTCGTTCTCGCCGTGCCGTCGCCACACGCCGGCAAACCGGTTCATGAAGCCTATGCGACGGCCGATCATTAGTTTCAGCAATCCTTCCCAGTCCGTGCCGATAATATTTTTTTTAAATAGACCTACTTCCAAGGCATGCTGACGGTCATGAACCACGGTCAACGTCGCGAGGGAATAACCGCGATAATAATTCATGAAGAACCAGTCACCGTCCATCAGGGAGGGCAAATTACTGTTCACCTTGTCCTCGATGATTAAACCGCTCTTGTCATACAAAGTTTTCGACTTTGCGAAAACCATCACCAGGTCATGTCGTTCGGCCAAATCCATGGCTTCGCGGATGTAGGTTCGATCAATCAGATAATCATCCCCGTCCAAATGGAGAGCAAAATCCCCTGTGGAATAATCGTAGAGGGCCCGTTGAAAATTGCCGATCATGCCGAGGTTTGTTTCATTCCGGAAATATTTAAACCGCGGATCTCCCTGGAATCGCTCAACAACATTCTGAATATGGTCGGAAGAATGATTATCGCTGACAATAACTTCCAGGTTCTGATAATCCTGATCCAGGACGGACTGCACCGCCTGGGCCACATAATCTGCCTGATTGTAAGCCGTAATGGCCACGCTGACTTTTTTCATGCTTCGGCACCGGTTTTCATAATTTCCCTTTTTCCATACGGATAAATCAGGCTATTGGAATTGTTTAAATCCTCACCTTTGAAAAGCAACCCTCAATCTCCTCGCCGATCGACAGGATGAGAGCTTTGAACCGAAACAGCGAGCGCATTCCCCGCTGCTTGCGGCGGGGAATGCGAGCAAATTAAAAACAGATTATATACCTTACGGTCGAAGATTCCCCGTCCGCTCTGCGACGGGGAGCTTCAATTTCTCGAATATAGGTCTGCGGGGTAATGGGTTATGCAAAGCTCTCAGGATAAGCTATACGGGTAATATTTCGTGGGGTTTTTTACTGCATGTCCGGGGAGTTCAACCAATTTAGGAAGCTGTATTGATATCGGTAAGACAGCATTAGATCGAGCTTCCGAGAATCAAAAACTGTGTCCCCTGACTCAAGTAAAAGATCCAAAGCGGGCCATTCCTGAAATCGTATCGTAGCCTTACGAACTGTAGTAATCATCTCTGCCACTTGCTTCAGCGAATAATCTTCTCCGCCTATATTATAAACGGCATTCTCGGTTTTCCTGGCGGATAGGCACCGTAGCATTATTTCCGCAATATCACCCACATGTGTAAAGGTTCGACGCTGACTGCCATCGCCATACAAAGTGATCGTTCCTGTCAGGGCTTGTTTCATTAGAAAACCAATAGTTCCGTAAGAAAATGGAACATTGCCGAGATTTCCATAGGGAACGCAAATGCGGAAAACGGTATAGGGGATTCCATAATTAACTGCAAAAATCCTCAGGAGCTGTTCACAGCTGAATTTATTAAGGGCATAGACAGTTTTGAACTCCTTCTCATGATTCTCCGGAAGTGGTCCCGTGGCGCCTTTGTAAACCAATCGTGTTGAAGGGAACAGGATACGTGGACGGGCATCTTGTTTCACCAAAGCTTCCAGAACCTGAGCCAATCCCAGTTCATTCGTCTTCACAAACGAAGAGGCCTTTTCGATGGAAATTTTGGTGCCGGTCAAACCGGATAGGAAGAAAATCGCATCCGCATTCCAATCGGCGGAAGCAACCGCCTCCGGATCTGTTATATCCAGCGGATGATAGGAAAAGAGATGAGCGTGCTCCTTCAATGCGCTGGAATCGTGAAGATCATTACAGACCAGTTGAACTTTCTTTTCAAACAGGGAAATGATGATGTTCTGTCCCAAGTATCCGTTGCTTCCGACAATAATGATTTTCAATAGATATGAACCTTTTGAAGGTGTTTCTGCTTGAACATAATCCGTTACTGGATATACTGAATCCTGCCCTTTTCCTGCAGGGCCGTCAGTAGCCTGCTCTGACTCAATAAATCTTCATGGTGCTTTGCATATTGTTTCTGCCTAATGCAGTCGACAAACTCTTTAAGAATGTTTTTAAAATGGTTGTCGGCTGGGAGGGTATATTCCTGCATGCCCTCTGGCAGCCCAATGCGCACCGTAGGGGTAAAATCGGGCGGAGGTGTAAAAGAACGATCACAGTGGATGATTCCCCTATTTCCCCATAGTTCATAATTGCACTGGTAATAATTGTCAAAACCAAACGCGATCAGGGCACTCAGGCCGGTTGCCGGGGAATACAAAAGAGCCGAACCACGGATACATACCTCTTTCGTCGTGTCATAAAACAAACTGGCAAACCCCAATTCCAGATCATTGCCCATAAACCATCGCGAAACATTGACGGTATATGCCGCCGAATCCAGGATAGCGCCACCGCCCAGGGCTTTATCATATCGGAAATTATGCGGATCCAGTGGCGGAAAAGCAAAATAGGAGCGCAACATTCGCAATTCGCCGATCGCGCCCCGCTGCAATTGATCAAAAACAAACCGATGCTGGCTGTGATAGCGGTACATGAAATCCTCCATCAGCACCAGTCTGTTTTCTCTGGCCAGGTCCAGCATCTTCTGCGCTGAGGTGACGTTCATGGCAAGAGATTTTTCCGCAAATACATGTTTCCCCTCCTGGAGGGCAAGAATAATCCACTGTTCATGCAACCCAGTCGGCAAGGGTACATAGACGGCATCAATATCCCGCCTGTTCAACAGGTTTTCATAACCTTCGACGGCTTCCCCGCCAAAACGGTCAGTGTATGTCTTGGCTTTACCCAGCGTGCGACTTGCCACGGCCACCAACTCCAGATCCTGGGTCTCGAGAATTGCCGGGATCATATAGCGTTGTGCAATGCCGGCGCATCCCAGGACTCCAATTCGAATTTTTTTTCGGCTGGCTGAATCGCTAATCGAGATCATTTTCCCGTCGTTTGTTCTATTCTTAATTCAATCGCGGATAGAAGGCTTCGGGCCTGGATATTCAGATAATTGTTGTATCTTATGAACTCCATCAACTGGCCCAATGTCATCCACGCATATTGCTGCGGCAGCGGTTCAATGGGAAATTCGTCTCCCACTTCTACAATAATATTCAAGTTCTGCTCCCGGAAGAATCGGCCGCCTTCTTCCGATTGCAACGTTTTAAACAGAATTTGTCCGGGCTCGGCATTAAGGAAATATTCCAGGAACGGAACTTCATATTCGTTAAATCCTTTTCGATAATTGCCGGTAAGACACTGAACCGTTGGCGCCAATTCCAGAATATCAAAATTTCCGGCCTCAACTTTGGCCTGAACAAGAAAATGATAGACTCCGTTGGTTTTCTTCACAAGGAACCCAATAATGCCTTCCTGGACCGATTGAACAATGGGCTGAGACCATTCTTTCACTTCCCTGTTACCAATACAAACATCCACCGCCATAATCCTGAAATATTTGCGTTCCCCATGATAAATTTCATGATCGTTTCGAATCCAGCCAGCAACCTGATTAAGAGGTATGGAATGAACATCCAGTTCATAGAGGGTTTTTAAACGGGTAATCCAGGCAATATGATGGTCAAGATCCAGACTGGCTTTGCTTAAATCCGTTGCCGATGCAAGCATCGCCTCATCAATGGCTTCCGCACATTTAAAATCCTTCTGGACGTTATGGCCATAAGATATGCTGGAGATTACCGTGCGGGTGTCCATGTTCACCATATTGTCATAACGCATCAGGGTTTTAATTTGTCCAAGAGTCAACCAGATAAAATTGTCGTATATTGGCAATTCATCAAGTACCTCTATAATAATGTTGCGATTTCTTTTCTTAAGGAACCTGGCGCCCTGTTCCGATTGTAGCTGATCAACCAATACCCTTATCTTTGCGTCTGACTCTCCCGTAAAGTAATCCAGATAAAGCGGCTTGTTGCCGCCATGAATGCGTGAACAGTTGCTCCGCGTGGCCTGCAGAGTCGGCGATAACTGAACGTAATTGATGTTTCCCGGCTCGATTTTAGCCTGCATCAGAAAATGCAATATACCGTTTATTTTTTTTGCGATGATCCCCAGCATTCCAACTTCCGGCTGATTGATGATCGGTTGCTCCCAATGTGTCTTGGCTCCATGGTTCGTAGAGATATCGATTCCTTGAATCGTAAAAAACTTGCCTGAAGTGTGACATATATTGCCTGTTTCAGGGTGAAAATACCAATTCCGCAACTGATGGAAAGGGATTTTTCGGATATCTACCGTAACGGAATTCCTTTGTTTAAGAAACCACTCAAAAAAATCGCTTTGCTGGGTCTGATAATACTGTGTACCGCAAACAAGAGATTCAAGAAAATCAGCCTTATCGAAAGGTATGATCCCATTTCTGACGCTGGAATAATGCATCCGATTATTTACAACATTCATCATATTCAACAGTTGGCCACCTTCATAGTAATACGTCCCCAATCCACTCTTTACCTTGCGTTTTTTGCGGTTTCATAATAAGAATCGCCACAACCCTGTAATGAATGAAGGAAAGAAACCATGAAACCGCTGATCTGCAACTTTTCATCCTTATCGACCTCCAATGGGGACTCGGTCTTTGCTTCCAAACTGGTCAAGGCGATCGAGCCTCTGCAAGCCGTTACCTTTCACAATGACTTCAAAACACCGCTCCTCCCGAAAGAAACAAATCTGGAAGCCAAAACCAAATACAACGAAATATATTGGATCTCCCCAAAGTATTTGAGAAGGTTTTATGAGATCCTTCAGGCCGCCGACGTGATCCATCTTAATCCGTTCAATTTTTCAGATATCCTGATTGTCTGTGTGCTGAAGGCTATGAAAAAAAAAATCCTGTTCACCATGCATGCCAACATTCATTTCAAGATTAAAAACATCATAAAGATCCTTGAAACCATTCGTTTCATCATAAATTACAATTTTTATGTACTCATGGCGGATCATATCGTTTTCGTCACCCGGGCGCAACAGCAATCCTTTCTCGCTTATTGTCCCTGGAAAAAAACGGTTCGACTAAAAGCAGTCGTGATCCACAATGCGATTGAAAGCGAAAGAATCATCGATCGCAGGACCCACGAATCATCCCGATTATCCATTCTTTTTGTCGGCCGGCTGGAACGGGCAAAAGGAATTTATTACCTAATGCAGATAGCAAAGCAAGTCGAAAGAGAGCCGATCCATTTTTTTGTCGCCGGCCGCGGCAAGCTGGTTAAGGATTCCCCGGCCGTTGCAAATGTCACTTTTCTGGGAAACGTGCCCAATGAGGACATTTACGAAGTGTATGGCCGCTCCGACATCCTGATTGTTCCATCTTATGCGGAGGCCTTCGGAATTGTCATTCTGGAGGCCATGGCAAGAGGCCTGGCCATTCTGGCCTCCGATCTGCCATGTATCCGCGAGTTTATTCAGGAGGGAAGAAACGGTTACTTTTTCCCCGTCGGCGATACGGAGGCAATGACATCCAACGTCCTGCACCTTCATCAAAATCGGCAGGAGTTGACCCAAATTGGCGAGAACAATCTCGTAGATGTTCGAAAATTCACGGTGGAAAAGCAGGCCCGGCAGTACCGGGATCTTTACGAGGAACTGGTCCGACATGATTGATTTTCTATTTCGCAACCGTGAGCCTGTAACCCATTTCATCTGGAGAATCAGCCAGCTCCTGATGAAAGACGGTATTAATTTTCTGATTTTTCTCATTGCCGCCAAGATGCTTATTCCTTATGAATTCGGCATTTACAATTATGTGATGGCTCTGGTGTTTCTCTTTATTCTCTTCGGGGATTTCGGGATATCCGTGGCCGCCTCGAAATTCGTCGCTGAGTTTGATGCGACGGATAAGGAGCAAATCCCATATGTGTTTTTCAACTGTGCTTTGATGATCCTCCTGTTTTCCACATTATGCTGCCTGG
>JAWOHP010000034.1:0-5094 GCA_046485065.1 Desulfobacterales bacterium | reverse complement strand
CAGGGAAAATTTCTGCGCTGGAACAAAAATTTTGAAGAAACTTCCGGTTATTCAGCCGGGGAAATCGTTCGTATGTCTCCGTTGGACTTGTTTGATGAGCCTGACAAAAAGATCGTCGCGGCGGCGATTCAAAAAGCATTTATTACCGGTCAGGCCAGTGTAGAAGCTGATTTTCTTGCGAAGGATAAGACCAGGACCCCCTGTTTTTTTACCGGAAAGATCTTTCTGTTTGAGAAAAAGCCCAGTCTGATTGGTATGGGTATAGATATTACAGAACGCAAGCAGGCGGAAAAGGCGCTTCTTGAAAGTGAAAAAAAATTCAGAAACATCCTTGAAAATATTGAAGATGGTTACTATGAAGTTGATATTGCAGGTAATTTCATCTTTTTTAACGATTCAATGTGCAGAATACTCGGATATCCCGCAGAAGAGTTGATGGGTAAAAATAACCGCGGATATATGAATGATGAAAATGCTAAGAAAATATTCGATGTCTTTAACGAGGTATATCGGACAGGAATACCTACAAGAGCATTTGACTGGGAGCTTATCAGGAAAGACGGTTCGAAATGTTTTGTTGAAACAATTGTATCTCTGATAAAGGATTCAAATAACATTAAAACAGGATTCAGGGGAATTGCAAGAGATGTAACCGAACGAAAACGGGCGGAAGAAGAATTAGAGGATAGTTTCAAGCGGTTAAGGGCTGCATTGGGAGCAACTATTCATGCTGTTTCGGTTACTGTCGAAACAAGAGACCCCTACACTGCAGGTCATCAGAAGAGAGTGGCTGATCTCTCCCGCGCCATAGCAACGGAAATGGGCCTTGATATCAACAGGACAGACGGCATCCGCATGGCCGGAGTTATTCATGATCTCGGCAAAATGGCGATTCCTGCTGAGATATTAAGTAAGCCTTCAAAGTTAAGCGCAATTGAATATGCCTTGATAAAAACCCATCCCCGGGCTGGATATGATATTTTAAAAGATGTTGAGTTTCCCTGGCCGATTGCTCAGATTGTATTACAACATCACGAAAGGTTAAATGGTTCAGGATATCCGGCCGGGCTGAAAGGTGAAGAGATTCTCCTGGAAGCCCGGGTAATAGCCGTTGCCGATGTTGTTGAAGCGATTGCTTCGTACCGGCCGTACCGTCCCTCGCAGGGTATGGAAAAGGCTCTTGGAGAAATAATTCAAAACAGGGGAATTCTCTATGATCCGGAAGTCGTAGATGCCTGTCTGTGTTTATTCAGGGACAAGGGGTACAAGTTTTAATGAGGAGAGAAGCGTGAAGCAAAAGCCGAATATCGAAAATCGTGAATCGAAAATCGTGAATCGGGGATCGTGAATCGTGGATAGTGGATAGTATATAGTGAATAGTGAAAGATGAATGGTGAATCCGCCAGATCCGCCACACAGATTGGCGGACGTGCCACTGGCGGACCTTCTGCGAATAACGAACAACGAATCACGAACGACGATCAACGAAATTCGATATTCGAGCAAAGGAGGTTATATGAGAAAGCTATCAAAAATTCCGGCATTGATCATCATATCCTGCATCGTGATATTCGGCTGCAGCGAATCTAAACTTCCAAAAGCCCCCGATGAAGTGAAACTTCAGTTGAAATGGATTCACCAGGCTCAGTTTGCCGGTTTCTATATGGCCCAGGAGAAGGGCTATTATGCCGCCGAGAACATAAAAGTTACATTCCTTGAGGGTGGACAGGATATAGATATTCCAGGGAACCTGGTTTCAGGTAAGGCTGATTTCGGTGTTATGGCCCCGGAGTTGATTTTGATTGATCGCAGCAGGGGGGTGCCGCTTACGGCCATTTCAGCCATATACAGGCGCAGCGCTACGGTTTTTGTTGCAAAAGCCGATTCGGGTATAGTGCGGCCATACGATTTTACCGGTAAAACTATTGCGGCTGGTGGTGAAGGTTTCAACGAATCTCAAATTCAGTTATATGCAATGATGAAAAAAGTTAAACTTAATATTTCAAAAACCAGAATTATTCCCTTTGACCCGGGCTACGAAGCTTTTTACCGGAATGCAGCCGATGTTGCAGCAACTTACTATACTGCCGGTCTTATAAGAATGCGGAAAAAAGGAATGAAACTTAACCTCATCTGGCCCGGTGATTACGGTGTCAACTTTTATTCCGATATTCTGGTGACTACAGATAAAATGATTTCAGATAACCCTGATCTGGTTACACGATTCACGCGGGCTACTTTGAAGGGTTGGCAGGATGCAATGGAAGATTACAGGCAGGCTGTTGTTTTTACATTAAAGTATGCCCGTGACAAGGATTCAGATACTCAAACAGCGATGATGGAAGCAATGCTGCCTCTGGTGCACACGGGAGAAGACCGGATAGGCTGGATGAAACCGAATGTATGGCATGAGATGTATGAAACGCTTTGGGAACAGGGCCTGCTGGGAAAGCCTTTCGATGTTGATAGAGCCTATACAACGAGGTTTATAGAGGAAATCTACGGAGAAAAAGTCAAATGAAACTTTCATACAGGCTGACCATACTTTTTTCCCTGATGGCTATACTGCCCACTGCAATCATGGGATATGTGGGCTACGACACAGGGAAACGGATTATCCTTGAGGAAACAAGACACCACCTTGAGACTATGAACATATTAAAGAGCAGAGAACTGGAAAGGTGGATTAAAAACAGTAAAAGCAGCATAGAGGAACTCGCTCAGCGACCACTGGTAAGACAATACGCTTCGGTTATGGCTGCATCACACGAAATGCTGGATGCCTCATACCGCGAGGCGCATAGAAACATTATTGAGAATCATCTTACTCCGCGTTTGCGTTATGGAAATTTCCGGGAGCTTTTTGTGATGTGTTCACCTCAGGGCCATATATCGGCTTCAACAGATAATAAACAGAATGGAAAGTACCGTGATAACCGCAAGTATTTTATAGAAGGTAAAAAGCAGACTTATGTTGAGGGCAGTTATTATTCGCCTGCGCTGGAGCAGGCTTCTATGATCGTGAGTACGCCTATAAAAGGTAAAGATGGAAACACTGTTGCGGTTCTTGCCGGCAGGCTTAATATGAATGAACTTACCGAAATTATGACTATTGAACATAGAGAAAGCAATACAGCCGATACATATCTTGTGAATGCATTTAATTTCTTTGTTTCGGAACCGCGCTATGGGAAAGACTTTATTCTGAAAAAAGCTGTTCACACAACAGGGATAGATACAGCCCTTTCAGGAAAAGACGGAATTGGTTTCTACAATGATTATCGTGGAGTGTCTGTTATCGGAGCTTATAAATGGCTGCCTGAATTCAGAATGTGCATCATAACGGAGATAGATCAGTCGGAGGCATTTGCTCCTGTTGTGCGTCTTTCATGGATAGCTGCCGGAAGCGTCATTGCCATTTGCATAGCGGTGGCCTTGCTGGGCATATATTTTGCCAGGACGATAAGTCTTCCGCTGGTTGAGCTTGCCTCAGGCGCCGGAGAAATCGGCGGAGGTAATTTTGATTACAGAGTTGAAATTAAACGCAATGACGAGATTGGCGCTCTAGCCAGTGCCACAAATGAAATGGCGGCAAAGCTCAAAGAAACACACACCTCAGTTAAGAATCTGCAGCAAGAAATTGCGGAGCGCAGGCAGGCTGAGGAAGCACTGCTTTTCATCTCTAACCGCCAGGAGGCTCTCCTGTCTGCTATTCCGGATATAATCATGGAAGTGGATAGCAATAAAGTTTACACCTGGGCAAATGGACCCGGTATCGAGTTTTTTGGAGAAGATGTTATCGGAAAGGAAGCCGCTTCCTATTTTAAAGGAGAGCAGGAAACGTATAGCCTGGTGAAGCCTATTTTCAACGGTAATGAGAACGTGATCTATGTTGAAAGCTGGCAGCGGCGAAAAGACGGTGAAAAGAGACTGCTTGCCTGGTGGTGCCGTGTTCTTAAGGATAAAGATGGAAATGTAACAGGCGCTCTTTCATCAGCGCGTGACATCACCGAATACAAAAGAGCTGATGAGGAAATAAGGAAGCTGAATGCAGAACTTGAACAGCGGGTGGCCGACCGTACAGCCCTGCTTGAAGCAGCGAACAAAGAGCTTGAGGCTTTCAGCTATTCCGTATCGCATGACTTAAGGTCACCTTTGCAGCACATAACCGGGTTTGCGGAACTCCTGAATAAACGGGCGGCCGAATCCCTTGATGATAAAAACAAGCACTATTTGAAGGTTATTACCGATTCGACAATAAGAATGGGGAGACTGATCGACGATTTTTTAGCTTTTTCACGTATGGGTCGGGCGGAGATGATGAAGAAGAAGACTAATCTCGACAGTCTTGTGAAGGAAATATTAAAAGATTTTCAGAGAGAAACAGAGGAGAGGAACGTCGACTTGAAAATCGGTTCTCTCCCGGAGGTTTATGGCGACTCTTCTATGCTCCGACTGGTTCTTATTAATCTTATTTCAAATGCATTCAAGTTTACAAAAAATTCAGACAATGCGGTAATCGAAATCGGGAGCAGCGCTTGTGACAATAAGGGTGAAGTGTACATCTATGTGAGAGACAACGGGGCCGGTTTTGATATGAAATATACAAATAAGCTTTTCGGCATTTTTCAGCGTCTCCATCGTGCCGAGGATTTTGAAGGCACCGGTATAGGTCTTGCCAATGTCCGGAGAATCATCAACAGACATGGCGGCAGAGTGTGGGCGGAAGGGAAGGTGGGAGAGGGCGCCACGTTTTGGTTTACAGTACAGGAATCAGGGGACCAGAGGTAAGTCAAAATGAAACTTCAGACCAAGTTGTTGACCCTTTATGCTGTCAGCACGATATTGATAATGATTGCCCTGGGAGTGTTTTTCTATTCCACCCTCTGGAAAGAACGGATAGGTTCGGTCCGTGAAGACATATTAAATCAGCTTCAATCTCTTGATTTTTCCCTGAATGCTTTTTTTACCGAGGTTGAAGACGACGTAAATAACCTGGCTGCAAGTGAAACGGTCAAGTCAAAGGATGACCGGGAGTTCACAAACTTTCTTGATGCTGACGAAAAAACATACAAATATAATATTCGCGAGTCT
>JAWOHP010000098.1:0-6836 GCA_046485065.1 Desulfobacterales bacterium | reverse complement strand
CACTGCTGTGTTACCATATACTGCATTGGTGTTAGCTTTTTGACGGCATCACTATTTTTCATGGCTTTTGATCCTTTTTCAGCCCCGTATAAAAGGGCTGGTGATATGTGTACGAGTAATACAAGGGCTATAAATAAAACTTTCGTTAATATTTTATAGATACCGGCCGATTTCATATATCCGCCGGCGTCAATTAAATTTCTCATTAAATGCTCCTTTCAGCCAAAAGTTATACCGGAATTGAATTTGTGTTTGTCCGGCAACAGACTGCTTATACTGTAACATAAGAGCTACATGTTTAAAATCAAGGCTTGGACAAAAACAAACAACTCCTTCCGTATATGAACTTTTTGTTGAGGATGGGCTTAATATCTGATAATAATCCAACCAACAACATTATAGAACAACATCTTTTGGTTCTCTAAAGGAGGTCTTGCATGCCAAAAAATTACAAGATAGCCATTAATATGGGCGGAGGTGATGCGCCCGGTCTTAATGCAGTCCTTGAAGCGGTGGTAAGGTCGGCAAGCAACCGAAACTGGGAAGTTTACGGAATAAAGAACAGCTATGAAGGACTTCTGGACACGAATGAAATCATACGCATGACTCCGGACAAGGTATGGCATATTTCAAGCATAGGCGGGACAATCCTGGGAACCACAAACAAGGGAAATCCTTTTAAAATGCCTGTTGCCAATGCGGCCGGAGAGATTGAATTTAGGGATGTATCCGACAAAGTTGTGGAAAATTTCAGGCGGCTGAGGCTTGATTGTCTTATTGCCGTCGGAGGGGACGGCAGCCTAAAAATAGCATACGATCTATATAAAAAAGGCATCCCTGTAATCGGGGTTCCTAAAACGATAGACAATGATCTTGCGGCAACAATAATAACCTTCGGCTTTGACACGGCGGTCACCATAGCGACTGAAGCCATCGACCGACTGCATTCCACGGCCAAATCACATGACAGGGTTATGGTGGTCGAGGTTATGGGAAGGCATGCAGGCTGGATCGCGCTGAACAGCGGCATATCCGGTTCGGCCGATGTGATTTTAATTCCGGAAATCCCGTTTGACATAGATAAAGTATGCGATCATATAATGGAAGGCGAACTGCGCGGCCAGCGGTATGCAATTGTGGTAGTAGCTGAAGGCGCTGCACCGATAGGAGGCAAAGCCATCGACAAGGGAAAAGGGGAAGCCGGTCGCCAGGATGTTCTCCTTGGGGGTGTTGGAGAATTTGTGGCAAGGGAAATAGCAAAAAAAACGGCCAAAGATACCCGCTTTCTGGTGCTTGGTCATCTTCAGAGGGGAGGATCTCCGACTACTTTCGACAGACTTCTATCGCTTCGTTTCGGAGCTGCCGCGCTCAGGCTGGTTGAAGAGAAAAAATTCGGAACAATGGTGGCGCTGGAGCCTCCGAATATCAAGGCTATCCCACTTGAAGATGTTATTGGGGGCATCAAACGTGTCTCTCTTGAGAGCGACACAATAAGAACCGGTAGAGAGATAGGGATATGTTTCGGGGATTAAAGTTTTGCTAAAGTTTTGCTTGACGTTTTTTAAAACCCATATTATTATCCTTCCCATCTTTCCGCTGCAACATGAGGCCTTTTAGGGAGCGGTTTCTTTTAAGGATTATGTACTGCGCCGGAAACAGCAACATTTTTCAAGGAGAATCGTATTTTGGCAAACGGAATTGTAAAGTGGTTCAGTAACAAAAAAGGGTATGGTTTTATAGAACAGGAAACCGGTGGAGATGTATTTGTTCATCATTCCGCAATAAACGGGACCGGCTTTAAGACTCTCGCAGAAGGTGACAAGGTTACCTTTGAAATCGAAAAGGGAGAAAAAGGTCCTTCGGCTGTAAACGTCACAAAGTTATAATAATTTAATAAAAATTTTTTAAAGGCATCCCGTCAAATTGCAGATTCAGGTTGCAATTGACAACAGGATGCCTTTTTGTTTACACAATCGGGACAGATACAAAACATTACAGGATAGAGGCTCTAATCATAGAATATAAATTCCTGATTCCAAAACTTCAATTGCCTCTTTTGTTAATAGCAGGATTTTAAAACAGTTACATGGAAAAAAAATACAAAAAAGAAGTCGACAAACGCCGCACCTTCGGAATTATCAGCCACCCGGACGCCGGAAAGACAACGCTTACCGAAAAGTTGCTTCTTTACGGAGGAGCAATCCAGTTGGCAGGAGCTGTGAAGGCTCGTAAAGCAGCACGTCATGCAACAAGCGACTGGATGTCTATTGAAAAAGAACGCGGCATATCGGTAACGACTTCAGTAATGAAGTTCAATTATCGGGATTTTGAAATCAACCTGCTCGATACACCTGGTCACCAGGACTTTTCAGAAGATACCTACAGGGTGCTTACGGCTGTCGACAGCGCTCTTATGGTTATAGACAGCGCCAAAGGAGTTGAACCTCAGACAAAGAAACTGATGGAAGTATGCAGGATGCGGAATACCCCCATCATAACTTTCATAAACAAGATGGATAGAGATGGCCTGTCTCCCCTTGATCTTCTTGCAGACATTGAGGACAGATTGCAGGTGGAATGTGCCCCTCTCTCCTGGCCTGTCGGAATGGGAAAAAACTTCAAGGGCGTTTATAATATCTACCGTAAAGAACTACATCTCTTTACTCCCGGGAAAACGACTCGAAATCAGGAAGGCATCACTATAAACGATCTTTCGGATGAAAGACTCGATGAAATTCTTGGAAGCGACGCTGGGAGACTCAGGGAAGATATTGATTTGCTCGAAGGCGCCGCCACGCCTTTTGGCCATAAGCATTATCTTAAAGCAAACCAGACGCCAGTCTTCTTCGGAAGCGCCGTAAACAACTTCGGCGTAAAAGAGCTTCTTGACGCGTTCGTTGAAATGGCTCCGTCGCCACAGTCAAGGGCTGCTATGGAACGCGCCGTTTCGCCATATGAAGAATCCTTTTCAGGTTTCGTATTCAAAATCCAGGCAAACATGGATCCCGCGCACAGGGACCGAATAGCTTTCTTAAGAATATGTTCGGGAAAATTCAATCGTGGAATGAAGGTAATACATCACCGTACAGGTAAGGAAATGACATTGTCGAATGCCATAATATTTATGGCCCAGGACAGGTCAAATGTTGAAGAAGCATTTCCCGGGGATATAATAGGCCTGCACAACCACGGCACTATTAAAATAGGCGATACTTTCACCACGAAAGAGCCTCTTAAATTTACAGGCATTCCCAATTTTGCCCCGGAACATTTCCGAAGAGTACGTCTGCTGAATCCGATTAAAAACAAACAGCTACAGAAAGGTCTGACACAGCTTTCAGAAGAAGGCGCTGTCCAGTTTTTCAAGCCGCTTTCCGGAAATGCTTATATCCTCGGCGCTGTCGGAGTGCTGCAGTTTGACGTCACGATGGCCCGCTTAAAAGACGAATACGGCGCCGATGCAGTCACGGAACCGGCCGATTATGCCAAGGCCCGCTGGGTTGAATGTAATGATAAGAAAAAGCTTGAACAGTTTGAAAAAGAGAACAGGAATAATCTTGCGGTTGATGCGGAAGGCCATTTGACATACCTTGCCCGCAGTGAATGGAGTCTTGATTATGAAATGAAGCAATGGCCGGAAATATCATTCTTAAATACCCGTGAGCATGATTGACAATCTCGTAAAAAGTCATATGCGAACGGATTTGAGATTTTTGGGGTTAAGTGAGCATATTCAGACTTCCAACTGGTTCGTCTAATACAGGCTGCCGTTCGTGGCATAAAACTGCTTTTTACGAGTTCATCATGATTGAAGGTAATGACAGATTCGGGAGAAGATAATAAATCCGGAAATGTCCGGAAAATGTTTAAAGGCATATCAGACCGGTATGATCTTCTGAATACCCTTATCACTTTCGGGAGGGACAAATCATGGCGAAAATATGTCGTACAGGAAGCATCCATCAAACAGGACGCTCTTATTCTTGATGTTGGAACAGGAACAGGCGGGATTCTGCGTGAAGCCCTTCGTTCAAACAAGAGTATTAAAGCATTCGGAGCCGATTTCACAATCGAGATGATGCTTGCCGGAAAGGGAGAAGAAAACGGAATCTTATGGTGCTGCGCCGATGCACTCAATCTCCCATTCCCTGATTCGGTTTTTGACGCCGTTGCCTCAGGCTATCTCATAAGAAACGTGGCGGATATCAGCCGTGCATTTACCGAGCAGATTCGCTGTGTCAAGTCTGGCGGAAGAATTGTCTGCCTTGAAACATCCCCTCCCCCGCAAAACATCCTGCGCCCTCTTATTCTGATTTATCTTAAGTTCATTATTCCGGCTCTTGGATTCTTTTTTGCAGGAAACAAAGACGCCTACCGGTATCTTACATCAAGCACCGAGGCATTTAAAACACCGGAAGAGCTTTCTCTAATTATGAGAGATGTCGGGCTAAAAGATATCAGTTTAAAGAAGTTTATGTTCGGAACCATCGCCGTCCTCTCCGGCACACGCCCTTAAGTCTCAAAATTACCGCTTGCTTTTGATGATCGGCTTTCTTTCCAGCCCCTCCAAAATTTCTATTAACCGGCGTTTGCGAATATGCTTTTCTCTAAGGTCCTTCAAATATCGTTCCCATTCCATATTTTTTGATTGTTCGTAACGGGTTTTACGAATCTTCAGCAGGTATTCCACCGCCGATTCATATGCGCTGGGTTTGACCTGTGCAATCAGCTTTTCCACCATTTTTTTCCAGATCGAAACAGCTCGGTCCGGCGCATGGCCTTGAATGGCAACGGCAATGTTGTCTTCGTTTAGGCCATACCAGCCGTACGACTGTCTTGGTCGCTGATCATACCATCGCAGTACCTCTTCCGGCTTTTTCTCATGGATGGCGATATTTATCAGTTCGTCGATCATAGGGAAACTCATTCGCCGGCGGTCATCCGAAAGCTTTAAACCGGACTCTGGCAGAGGCCAATCCTTTTGATCCCAGGGCAGTGCGCCGGTTTCAAGATGGCTCATAAGACATTCCCGCACCCTCGTCCACACCTTCACCTTTTCAGCGGCATGTCGGCACTCTGTATATGCCCGAACCGTGGGCTCCCGGATGAATTCATCTGCCCGTATGGCCGCAACTGCGGGCCAGTTCTTTTGATGAGCGCGAATTTCCAGCAGCTTGCCGCGAAGTTCGCTGGAAATCCCCGGCAAGTTTTGCCCAAGCGCTCGGATCCCTTCATGAATACAGCGTTCGGCATCTTCAAGCCGATCGTCTGCCATCAACAGTTTCACCAGGCGCACGTAACTGTTTGTTAGTTTTGCCTCGGCTTCGCAAAGCGGGATTATTTCATCGGTGCGACCGGCTTCTTCAAGGGCGTATATGATCCAGTCTGTGAGTTTGTTCCTCTGGTAACTGACACTGAAACCATCATTTTTCCCGGGGTGCTTGAGTGATCTCAGGCTTTCCAGTAATCGATCCGCCAGTTTATTCCAGTCCGGTTTTGCATGCGTTCGGTGAAGATATTCCGCCAATGCTTCGAAAAGAGAATAGTCGTCTTCCATTACAGCCTCCAAAGCCCAGGCCATCTTGTCCACTTTCTCCCATGACGACTGATCCAGCGCTTTAACAATAACCGGCATACACGCGCTGATTTCATCTGCGGTCTCACCCTCATCGTTGCTCTGCTCAACCTGTTGAATGCCTGCGGTCATTAATTCTTTCCCAAGAATAAGCACATCATCCGCGTAACCGGCCGCCAGCAGCGTCTCCATTTTTTTGCGAATACCGGAATAGTCCGGCGTAAATCCCTGGCGGTTCCAGTAATTTTGCCAGCCTGGTTCTGAGCTTATTTCATCTATTTCCTTGCGGATTTTTGAAACAAGAACAGATGTGTTTACAGTGTTAACCTGCCGACGGGAAGACAGTTCTCCGCCGATTTCCGGATATTGTCCGGCTATCTCAATAAATAGTTCAATGAGCTGTTTTTTTGTCTTTTGCTGTAAAAACGCATCGATATCTTTGTTGACCGATTCAGGCAAGGCATGATCATCATCGTCATAGCCATCATCCTCATCCCGGCCTTCTTCATTTTCTAATAGTTCAATACGTTTATCTCTCTGTTTTGCTTTGGGAATTTTTTGATTGCTCTCAATCCGTTCCATACATTCAAGTACAACGGCTACCGCATGCTTGCAGCCGAATTGATATGGACACGTACAAACCGAATCCGGCAGGCCGCCGTCTCCCATGGCGACTCTAACGGCATATTGTTCCGACCCATCAACCCACGCGATCAGAGCGTCGTCGTTGGTTACGGCCAGACTTGATACCCGGCCCTGATGCTGATAACTTCGGCCGCGAGAGACAATTTTGCTCCCGGCCCATTTGTAAAGCTCATCCCATGATAGATCCGCGATTTGTTCCAACTGGTTTTTCTTTTTCGGCATATTATACCCCCGTAGTCCGGTATTCTGCTTTGGCATATAACTTATTATCATTCTACGCTGTTTTTTTAAATTATTGAAAACCGTAAAGTATAAAGAATAGCACGGTAAAAAGCCAAACATCAGAAAAAATGTAGTATCCGGTAATTTTAACGGGTATCCAACATTTCAAGCCTATATAATCTTGTTTTGATTTCAATGGGATTTTCACCTTGATATAGTGCATCATAAGTGTTACACCTATCCCAAAAGGAGATAGAACAATGCCCACAAAAAATCCGAGAGTAAACATTGTTGTTGAGCCCCCACTGTATAATGTTCTGCATGACCTTGCAACCAGTGAGGGCATTTCCATGTCCACCATTGCCCGTGACCTTATCCGGGAGGCAATTGAGTT
>JAWOHP010000033.1:0-15364 GCA_046485065.1 Desulfobacterales bacterium | reverse complement strand
TTAAAGATTTTTCAAAACATTTTATCAAATGAAATTCAAGCGGTTTCAATAAGTTATTAGAAAATGGATTCTAATACATTAAGATTAGTATTAAGCTATATTAAAGCTACAATGTTTAGTCAAGATATAAATTAGTTTCCATCCGGAAATGGACCTCTTATCCTTAACCATATTTTTTTCTTGACTTTTTTACCGGCTAAAATTACTAATTACATTGTAGTTAGAATATAGCTTAAGGGTTTTAAAAAAATGCAATATAAAATATTAATATAGAGACATGGCTCTGTTTATGGTATCGTCACTTGAGACTATCAAAATATATAAGGAGGAATGAAATGGCAACTATACCCGATAAAATCTTAACATGGCAAATGGTCCAACCAACTTCACGGAATAAGGAAACAGGTGAAACAATACCGGGAAAGATTGAAAAAGCTGAAATACCGGTACCTGAATTAAAGCAGGGTGAGGTGTTGGTTGAAGTAGCAGGTTGTGGAGTATGCCACACTGACCTGGGCTATTTTTATGATGGAGTGCCCACCGTATCGAAACCTCCCCTTACCCTTGGGCATGAAATCTCGGGCACAGTTGTGGCAGGGGATAAAAACTGGATGGGAAAAGAGGTCATTATTCCCGCCGTAATGCCGTGCCGGCAATGTTTATTGTGTAAAACGGGAAGAGGCAACAGGTGCCTTGCCCAGAAAATGCCCGGAAACAGTCTCGGATTATATGGTGGTTTTTCCAGCCATATACCGGTACCGAGCATTGATCTTTGTGAAGTAAAGAACCGGGGTGATGTTCCTCTTTCCAACCTCGCGGTAGTTGCCGATGCAGCAACAACTCCTTATCAGGCGGCAAAACGCGCCGACCTGCAGCCCGGCGACAATGTGGTCATTATAGGGATAACCGGCGGAGTAGGTCAGTACATGGGACAGGTTGCGAAAGCCCTTGGATCAAGAACCGTAATCGGTATCGCCCGCAACAAGGAAAAACTTGAAAGATCTCTTAAATACGGGGCAGATTATGTTATCAACTCAACGGACAAGGACGCCAACGCTATTTCAAAAGAGTTCCGGGAACTTTGCAAAGGCAAGGCACTGCCGAACTTCGGATGGAAGATATTTGAGATTACCGGTGCGAAGGGCGGACAGGAGATCGCACTTTCACTGCTAGGGTTTACCGGTAAGCTTATAGTGGTAGGTTTCGGTCTTGCCAAGACGGAGTACGCAATCGGACGTCTGATGGCCTTCGACGCTGATATTCTGGGAACCTGGGGATGTCTGCCGGAGTATTATCCCGTTGTTTTAGACATGGTTTTGTCGAAGAAAATCGATATGGCGCCGTTTGTGGAGACACGGCCCATGAGCACTATCGCAAAAACCTTTGAAGAGGTCCACAAGGCAGGATCTCCCGCAAAAAGGATCGTATTGACCCCTGATTTTTAACTATTTGATGTTTTAATAATTATACAAAGTAAAGGAGATAAGATTATGGCTTTAGAATGGATGCCCAGAGAAAACCAACCAAAAGACCATTCCCTGCATACCGGCGGTCACTGGGGCACGGAAGCTCCGTGCGTAGTTTATGAAAAACGCCCCCTGACAGGACCGGATGGAAAAGTAGTTGATAAACTGTTTGTGTCATGGATTCGCCTTAACAACCCCAACCAGTATAATTCCTACACAACTGAAATGGTAAAGGGAGTCATTGCCGGGTTTGAAAACGCGTCACTGGACAGAAGTGTAGTAGCCGTAGTATTTACCGGCACAGGCCCTTTTGCTTTCTGCACAGGCGGCAATACAAAGGAATACAGCGAGTTTTACAGCTTAAGATGTGATGAATACGGCCAGTATATGGAGCTCTTTAATCATATGGTTGATTCGATTCTGGCCTGCAAAAAACCGGTTATCTGTCGGGTTAACGGCATGCGTGTTGCCGGAGGCCAGGAAATCGGAATGGCATGTGATCTTGCAATTTCATCAGATCTTGCGATTTTCGGACAGGCCGGCCCGAGGCACGGTTCGGCCCCGGTTGGAGGCGCCTCCGACTTTCTGCCGTGGTATCTTTCCATAGAAGACGCCATGTGGAACTGCGTTTCCTGTGAGATGTGGTCGGCCTACAAGATGAAGGCAAAAAACCTTATCAGTAAGTGCGTGCCAGTCCTTAAGATAGACGGCAAATGGGTGCGCAACCCGATGATCATCACTGACAAGTATATTGAAGATGGCGAGATAGTCTATGGCGAATACAAAAAAGGAGATGCCCTGAAAGAAGCCCGGGAACTGGTTAAAATTCATCAGCCCAATGCCGACTTTGAGCTTCTCGACAAGGAAGTAAACAAAGTTGTCTGGACTTTTTCAAACCTTTTCCCCGGATGCCTTATAGAGTCGGTCGACAGCATTCGTCAGAAGAAAAAGTTCTTCTGGGATACTATGAAAAACGCTCACCGGCATTGGCTTGCAGCCAATATGGGCGGTGAAGCATTCCTT
Organism: Desulfobacterales bacterium; assembly: GCA_046485065.1. GTDB lineage: Bacteria > Desulfobacterota > Desulfobacteria > Desulfobacterales > RPRI01 > RPRI01. The sequence continues at coordinate 12,875 of JAWOHP010000033.1, read as the reverse complement.
GGTTTCGGCGCCTTCAACACAAAAAAGATAACCGGCCAGGACACTGTCGATTTTATCAAGTTCCGCCAGAATATAGCGGACATGAAGACCTGGGATATGGATATGTTTGCGGAAGTCATGGGAAAACCCAAGAAATAATCCGTACTGTATCTGTTTTTATAAACAAATCGAGGCAGGGCATTTCAAAAAGCCCTGCCTCGATTGTTATCTTCCGCATAATTTAAGTATGAATGAGCGATAGAAGTATACAGGTCTAATATGTGTCGGTGACCCTGAACAACACGGTCATGTGCGTATTCCTTATCCCGAATCGTTCAAGGGGGACCACTACAGTATTATCCCGGCCCAAGAAAGATGGAAATTTTATTGAAATGGGCATCTCTCCTGAAATTGCGCCCGCACCGGCGCATCGGTAACACTCATAATAACCAGTTTCACCCGTACCTCTGCAGATTGGGCAGACAGCTTGAACCGGAACCATGACATTGGCGCTTCCTCCCCGAAGTGCCTGATACCTTGAAAGTGGAATCTCTATTGTAAGGTTTTGAACCCGCCCGGATTTGGGTCGGTCCGTGCCGGAAAAATTGTTCGACAGCCATTCGAAAAATTCGTCAAATGACGGAGTAAATGTCCGGAAAGATCCTTTCAACCAAATTTCTCCCATATCAACCGCCCCTTGTTCCGGAATAAGGGGTTCAGGTTCCGGATGGCTGATTTTCCCAGCATGCCTTATTATTGGTATCTTTGCGAGGGACTGTTCATATTCCATTCGTTTCCGGGCATTTCCTAAAACAGAATATGCTTCCTGGATATTCCTGAAATGCGCGCTGCCGCCTTCAAAGTGGTCAGGATGAAACTCTTTGGCAAGCCGGCGGTAGGCCGACCTGATTTCATCAGGTGAAGCGCCCGATGAAACGCCGAGAATAGAATAATAGCTTTTAGGCATGTTCTCTATTATCCTGTCAGAAGATCTTTTTACCGATGCAGTAATTAGTTTTCATCCGGAAATGGCCCTTTTGAGCGATCTCTGTGTCAATCTGCTGGATTTCTTGTGCGACGTACTTTATGTACGTCTCCGCGCAATCCCTTGATTTCCTTGAGTTTGCCCAAAATTGCCTATTTCCGAATTGAAAACTTAAATGAATCCTGTTTTTGTTTCCGGATGGACAATAATTAGGATATTTAAATTAAAAAATTTAAAAGAATTTTGGGCCGGAAATCTATTAATCAGGGATCTCCGGCCCTTTGTATCAAGCCGCTTTAACCGTGATTTTTTTCGGAACGGCCTTTTCGGATTTTGGCAGAACAAGCCTCAATACGCCATCTTCCAGCCGCGCGTCGATTTTATTTTGATTAATTACTTCCGATAATGTGAACTGCCTGTAATATTTACCGATCTCATATTCAATCAGGATATCTTTCTCATCGGGTCCTTCAAACGGCGCGATGTCGCCGCTTATACTCAGAACATTGTCGTGCAGGTCGATTTTAAGATCATCAGATTTTACACCCGGCAAATCAGCCAGAAGGGTAATTTCTTTTTCTGTTTCGAATATATCAACAGCAGGCACAAAAACCGCCCCCGGTGAAGTCTGTTCAGCTGGTGTACCGACCTCTGTTTTTTGTCTTGCCTGTAATTCTTTTCCAGAAGTATCCGTCATTTTTCATCCCTCCTTTCTTTCAATCGGATTACTTTACGGTAATCTGTTTCGGTTTGGCTTTTTCAGCTTTTGGAATACGTACAGTAAGTATCCCATCCTTTAATGTTGCTTCCACCTTGTCCGAATCCACATCTCCGGGCAAACTGATGATGCGGTTAAACGATCCGGCTTCACGTTCTCTCCGGTAATAACGAACATCTTCGCCCTCGCTTACTATCTTACGTTCGCCGCTGATGGAAATGGTATTACCGGTTGCAGAAATATTGAGTTCATCTGCCTTTAAGCCGGGGAGTTCAGCCCGGACAAAATAGCCATCCTTGTCATCGGTCAGGTTTATCAGGGGGAAAACTCCTGCGGTAGGAAGCTTGAAATATCTGCCGCCAGAACCTTCCATAAAGCGATCCATATCCTGTCGCAACCGATCCAGTTCGCTGAAAGCGCCTCTTAAAGTCATGTCAGGAAAATAAAATGGTCTTTGAATAAACATAATCAATCCCTCCTTCCATTAGATGTTTTTTATGATTTCGAGCAGGAGATCATCATCAACCCGTTTTTACTCTGATCATCCTGGTTTCAGCCTCTTTTAATTTTTTCAGCTTTAATTTCAAGATGCCGTTTCTGTATGTGGCATCCACATTGGTATAATCGACATCCGTCGGCAGATTTATTGTTCTCTGATAATATCCGAATGAGCTTTCAATGCGATGATAGTGTTCTCCCGATTCTTCTTTCTCATGCTTTTTTTCACCTCTTCATTAAATCTTCCCCGCAGCAAGCAACGTGGAATGCGTTTGCTGTTGCGGTTCAAAAATAATAACGTTAATAAAGATTTAAAAAATAATTATGTATAATATCAATAGTATGCACTGATTTTTGAAAAAAAATTAATCATTCTGTGTTTTTTGTCAAGGGGATTATTGTACTTTTTTTATATGGATTATAGGGGACGTTCATCAATATATAAATTGACATCGATATTAAAGGATGATAAAAGGAAGTATGCCGAGAAAATTCAGGATAGATGCTGCAGATGCAGTTCATCACGTGATCGCACGGGGAATAAACAGAGCACCCATATTTTCCGATGATGAGGATTACAAGAGCTTTTTAAACAGGCTAGGAGCAGTATTAAACAATACCAAAACAGCCTGTTATGCATGGGCATTGATGCCCAATCACTTTCATCTGCTGCTTCGCACAGGAAACACACCGGTCTCAATTGTTATGAGAAGACTCCTAACCGGTTATGCGGTCAATTATAACCGCCGCCACAAACGCTTTGGTCATCTCTTTCAGAACCGGTACAAATCGGTTTTGTGTCAGGAAGATCTCTATATCAAAGAACTGATCCGTTATATTCATTTAAATCCTTTACGTGCCGGTATAGTTTCGGATTACAGATCATTGGGCCGATATAATTATTGCGGTCATGGTGTACTAATTGGAATTATTAAAAATGACTGGCAGGATATGGAATACGTATTAAATCTGTTTGGCGAGGATACGAAATCTGGCAGGAGAGGTTATACTGAATTTGTCCGGAAAGCTGTCGACCAGGGCAGGCGACCAGAGTTGGTGGGAGGGGGTTTATTACGAAGTCAGGGAGGATGGACAGGTGTTAAGGCACTTCGGCGAAGTGGTGATTATCAGAAAGGTGATGAGAGAATATTGGGAGATGGAAATTTTGTTCAGTCAGTTTTATCACAGGCGAATGAGTTTATGGTACGCAAATATCAACTCAAGGCAGAGGGATATGATTTAAAGGATTTGATTGAGCGGATTGCCAGAGTTACCGGGATAACATCGGACGAGATAATCCGTTCGGGAAAGAGACGCAAATCATCCGGTGCGCGGGATCTGCTCTGTTACTGGGCAACGGAATATCTGAATATGAAGCAGCTTGAACTGGCCGGATTATTGAATATAACTCAATCGGCAGTGAGCATGTCGGTTGGACGAGGTCGCATACTGGCAGAAGAACAAAATTTGAGTTTGGAAATATAGTCAACTTATATATTGGTGAACGTCTCCTATAATTCCGCTAAAAAAGTTAAGGAGGAATGCAGATGAAAGATAAGGAAAAAAAATACTGGAGCCCATATGTTGCAGGCGCCTGTGCCGGCCTTGTACTGGTATTATCGGTATGGATTACCGGTAATTATTTCGGCGCTTCCACTTCGTTTGTGAGATCTGCCGGATTTATCGAAAAGGTATTCAACGCTGAACGTGTTTCCCATCTTGAATATTTTAAAAAGACAGCCCCTAAAATTGATTGGCAGTGGATGTTTGTAATAGGAGTTTTTTTCGGCTCCCTGATTGCTGCAAAGATGTCCGGTACATTCAAAGCACAGGCTGTTCCCGACATGTGGCATGAAAAATTCGGCTCAGGTATTATACAAAGAGGTATTGTAGCCTTTATTGGAGGCACTGTGGCGATGTTCGGTGCGCGCCTTGCAGACGGCTGACCTTCCGGTCACGGAATGAGCGGTCTGGCTCAGCTGGCAGTTAGCGGATTACTTGCGCTTATTTGTTTTTTTATCGGCGGAATGATCAGTGCAAATCTTTTATACATGGGAGGTAAAAAATAATGAATGTGCTGATATATGGACTTATAACCGGTGTGCTTTTCGGTTTTTTTATGCAGAGAGGTCAGGTTCTGCGGTATGACAAACAGATTGGAGCATTGCGTTTAATTGATATGACGATTTTGAAATTCATGCTCACCGCTATTTTTGTCGGAGCAGCGGGGATATATCTTCTTAGCGACATGGGACTTGCCAAGCTGTCAATAAAACCTACCATATTAGGTGCAACAATAACCGGAGGATTGCTTTTTGGAATCGGTTGGGGCCTTCTAGGTTATTGCCCTGCAACATCCATTGGCGCCATAGGGGAAGGCCGTTGGGATGGTATATGGGGCGTTCTTGGAATGCTTGCCGGAGGGGCTTTGTATGCCGAGGTTTTCCCATTTATGAAAACGACTCTGCTGACAATGGGTGACCTCGGTAAAATCACGGTTCCGGGAGTGTTGGGCATAAGTCACTGGATTGTTATTCCTGTTTTTGTGCTTTCCGGTATCGGGTTGTTCATTTTTTTTGAGAAAAGGAGACTATAAACGGGCATTTTATCCCATGTTTTATTGGTATTCATATTACCCGAGAGTGATTTCAGCCGGAAATTCGCGGTCTCGGGGACAGATCTGAAAGATGCCGAGATGGCTGTATGCGGCCTGTGCCATGATCTTGCCTTTTATTCCTGTTGCACTATGCGTTTTAGCATTGGGTAACAGTCTCCGGATTTATTTTAGCGCAAGATCTGGATCATTGATCTTTTGACTTTTGACGCAGAAGACACATGTTGGCGGTGAGGCTCTGTTCAGGGCTTTGCCGCGGCGGATTTTCAGCAGATAAAAATATCCGCGGGCACCCTGCTTATAAGACGCGCTCCTGTTTCCGTAACTGTAAAAACGCTTTCAATGCCTGCCGAAAATTCATTCATAAATACCATTTTCGGCTCAAGAGCAAAAACCATTCCCGATTGTAATTGCTCCTTCCTGCCCCTTGCTATAACAGGATGCTCTATCAACTCCAATCCAATCCCGTGTCCGATGAAAGAAACCTTGTATCCCGGCGGCCCTAGAAAATATTCGGCATAGCCGAGAGATCCGGCCATGGATTCGGCGTGCAGGAAGAGTTCACCGGCAGTTATTCCCGGCTTCACTTTTTCCAGAACGGAGTCATGAATTTTAATAGCAGTCCGGCAGGCCTTCAGGGCACTTTCAGGCATCGACCCGATTGCAAACATTCTGGTCTCATCCATATGGTAGCCGTTCATTACGGTTGAAAGGTCGATCATTATCGGTTCATCTGCTGCGAGGAGCTTGTTTCCTGCGCCGCAGGGAAAGGCGGCAGACGTGCCCTCGCCGCTGGCCGGTGAGTCAAGGAGTCCGATCATACCCCCGCTTTTGCCGCTCAATACATGCCAGGTGTATCCTTCCGTCAGATAATCCCGGATTCTGAGTCCGGCGCCGTGACCCAGCTTTCTCGCAAAGGCTTCATACATGCCGGCAAATTCCATTTCAGTCAGACCCGGACGGATAATTGTTTTCATATAATCAAAAGTCAGACCCGACATTTCGGCAGTCCTCTCCATCTGCTCTATTTCCCAGCCTGACTTTATCATTCTTACTGCAAGGATCGATGGAGAGGCGTCAATAAAATCTCTTGCCGGAAAGAGAGTTCTGTAAAAATGGAAAGCTTTTACCGGTAAAACATCAAACTCAAACGCCAATACATTCGGAAAACTTCCGTAAAAGTCGATAATATGCCCCGGAACTTCCCTTATGGAATTGATCCCGATTATATTCTTTAAAGGAGATTCTTCCAGTGCCCTCGGGAGATATTTTTTAATGAATAAAATCGGTTCTCCTTTGGCAGGCATATAGAAATAACCGTTCTGAGCCGTGCCGGTAAAGTAAAATTGATCGACTCTCTGACTGATAAAGATTCCATCAATGTTATGTTCCCTCATTTCCTTTTGTATTGCTTTCCTTCGGTCAGTAATTTCGCCTTCCGGGACCTTGAATTTTTCCATTGGCTTTCCTTCCGGGTCATTTATATTGTGGTTAGAAGGTTACACAATACCAAGAAGATTGGCAATGTTTCGGTGAAAGACCTTTTCTTTTTCTTCGCTATTGTATCCGGCCAGATCAAGCAGCCTTCCGATAATATCGATCTCTTTTTTATGGTCAAACCACGGCCAGTCGGTTCCGAAGAGAATATGTTCCGGTCCGTGAGTTTCAAGCAGGCGGATAAATTCCTTCCCTGATAGGGTATGTGCTGCATTTGATGTGTCGAGATAGAGGTTTTTTGAGGGTAAGAGGTGTTTAAATATTTCTTCAGGGGGAGCGGTCAGACCTCCCATGTGCGCTGCGACAAAATCAATATCCGGATATTTTCTTGCGATTTCTCCCAGAAGTAAGGGTGTGGTGGTATGAAGGCGAGACGTCCCGAAATATTCATGCGCGAAAGAGAAGGTGTCGAGAATCACAAAAAATCTTCCGTTTCCTGAAACATTTAATGTTTCGATGAGTTTAAAAAGGTCTAGTGTTTCCGGCGCTGATAAAGAAAAACCCTGTGAAAAAGAACAGAGTTTTATCGCCCGGACCCCTTGCGCCTGCAAACGCAAAAGTTCTTGCCTGTTGTCTTTTGAGAACGGGTGGAGGGTGCCGGCGGTAAAAAGGAAGTCTGATTCTGCGGATAGATCAATAAATGACGAATTAATTTTTCTTACATCTGCCACGTTTGCCGTAGGAAGGATAAGGCAGGCATCAACACCTGATGAACGGCAGTCTTTCTCCAGTGCGGAAATATTTGTACGCCCTTTGGCAAATGAGGTATCCAGCTTAATTTTTTTCACCATTGCGGATTTGGCGGAGACGTTTGCGATTATCCTGGAGGAAAACAGGTGAGTGTGGCAGTCGATAATCATTTATGTAAATGTCCTTAGCTCACCGATTCCCCTGATAACACTTTGCGACTTGTTCACCGGTTCCGGCTCGCGTTCTATTCATTTGATATATTATATGGTTATAATAACCTGCTTTTGGGTCGCGGGAGTATATGAAAACGGTATTTGTGTGTCAATATAATTACAATCTCAAACCAGCTTCTTTTTAGTGAAGCGCTCCAGCCCCATTTCCTCTCCAAAGGCTTCTGCCAGTTGTACTGTCAGACTGGTCATCTCTGCCTCACCCGTCGTTTCTACCACCAGATGATAGTCGTCGAGCAATTTAAGTTTTCCGTGCTGACGAACGATTTCTATTACTTTTTTAACATCAACTGTGAACCAGCCATTCATACGGGAGAGCAATTCCTCTCCTCTCAATGGTCGCTCTATAACCAGATCGATCCGGCGGAATTTAGCCTCCCAGCCGATAGCCGAAGGCCTTTTCAGGACCGGTCGGACTGGATCGTGCATGGCGGCGCACTTAAACCATAACAAAGCTCTTTCCATAATTCCTCCAAGATGTTAAATTAAACTGTGTTTATCCGGAATGGACCCTTTTCTGTCCCCTTTTTTTGTTCCGGATGACACTGTTCATATATAACCATTTATTTTACAATCCGGAATATATTTTTATACAGGAGAAATAATATATGGATATTCTTGAGGCTATGCAACAGAGAAAAAGTACCCGGGCTTATCTTGCTAAAGCGGTTTCCAGGCGTGATATCGAAGAGATATTGGCCTGTGCTTCCTTGGCACCTTCGGCGATAAATCTTCAGCCTTGGGAATTTATCATAACCCACGGGGAGGAGAAGGCTCGACTGGTGAGGAGACTGCTCAAGGCCAGGTCAGAACGAATGGTCAGGTGCGGGCCTGGTACGGAGAAGCCCTTGCCTGAAAAAATCAGCAGGCGCGCTGCGGAGGCAATGGCTGTCATGGAGCCGGAAATATCAACTTTAGGGATGACGTTTAACCAGTTTATCGAAGAGGGGAGCTGTTCATTTTATGGCGCACCTGTAGCCATTATTCTGGTCATTGACAAACTGTTCCCGGTGGTTCGCTATCTGGATGTCGGGCTTGCTGTTTCTTACCTGTTGCTGGCGGCACATGCGAAGGGTCTGGCGACCTGCCCCATCGGGCTGATAACGGCCTATAAAGAGGATATTGCGCAGGTACTCAATATATCAGAGGAAAAAGAAATTCTTCTGGGCATTTCCCTAGGATATGCTGATGAGTCTTCTCCGGCAAATTCATTCAGGACCCGGAGGGCGGATTTGCAGGAAATCGTCACCTGGTACGAATGATATGGGAAACAGGCACGGAAAATCAGTAAACAGCCGGTTCGTATAACGATTTTTTTCTTGACACGCAATTATGATGTAGCTATATTTTAATCACATTGTACTGACTTGTTAATCTTTTTTATCGTAAGAAGAGAGCTTTGAATAACCGGTTATTGTCATGTCGGAGTATGGGTACGCATTCATACCGCATGAAATTTATTGTAAGCCTTCGAGAACGCCCCCTGACAAACTACAAAAGACTGTACAGGCGGATACTGTAGACGGCTTCGTGACTGTCTATCCATGGGGGCTGTTTGGATATAATGGATGCGGATATGCCGCCGTTGACGAAGGATATGGCCGGATTCATACGGAAGGTATGCGTGTCCATACCCGACATGACAAGAGTTCAGACGTTATGCAAAGGTTTCAAGAAAAGAATAAGTTGATTGTATAACTCGCGTTTGTCATATCCCGACATGGCGATAAATTAAATGTTATGAAGAGGTTTCGCTGTTTCGGTTAAGTATTAAATGCTTTATTCCCTGAACTCACGGCATAAATTGAGGATGCCACGTTTTCAGGAAATCTGGAAGGGGTAAAAAAATGAGATATGCAGAAACAGGGTTTAATCTAGAAGTTGATCTGACCCGGGGCAACATTGAGAGGGTGGCAACCGACCCGAGAGACACCGAACTTTATCTGGGAGGACTGGGGACTAATGCCAAGATATTGTGGGACAGGGTTCCCCCTGAAAGTAAACCGTTTGATCCTGATAATCTGCTCATATTCAGCGCCGGTCTTTTATGCGGCACACCTGCAACCGGTTGTAACCGCACCATTGTTTCTACCATCTCTCCACAGACAGAGTTAATGGCATTTTCTATGATGGGGGGATTTTGGGCGCCGGAATTGAAGTATGCCGGTTATGACAAAGTAATCCTTCGCGGCAAATCCCCTGATCTGGTCTATTTGTGGATAAACAATGACAAAGTAGAAATACGCGATGCATCTCATTTGAAGGGTAAGGGCGCCGTTGAAACTGCAGAACTTATCAGGAATGAGTTGAAAGAGCCGAAAGCCCAGGTTGCTGCCATCGGCCTGGCCGGTGAAAACAGGGTTTATTTTGCATCCATAGAGCAGGGCAGGTCAAGCGCCAGCCGGGGCGGAATAGGCGCAGTTATGGGAGACAAAGGGTTAAAAGCGATAGTTGTTCGTGGAACAAAGGACGTCAACATTGCCCGACCGGATGAATTCATGGAGCTTTGCAATGAAGTACTGAAATATATAAAACACAGGGAAAACAACCCGATTCCGGGAGTCATGCCGATTTTGGCCGGACTTGGGTCACCGCAGGAGATGAAAGTCCATGATGAGAAGTGGCACACAGAGAATTTCATGTGGGGAAATTCCCGCGTCCGCAGAAAAGATTTTTGGAACGAAGAAATCGCAAAAGAGTGGATGAAGACCCTGGAAACTATGCGGACCCGGTTAATAAGTTGCTATAACTGTCCGATGAAATGCGGAGCAACCATTTCCCCTCCCGGACTTCCGACATACATGATGAAATGCTTCTCGAAACTTACTTATACAATGGCGGCTTTTTCCGACCTGGAATTTGGTCTGAATATCGCTCAAAGCGCCACGGAGTATGGTGTGGACGGGTTTTCAACGCCGCAAGTCATGGCTTTTGCCCTTGAACTTTATGAAAAAGGCATTTTAACCGACAATGATTTCCCAGGAATGCCGTCCGATAACGAGGGGAGATTTTACTGGTTACTGGACAGAATTGTCCGGCGGGAAGGGATCGGAGATGTTTTGGCCAACGGCACATACTGGGCGGCCCGGCAGATTGGAAAGGGCGCTGAAGCATATGCTCATAACAATATAAAAAAACATGAGCAGCTGCCGCTTAAGCTATCAATGCTGAACCCAATATATTTTCTCATGTATGCTACAGGCGAGAAGATAAATATTACCCAGATTGAAGGGCAGTTCCCCCAGGCGCCTTTCTTGACGATGGAGGAGAGAGAAGCGTTTGTGAAGGATTGGATCCAGGTTCCTGATGAAAAGTTTAAGCAATATTTTCTTGACTGGGAACCACGCGGAGAAAAATCAATGCCCTATTACCCTACTGTCCAAATGTGTTGTGACATTGTTGACTGGCAGGAGAAGATGCACTACATCGACGATGCCCTCGGGATGTGCTCCGGTTTGTCATCATTTCCCCTGAAGCCTCCCTATCATATACACAATTACCCGAAATTTATATCCTCAGGCGCCGGGATCGATATGGATGAAGAAAAACTGACTCAAGCAGTCAGGAGATACCGGACTCTGGTCAGGGCCAATAATACAAGAAGAGGCATGAGGAGAAAAGATGAGAAGCCTCCCGAGAACCATTGGAAGAAAAGATTCCCCGAACTTGAGAAGGAGCTCCTGGATACGTACTACAAATTCAAGGGATGGAATAATGAGGGTATTCCCACAAAAGAGTCCCTGCACGAATTGGGGCTGGACTACGTATTCGAAGACTTCGAAAAGAGGGGGGTCTATTCAGATAATAGTGATGCACCTTCCAAAGAGACTTCAGTGGAAAATGAGATGAAATAAAGTGAAGAGGTGGCGTCATGGGTGAAAAAAAAAAGAAAATAGTTAAAACAATAAAAGTTGATGTTGATAAATGCAACGGCTGCCGGGCATGTGAGGTGGCCTGCTCCGCTTTTCACGCTGCACCGAAGTACAGCAGCAACAATCCGGCGAGATCCCGTATCCGGGTGATTCGCGACCCCCTGAAAGATATATATGTTCCCGTATATGCGGGTGAATATGCCAAAGCCGAATGTATGGGCCGGGATAAATACACAATCGACGGAAAGGAATACGAAGAGTGCGCCTTTTGCAGGGCTTCCTGTCCATCCAGAGATCTTTTCAAAGAACCCGATTCAGGACTTCCTCTGAAATGCGATATGTGTGAAAGCGATCCCCCTTTATCTGAGCCATTGTGTGTTCAGTGGTGTTTAACTGACGCCCTGGTCTACGAAGAAAGGGAAGAGGAGGCGGAAGAAGAAGTGAACGTGGAGGAGTTGGAGACCGGATTGGAATCGTTGGTGAACAAGCATGGATTGGACAGGATAATGGAAACCGTTGCCCGGATGTCAATTTCCAAGAAGGGCTGAACCGAAATAGCGAGCGCATTAAAAAAGATATATTCCTTACGGTCGAAGATTCTCCGTCCGCTTTGCGGCGGGGAGTTTCAAACCATAAGTCGAAAAAAGAGGATTGAGAGAGACAGTGGAGAATGTTGCCGACTTCAAAGAGATCGTAGATGTCATAAAGGCGAACGGTGGAGAAGCCTTCAAATTATGCTTTCAATGCGGCTTATGCGATACGGTTTGCCCGTGGAACAGGGTTAGAACTTTTAGTATGCGCAAGATTGTCCGTGAAGCTTCGTTCGGTATGACTGATATAGAAAGTGAAGATATCTGGCGTTGTACCACCTGCGGAAGATGTCCCCAGCAGTGCCCCAGGGACGTAAAACAGATTGAATCCGGAGTAGCCTTGCGCAGGATTGCGACTGAATACGGGGTTTTCCCTAATTCTGTCAAACCTATACGCAGCATAAGCGGAAGCCTTGTTGGGGAGGGCAATCCCCTGAATGAAGCCCGTAAAAACAGGGCCAATTGGGCAGAAGGTCTTTCCGTAAAGACTTTTGCCGAGGGTATGGAAATTCTGTATTTTCCCGGCTGCTATCTTTGCTATGACTCAAGATTAAAAAAGGTTGCAAGGGCTACAGCCGATATTCTCAACCGGGCGGGAGTAGATTTCGGGATACTGGGCGCCAAGGAGAACTGCTGCGGAGAAAGCATCCGTAAAACAGGCGATGAGGAAGTTTTCAAACGCCTGGCCAGGGAAAACATCAAAACTTTTATCGATAACGGTGTGAAGAAAATCCTTGTTTCTTCCCCTCATTGCTACCATACCTTCAAAAATGAATACCCCGAATTCAGGGTGAACTTCGAGGTAGTTCATATTTCACAATTTTTATTTGAGCTTATTAATAATGGAAGGCTTAAGCCTACCAATGAATATTTAAAGAAAGTTACTTATCATGACCCTTGTTACCTGGGCCGGCATAACGGCATATATGAGGAACCCCGGGAAGTTTTAAAGAAAATACCCGGATTGGAGCTCAGGGAGATGCCTGATGCTCTGAAAGACAGTCTATGCTGCGGCGGAGGTGGGGGCAGAATTTGGATGGAAACTCCAAAGGGTGAAAGATTCTCCGACCTCAGATTAGAACAGGCTATGGTGCGCGCTAACCTTTCGTTAACCACAACCTGCCATGCTGCCCTTGCGGTACAGGCGGGGACGCCGATGACCGTAACAGGTAACGGCCACCTGTCTGCCGAGTGCAGGCAGG